>NZ_JBNDMO010000012.1:0-194047 GCF_050436625.1 Paraburkholderia sp. GAS334 | reverse complement strand
CGCCCGGAATTCCGCCGGGTACGGCTTCCGATGCTGGCCCATGACGGCACCTCCTCTTCAAAAGAATAGGTGTCCGTTTTCCCGGGTCAACTTCAGTCAGCGGTGTGCTCTCCGCCGCTCTCAGCGACGGAATTTTGATGACTGATCGGAAAGCGGTTACCCAGTAACTTCGCCGCGACTCCGTCGTCCTCAAGGGGTCGGCGTGGCTGCTTCCACGGCATGATACTGCCCGGTGGCGCGACGGCTATCAATGCCCAGGCATGGTCAGCGAACTGCAGATACGCGTCGAAGAGGACTTCGACATATCGTGCGCCTGTCACATTCGACTCTTCACTCGCTGGCCGCCATGGACGCCGATGCGAATGCGTACCGTCAGGTCGGCGAGTGCGCGGAGGCCGTGCGAGTACATCGCCCACGCCGTCTGTGGCGCTAGCAAGTGCCCGACGTCGTAGCTAACCTGTCGTCACCGCGCCAGCAACGAGCGCAGTGTTTCGATCTCTAGCTCAATCGCATCAGATTAAAAGACGCGATATACCTGCCCTGTCTGCGCACCCTCGACACTTCGCACGTAGGCTACCGCAACTCGGCGCGCCGAAACTGGCTCAAATCCGTTGAAAAGAGGAGCATATTTGTCCTTCGTCTCGGCCACGATCCCAGCGCTTACGACGTTGATGCGGATGCCTCGAGGCATTTCCATGGAGGCGCCGAGAACGAAACCTTCCAGCCCTTTGTTAACGAGCGCTGCCGTGCTTCCTCCAACGACGGGCTGTTCGCCAATAATGCCACTCACCAAGGTGACTGAACCACCGTCCGACAAATGTTTCGCAGCATGGCGGGCCAGATTGACCTGTCCCAGCAACTTTGCATTGATACTGAAAGCCAACTGCTCCGACGTCATGGCAAGCAACGGCCCAAAATGCAATTCACCGGCTGCCGAGATAATCGCGTCGACTTGACCCGCCTTCACAAATGCATCGGCGATGCTCGCCTCATCAGTGATGTCGATACGCACATCTCCACTGCTTCGCCCAGCCCGAACGATTTCGTGCCGAGCGCCCAATTCCTTCTCAACAGCACTGCCGATTGCGCCCGAAGCGCCAACCAAAAGGATTCTCATCTCCAACCTCACTGTTCACTCAGAGTCACCACTGACTCAGCGAAATGAAGTATAAGGACGATGGGAAATGAGAAATAGCCGTTATCCGTGGAAGGTGTGTTCTCACATGAAAACAATGCTAGGCCACTCAGATCGAGCGCTAATATTCGCCGCTGTAGCGTCGGAAAATAGTATTACGCGCGCTGCAACCCGACTCGGCTGCTCGAAAGCCCATGTGAGCGCGCAGTTAACGGAGCTTGAGGCCAACCTCGGAATTCAACTCATTCACCGCACTACAAGACGTATTACCCTGACCGAAGCAGGAACGTTATATCTGGAATACGCCAGTCAGTTGCAGGCATTACTCGTTGAGGCCGAACGTGCCGTATCCGCTACGCGCGCGGAGGTGTCCGGGAGGCTACACGTCACAGTACCCACGTCGCTGGGCGAGACCGTAACTGCCGAACTTTTTCTTGCATTCTGTCAACGTTATCCAAATATCGAATTGGCTATCGACATGAGTCCGGCTCACCGAGATCTGACTGCCGAAAGATTCGATGTGGCGTTCCGTGCGACGCAATCACTGGACAATTCGCTGGTTGCTCGGCCAATTGGGGTCGTTCGGGAAATGATCGTAGCTTCACCGTCGTTACTGAGCGCACACGAATCCGTCACCTCACCCGCCGACCTTGAGCACCTGCCCTGTCTTGTGAATAGCCACTTCGGCGACAAAAACCACTGGCTGTTCTCGCGCAAAGGCGATGGCGTCTCCGTCACTGTCGGAGGCCCTGTGACCGTGAATACCTATCAGGGCATTCATCGATTCGCCCTGCTGGGCGCAGGTGCCGCGCGTTTGCCATATTATATGGTCGCGCAGGATCTGTCCGATGGTAGACTAAAGGTCGTTTGCCAAAATTGGGAAATCCCTGCTTTACCTCTTTACGTCGTCTATCCAGGACAACGACATTTGCCTTTGCGTACGCGCGCGTTTATTGATTTCGCCGTCCAGTGGTTTCAGGAACCGGTCCGACGGCAGCTGTTTAGTTGAACGCCTGCAAATCTGCGCTGTCAAGTCGCCATATCGGCTGCTCGCGTGCCGATAGGCAGCCCACCATCCCCCCGGGCTGTCTGCGAGGAAAAGTCGGAATTCACGCGTGGCTGCCTAGCTCGGCCTAGTGTCGCTGCCGCTATCCGCGCTTTATCCGGCATTGACCAGCCACATCGCTTCCAGCTTGAACTTGAGTGTGCACTGCGCCTGCTTTGCCGTGCCCGTCATCGTACGTTCGCCATCGGCCACACTTGCTTATCTCCGAAGGTCTTCCAACATCGTCGAGCCACGTGACCGTCTGGATTCGTATCGTTCGCACTTTGGAAAGGTACAGCACTTTGAGCTTCGATGCGACGAGTACAACTGATTGGCAGACGTGCGATGCCACTTCCTTGACAAACAGCGCGACGCTCCGCCCCCCGACTGTTTCTATTGTCCGAATTGTGAGTTAGCACGACAGGGGGTTTTTACCTGCGCCGACGACGGCTAGACTCCGTCTCATAGTCCGAATGGACCGAGAAATAACCGGTTCGTTCACCGGTTTAACCAAACCAGTTGGAATTTAGCCATGCTCAAATCGATTATTCCTTGCGTTGTTGTCGCGACCAGCCTTGTAGTTCCAGTTCTCTCGTTCGCGCAGAACGCTAAAGCAGTGACACGCGCCGAAGTGATCGCGGATCTCGTGCAGCTTGAGGGCGTTGGTTACATCCCGGGAAACGACCGAAACAAATATCCGGAGGGTATCGCGTTGGCGGAAGCTCGCGTTGCCGCGCAAAGGAACACAGCCTCCTCGTCGTACGGCAACGCTACCAGCGGAAGCGCAGCCTACGATACCCGCAAGCAGGGGGTACCATCGTCTAGCGGAACAAGTAGCCTGCCAACCGACCAGTGACCCGATTTTCAATTCCGCGATTCGAGATGCCCGGCGACTTCACCCGTGGCTCTGTATGCAACGTGGTGTGCGCTACTCTTCCAGCTCGATCTATATTGGGAGCACCAATGACCAGGAGAGCTCCAGTTCTGCAAGTGGTACCAAATACAAGCTGCTGACACTCGGCGCACGCTACGACTCCGAAATCGCGCGTGCCCGCTTCGGATACTCCCATGCCGACGTGACAGGTTCGGGATCGTTCTAGTCAATTGTGGGGCAGCCTGCTCAAGGTGCGAGTCTCTATGAGGCTGGTGTTGATATTCCGTTTACCTCAGCGCTTACGGTGTCGGGCGACCATCTCTACAAAAACAACTCGTCCTTCTCCAACCACACGACGGAGTACGGACTACTGGCGTCTTACACGCTCTCGAAATGAGCAGCGCCGGTTGGCAATCTTGCCTATCTGAAGAACTTCGGTGGGACGACCGAGGCTATGTACAGTGGACAACGCCCTGGCGGGTACTTATGGGGCATTGCCCAACGGCAGTCAGCTCGCAGTAACCGCTAATATTCGGCATTCTTTCTGAGTCCGCACCCGTGAACGAGACGTCCTTCCCGCGCTTTGCGTGGCAGCCGTAGGCTGAAAGCCGGGAGGACGTCAACCCGGCATAGTCACCACGCATCAGGAAAGGGGTGACGCGGTGCGTCTCAAGCGCCACATTCGCATACTCACCGGTTAAGGCACGTTCGCAGTGATACGCCTTGCGTATTCGTTCTCACACTCAAGGTCCAACGAATCGGGCCTTGACCCGGTTCATGCTGGTGATGATTCTGCGGCGGCCACCGATCACCCTTGCTCGACGTGATCTCCCGCTTGCAGCCCGAACAGCAATATATCCCTGACACCACAACCTCGTCAGCAGGACCATAAACGTCCTTCCACCAAGGCTGGTTTCCATCGCCTTTGACCAGCTTGGATCCGTTCACATACCACGCCATCGTCAACTCCTTCGTATTGTGCAAAAATTCATAAAATTGTGCGCCGGCAGCCGAAGATTCGACATCATTTCGCATCAGAAGAACGAGTCGGGGCGCAACGCCGTTCGCCTCGGATGACGAGATTCTTCTCCACTTTTCGTCCGAAAGCATGATCAGTTTCGGCACAGACCGGCGACACGTGAAAAGCTGGGCTCATCGCCTCAGGATCTGAGCTAGGAAAATCCAAACGATTCGTTCCAAAGACATTGCTCGCGTCGTGACTATGGCTATCGTTCGATACTCAATACGGCCCCGAGTGTCCGATAGCATGATCACCTGGAAAAAGAGGCCGACCGGATTGGAGGTCGGCCTAAAAGTCCCGGCACTTACGAGGCCTGTCGCACCGGAACACGAGAGACAAAATGAGACACTTGCTGACGGTTCGAATGTCAAGGCAAGTGAGACATTAAAGTAGCGCCGCCTGGTGGACGACTGACGAATTCCTAGCGTACGCCACGCAGCTCCAACGATATACGGCTCGTCTCAACTCACCCAGCTGGCCCCTGACCGAGGGCGGAGAGGATGTCATTGGTAAGTTCAAACATTGCCGAGTGATAGTCGGCAGGCAAAGGCATGTCGTCCATGAATGACGCTGAGTCTTCAACGACCTGCCGAAATGACCGACTGATCTCTCCGCGCTGCGAATTCGTGAGCTGTGGGAGGGTTGCGTCAAGGAATTTACCGAGTACCATTGACCGTGCGCCAAGAATGCTCGCTGTCTTTGTGTTGGCGGTCACGAGCCTGCTCATCCGGCTCAGCCATTCGTCAGAATCGTTCATTTCCCAACCTCGCTCAGAATGCCTGCCAGTCTGCAGCACCGCAGTCTTTCGCGACCTCAGAGCCCCGATTCGCGGCGGCGACAGGCAACATCTTTGTCGACGTTGCGCGGGAAAGTTTGCGAACTGCAGGCGCAGACCGGTGCGGTTCGCTTGGCGGCGCGATTAACCTGGACGCCGATGGTCCCGTATCACCTACTTTGAAGACTGCCACCGCATCACGCAGTTCCTGCGACTGCTGGGCCAACGACTGAGCCGCCGCCGAAGCCTCTTCTACCAGCGCCGCGTTCTGCTGCGTCACATGATCCATTTGGCTAACTGCGGTATTGACCTGCTCGATACCACTGCTCTGCTCGTCCGACGCCGATGAGATTTCGCCCACAATATCGGTTACGCGCTTCACCGATTCCACGATTTCACCAATCGTGCTGCCCGCTTCCTCGACAAGTTTCGTACCGGCGTCGACCCGATGCAGCGACTCGCTAATGAGGTCCTTGATTTCCTTCGCAGCAGTGGCGCTGCGTTGAGCGAGCGTGCGCACCTCGCCGGCCACGACAGCGAAGCCCCGCCCCTGTTCGCCAGCGCGCGCGGCCTCGACTGCGGCATTGAGTGCCAGGATGTTGGTCTGGAACGCGATACCCTCAATCACACCGATGATCTCGGACATTCTGGCGGAACTACCTGATATCTCTTGCATCGTCTCGACAACACGACCAACCACTTCACCGCCGCGCCGTGCGTTATCCGATGCGGTGTTGGCAAGTGTCGTTGCCTGCCTTGCATTATCTGCATTATGACGGACCGTACTGGTCAGCTCTTCCATGCTGGAAGCGGTTTCCTCCAACGATGCGGCTTGCTCCTCGGTGCGCTGGGACAGATCAGCGTTACCTTGCGCTATTTCGCTGGCGGCCACGGAGATCGATCCACTGGAGGTCTGGATTCCTCGCACAATCGTCGTCAGTTGGTCCTTCATCACGCCCAAAGAGAACATCAGACTACTGCGATCATCTGGTCTCAATCGAACATCCGTACGCAGATTACCGGCTGCAATTTCGCTAGCGAGTGCTGCGGCGACACGCGGCTCTGCACCGAGTTGCCTCGCCACGCCGCGTGCAATAGTCACCGCCAGAATCAAAGCGGCGGCTGCCGAAACGACGATCAGTCCGATCACGAGAACAACAGAACGCGAATAGGCCTTGTCTGCAGCCGCACCCTCGCGTTTCGCCTCATTGCTGTCGAAGTCGACAATGGTCTTAACATCCTTGTCGATACCATAACGAAGCTCAAGCGCTCGACCTCGCGTGAGTTCAAGTGCCTCCGCCAGCTTGTCTTGCCCGCCCAATGTCCGAACCTGCTGGTCAATTTGAAGATACTGTGACATCAGCGTCTGGATGTCTGAAAATGCGGCCTTCTCCTCCGGAGCATTTATACGTTTCTCGTATTCAGCCGCAGCTCGCTCATAATCACCGATACTGATCTTGATCCGCTCGTCTGCGGTCTGAACTGCGGCGGGCGACGGAGCAACCCCGGTGGCGTACTCGCCGAGCCGGATGTTCAGAAGCGCAGTCTGCATCTGCAGACTGCTACGCACAGCCGGCAGCCAGTTATCACGTAGTTGAGCGATGTGCACGTTTTGCGCGTTCATCTGGAACAGGCTGAACGCACCCAGACCAATCAGCAGAACGATCACGGCGGAGAAGCCCAGCATCAGCTGAGTCGACATTCTGAGACTCTTCATGAATTGCATCAACGATTCCTTTATTTAGTGAACGCAGTACGCAAGCAGTACCCTTGTCAGCTAACGTCGCATTGATACTGCTGAAATTCCCCGGCTATTCATCAAAAGTTGAACCAACTGGAGAAGTCAGATGCAGCCTTGTCCGGCGACTAGCAGACCACGTCGGCCGAGCACAATTGCATGCTACGAAGTCTCCTACCATCGGGCAAGCGTTTACTTGACGGCGTACATAGTTAATTCGGCACTTAGAACCCTTAACAAAATGATCTATTGGGTCTGTTAACTTCCAACGATTGCTGTTAACCTCATCATTGTTTCGGTGACGAGGAGGCCATGGCCAAACCGATACTCGATGATGAATTGTGGGCTCTCATTGAACCAGACTGTGTGAAAACGCGCGCCAATCGCCTAAACTGAAGCAACGCATTCAGGTCGGGTGGCACATGAAGCGATTTGTCGAAGGCGAAGACCGCAGGCAAGCTGTTCTGCTACCCGAGTATCTCGACGACTATGTCGCCGACGACAACCCGGTCCGTGTAGTGGATGTCTTCGTCGATGAACTTGATCTGCGTGATCTCGGCTTTGACGGAACTGCGCCAGCTGCAACAGGGCGGCCTTCTTATCATCCATCCGTTCTGCTTAAGATATATATCTACGGCTATCTCAATCGCATTCAGTCGAGTCGGCGCCTGGAGCGCGAGACTCAACGCAATATCGAGCTCATGTGGCTCACGGGCCGCCTGTCACCGGATTTCAAGACCATTGCCGACTTTCGCCGTGACAACGGCAAAGCGATCCGCAATGTATGCCGGCAATTCATCGTGTTGTGCCGTAACCTGGACCTGTTCTCAAAGTCGATTGTGGCCATTGACGGCAGCAAGTTCAAAGCCGTCAACAATCGTGATCGCAACTTCACGAGTGGTAAGGTCCGGGCACGCATGCAGCAGATTGATGAGAGCATCGCGCGTTACCTTGCGGCGATGGAGACTGCGGACCGGACGCAATCCGATGTCGCCGAGGCGAAGACGAGCCGCATCAGCGACAAGATCAGGAAGCTCAGGCAGCAGATGCAAGACCTCAAGGCAATGGAGCAGCGGCTGCGCGAGTCGCCAGATGGACAGGTCTCGCTGACTGATCCGGACGCGCGCTCCATGGCCACCAGCGGTCGGGGAACAGGGATGGTTGGCTACAACGTTCAGACGGCCGTTGATGACACGTCTCATCTGATCGTGGCACATGAGGTCACCAATGTTGGCAATGATCGCAGCCAGCTGACGAACATGGCCGGGCAGGCGCGAGAGGCTACCGGCATCAAAAATCTGACCGTTGTTGCCGATCGGGGCTACTTCAAGGGCGAGGAAATCCTGCAATGCGATGAGGCGGGCATTACGGCGTTCGTTCCCAAACCACTGACATCGGGCAACAACGCAGATCGGTACTTCGGCAAGCAGGACTTCGTCTACGTTGCCGAAGATGATGAGTACCGTTGCCCAGCCCAACAGCGGCTCACCTGGCGTTTCACAAACATCGAGCATGGCATGACGCTGCATTGCTACTCGAGTTCGGCTTGCTCTACCTGCGCAATCAGAAAACAATGCACATCCGGCAAACAGGCCCGCCGGATAAAGCGCTGGGAGCATGAGGGTGTAGTCGAAGCAATGCAGCGGCGACTCGACCAGAAGCCGGAGATGATGCGCATACGCCGTCAGACCGTGGAGCATCCATTTGGTACGCTCAAGGTCTGGATGGGTGCGACGCACTTCGTGATGAAGACACGCGAGCATGTCAGCACCGAGATGAGCCTGCATGTGCTCGCATACAACCTCAAGCGCGTCATGGCGATCTTAGGCACTGCGGTAGTGATGCAAAAGATGAGAGCCTGAGGAGAGGCCTTACATCAAGCCGGGTGCGCCGGCGGCGAACCGGAACGCTTCTGGAACTCGTCGATGAATCTTCGCATTCTGACCAGCCCGAAGGTCCTCCAACCATACAGCGGGCTAAAACAGCCGCCAATGGCCGTGATCGAAGGTACGAACTCGTCGAGCCACATCGGTTCGCGTTTTTACACAACCTGGAACCATTGTTGCCTCCGCCCAAACCCCGCCGCTCGCGGTATCCGGGACGCAAACCGCTGGATGACCGGGCCGTGCTCACCGGCATCCTGTTCATCCTGCAGACGGGCCTGCGCTGGGACCTGCTGCCGCGCGAGATGGGCTGCGGCAGCGGCATGAGTTGCTGGCGCCGTCTACGGGACTGGCAGGCCGCCGGCGTCTGGGACCGGCTGCACGAAGTGCTGCTCGCGAAGCTACGCGAGGCTGACCGGATTGACTGGTCCCGTGTCATCGTCGATTCCTCCTCGATCCGCGCGGTGGGTGCAGGTCAAAAACGGGACCGAATCCCACCGACCGCGCGCGACCTGGTTCAAAGCACCACCTCATTACCGAAGCGCAGGGCATCCCGCTCGCGGTAATCCTCACCGGCGCAAACCGCCACGATGTCACCCAGCTTCACGTGCTGGTTGACGCCATTCCGCCCATTGCAGGCAAGCGCGGCCGGCCTCTTTCGAAGCCCCGTATCGTTCAGGGCGACCGGGGATACGATCACGACAAATACCGCCGTCCGCTACACGCAGCCGGCATCGCGACTGAAATTGCCCGACGTGGTGAGCCTCATGGCAGCGGCCTGGGCAAAACCCGCTGGGTCGTCGAGCGAACCATCTCATGGCTTCACAACTTCCGACGACTGCGCATCCGCTTCGAACGTCTTGCATTTATCCACGAAGCCTTCATGAAACTCGCCTGCTGCATCATCTGTTGGCGAACGCTGAAGAATCCATTTTGTTAACGCCTCTTAGAGCACGCGCCTTTATTAGAGAATTTTCGACAACAGAATTCAGCGGAATCATTCTTGACAGCATTCGTTTTTCGTGGCCGACAGGGAAAGGCCAGCTGTGTCAGACTTTTTCCACATTCTTCGTGGCACTCTCCGCAGCTTTCCGTGATCGACGTGACTGAGCAAGTGAAGTCGATCGGCCATCGCCAGGTGTAGTCGACTCTCATCTCTCCAGACTGCAATACAACCATTTCGACATTAATCGAACTGGATATACCTCACCGCAAACGGTACCGAGCCCGATCGACTTAAGGCAAATAGCGTATGCCGGATCTTCAGCAGGAAACACAGTTGGGAATCAAATGATAAATTGCTCATTGTGAAATTGCTCGAAGCGGGTTTTCTGACGGCGAGAAAGTGGATGCCAGCTCCGCAGGAAGGGGAGACTGTCTGATGATGATGGCCGATTTGAGAATGCTGCTCTTGCAGTGCCGTTGCGAGCGTTCGACGAACAAGGACTCTCAGCAGGTCGGAAAGAAGTCCGAAGGCCGAATATGGAAATGATCCGGTTCGCGAGACGAATTCCCGTTCTCGAAGCTAGCCTACTCGCGGGCCCCGGCCGCCCGCGTCACACGAACGGGCCACGGAATGTCGGCTTGACGGTCGGCGTGGCCGACGCCCTACCATGCGCCGAGGCTACTGCGCGTGCCTCTGTGTGACAACCTCGATGACGCTGGCGTCATGCTAGACATCTACTAGTTTGAACATCGAAACAGAGGCTTTCAGATCATTCGCTTGTGACTCGAGCGAACTCGCAGCGGCCGCGGCCTGTTCGACTAGGGCTGCGTTCTGTTGCGTGGTTTCGTCCATCTGCGTGACAGCCTGATTGACCTGACCGATGCCCTTACTCTGTTCTTGCGAAGCGGCAGTAATTTCTCCCATGATGTTCGTCACGCGCCTAATCTCGTGAGTAATTTCGCGCATCTTCGTGCCGGCCTCCTGCACGTGACCGGCACCCGCCCTCACGCGTTCCACGGAGTCATGGATCAGATCCTTGATTTCCTTGGCCGCGGCCGACGAGCGCTGTGCCAGCAAACGTACTTCCGAGGCCACAACTGCAAATCCCCGCCCCTGCTCGCCAGCCCTCGCCGCTTCGACGGCTGCGTTCAGCGCAAGGATATTGGTCTGAAAGGCGATACCCTCTATGAGGCCAACAATGCCGACGACCTTGTCCGAACTGGCGTTGATTTCTTCCATAGTTTCCACCACGCGTGAAACCGCCGCGCCCCCCAGTTCAGCTACGTTAGCCGCCTGCGCCGCGAGCTGGTTGGCCTCTCGGGCATTTTCCGCGTTCTGCGTGACGGTGGAAGTCAGTTGTTCCATGCTGGCCGCCGTCTCCTCAAGCGATGCAGCCTGCTCTTCAGTGCGCTGCGACAGGTCCTGGTTGCCGGCGGCAATCTGATGTGTAGCGGCGGCAATCGAATTGGCAGAAACCTTAATCGAGCCAATCGTTTGCGTGAGCTGCTCCTGCATGCGCTTCATTGAAAACAGCAGGCTTGAGCGGTCATCTCGCGCCGTCTCCACCATCGCAGTCAAATCATTGCTGGCAATCTGGTTGGCGATTCCGGCTGCATATGACGGCTCGCCGCCCAGTGAACGGAGAATGCCACGATTAAGAAGCATCACGACGGCCGACAACGCTCCCGCTAGTGCCACCAGGATACCGAGACTCTGATAAAGCGCCGAGCGGAACGCCTCATCGATGTCGTCGATATAAAGCCCAGTCGTGAGAATCCAATCCCACGGCCGATATGACATGCAGTAGGCGATTTTTGGCAAAGTCTCGTTGGTTCCAGGTTTCGGAGAGGCATATGTCGCGAAACCCGTGCCATCGCGTTTGACTGCTGCGACCAACTCCCTGTATACGTAGACACCGTTCGGGTCCCTGAAATCATTGACGTTCTTGCCGTTCACTGCCGGCTGCGTCGGATGCATCAAAACCATCGGCTGCGAATTTAAGACTACAAAGTAGCCGCTTTGGCCGTAGCGCAAGTTCCGGATGCTGTCCATTGCATGAGCTTGAGCTTCCGCTATTGACATGGAACCGGCGGCCGCCTGATCGCCGAACCTCTTGACGACACCGAGGGCGATTTCCGTTGCATGCCGCAGGTCGGCCTTGCGCTCATCCAGACGCATTCCCCGAGTCTGGTAGGCACTAAAGACAGACATTCCGGCGAGACAGAGCAGACTCAGGACGAGTGGGAGCCAGAGCTTCTGGACGAAAGATAGCTTCATACGTGCGCGCATCCTTCAAATAGATAGTACCGACCAGGCAATATTTGCCCGGCGAGGTGGATTGTAAGCAACTGCATTCCACATAGATAACGGCAGTGAATTACAAAACTTCAGACTAATTGGAATGCCACCATGCCCAGGCGGTCATTCGATCAACTTACTGATCAAGTTATCTAATCGACGTCGCCTAACTAAGGCCTCCAACTACCGCACATATGACGTCTTGTGCTTGTGCGATATGCGAGAAGTAATTCGATTTATCGCGAAATATAGTATTGCAGGCGGGAGTTGCGCCTAGGACGTCCTCACCTACTGCTTTTTCCGCCTACCGCCGATCCGCCGACATCACCATGCATCCATGGTTATCAAATACCTTCCTTGTCAACCACGTGCATTGAATGACCAGCCACGGCTCTTGCCGCTTGGCATAACATCCAGCAGGACCCAAATAGAGTTGCACATCTTGGAAATCACAAATCGTCCCGACGCACACGGCATTATTCACTTCTGACGTTTATTCTTTTCATAATTTCAGAACTATCCATGGTGATCGAACGAGTATATTGGACAGTCGATTGCATCGACATCGATGGTTGATCTGGTTCGACGATAGGAGCATTCATTTCGCTAAGTGATGGTAGATATTTGCGCGCGTGATGGAACATAGATCAATGAGGTCATTGTGTATTTCGACGTCTTCTACGCAAACATTTCCATCGTCACCATCGACTCGCCGGACTGCACGGAAAACGGGAGCCATCTGTATTTTCCAAGGATTTGCTGGCGTTCGCCGGGTACGCGAAAGCAGCATCGAACTGGGTTGGTTGGCGTCCAGTCGCCCACTTGATGTTACCCACCGGTAAGACTGCCACGCGGTGTTTGCATTCACCCTGCCCTTTCTTCGACGAACGCGTACATCCATCTCAACGCAATGAACCCGGTTGGAAGTGTTCTCTGCGCCATTCAATTGAATGACGTATGTAAGCTTTTGACTGATCCTACGCAGCAACGCGACCATCACGAAATGAATTCGATACTAAGCGCTACACAGAAATCTACGGTTGGCAAATATGTCATCTAGCACAGCCTCGTCAATTTCTCGTATGACGCAAAAGACCGTGGGCGATGTTCGTTGTATACACCGCCAGTTCACGCCGGGACACTTTTACGTTCTATCTCAAGCCTTGGAAAGCTTATGCTCGGCCTAGTCCGCATTGCCCTAAGGCGTCCGTATACATTCGTCGTACTGGCGATCGTCATCCTCATCATCGGGCCGTTGTCCGCAATCAGGACGCCAACCGATATCTTTCCCGACATCAAGATCCCGGTGATCAGTGTGGTGTGGCAGTACACGGGTCTGCCCCCGGACCAGATGGTCGGTCGGATTACATCGCCATTCGAACGCGCGCTGACTACCACGGTGAACGACGTCGAGCATATTGAGGCGAAATCGATCGCGGGCTTCGGGATCGTCAAGATCTTCTTCCAGCCGGGCGTGAATATCAGCGCGGCGAACGCGCAGGTGACCGCCGTGGCGCAGACCCAGTTGCGGCAGTTGCCTGCCGGTACGACGCCGCCGCTGATCTTGAACTACAACGCGTCGACGGTACCGATCCTGCAACTGGCGCTATCCGGCAAGGGCCTGTCTGAACAGAACCTGGGCGACCTTGGGTTGAATGTGATACGTCCTGTTCTCACGACCGTCGCCGGTGCGTCGATTCCCTACCCGTTTGGCGGCAAGACACGTCAGGTGCAGATTGATGTGGATCCGGTCGCGCTGCAAGCTCGCGGCTTGTCTGCACAGGATGTGGCCAACGCGCTTGCCGGTCAGAACCTGATCACGCCGGTCGGCACCGAAAAGATCGGTGACTACGAGTACACGCTGCAATTGAACAATGCGCCGTCGCAGATCAAGGCCTTGGGTGATCTGCCGGTCAGGGCGGTCAACGGCACGACTATCTATATTCGTGACATTGCCAATGTGCGCGATGGCAGCCCGCCACAGACCAATATTGTCCACGTCAACGGCCACCGTTCGGTGCTGATGTCGGTGCTCAAGAACGGCTCGGCTTCCACATTGGGAATCATCTCCGGAGTCAAGGCGCAGATCGCGGCCGCGAAAGCATCGTGGCCAGATAATCTGCAGATCGAGCCGATCGGCGACCAGTCACTGTTCGTGCGGGCAGCCATCGCTGGCGTGGCACGCGAGGGCGTCATTGCGGCGGTACTGACGAGCCTGATGATCCTGGTGTTCCTTGGCAGTTGGCGCTCGACCATCATCATCGCAACCTCGATTCCACTGGCTATCCTAGGCTCGATTGCCACGCTATCCGCGCTGGGCGAGACTCTGAACATCATGACGCTCGGCGGGCTCGCTCTAGCAGTGGGGATTCTCGTCGACGATGCGACGGTAACGATCGAAAATATCAACTGGCACCTCGAGCAGGGCAAGGAGGTCGAGACGGCGATTCTCGATGGCGCCGAGCAGATCGTCGCGCCGGCCTTCGTATCGCTAATGTGTATCTGCATCGTCTTCGTGCCGATGTTCTTCCTGAACGGCGTCGCACGATTCCTGTTCGTTCCGATGGCAGAGGCAGTCATCTTCGCGATGATCTCGTCGTTCATCCTGTCAAGAACCCTCGTGCCAACCATGGCCAAATACCTGCTCAAACAGCATTTGCAACACGAGAACGCCGAGCAGGCAACGCATCCCGGTCCGCTCGGCCGTTTCCTGCGTGGCTTCGAGGCGCGGTTTGAAAGAGTTCGCGACGTCTACCGCGAGTTGCTGGAACTCGCGCTGACTCACCGGCGTCGGTTTGTCATCGGCTTCCTCGGTTTTGTCGCCCTCTCCTTCGCGCTCGTGCCATTCCTCGGCCGCGATTTCTTCCCTTCGGTCGATGCCGGGCAAATCCTGATGCACGTGCGCGCACCGGTCGGTGTCCGCGTTGAAAAGACCGCGCAGA
Organism: Paraburkholderia sp. GAS334; assembly: GCF_050436625.1. NCBI lineage: Bacteria > Pseudomonadati > Pseudomonadota > Betaproteobacteria > Burkholderiales > Burkholderiaceae > Paraburkholderia > Paraburkholderia sp. GAS334. Next base: position 179,390 of record NZ_JBNDMO010000012.1, on the reverse strand, counting down.
TTTTTGCGGATGTCGAACGCGGGATCCGCCAGATCATCCCGCCGACGGATCTCGGCGCCGTGGTCGATAACATGGGTCTGCCAGTCAGCGGAATTAATACCGCGTACAACAATACCGGCACGGTCGGGTCGCAAGACGGTGACATCCAGATCGCACTGAATGAAGGCCATCGTCCGACCGACGAGTACGTGCGTCTAATGCGAGAAAGGTTGCCGCGCGAATTCCCGGGCGTCACGTTCTCTTTCCCGCCCGCCGACATCATTAGTCAAATCCTGAACTTCGGCTCACCGGCACCTATCGACCTGCAGATTCGCGGCAACAACCTGAGCGCCAACTACGCGTTTGCAAATCGTCTTTTGCGTGAAGTCCGCGCCGTGCCCGGCGTGGTTGATGCGCGGATCGCACAGTCGCACAGCAACCCGACCTTTAATGTCGACGTCGACCGTACGCGTGCACAACTCCTCGGCATCACCGAGCGCGACGTCACAAACAGCATGGTGGTAAGCCTCGCGGGTTCGAGCCAGGTTGCACCCACGTTCTGGCTGAACACCGCAAACGGCGTGTCCTATCCGATTGTCATGCAAACGCCGCAATACAAGCTGGACTCCCTCACTGCACTGCAGAACCTTCCTATTACCGCAAGCGACGGGCGCACGTCGCAGATCCTCGGCGGTCTCGCAACGGTCGAACGCACCAGCAGCAACGAGGTGGTGACCCAGTACAATATTCAGCCAGTAGTCGAGATATTCGCGACCACCCAAGACCGCAACCTCGGCGCGGTGGCAGCCGATATTCAGCGTATCGTGCAAAAGAACACCGGCGCTTTGTCGAAGGGTTCCACAATCGCACTGCTCGGCCAGGTACAGACGATGAACAGCGCATTTGCCGGTATGTTGTTCGGCCTGCTTGGTGCAGTGGTGTTGATCTACCTGCTGATCGTGGTCAATTTCCAGTCGTGGGTCGATCCATTCGTAATCGTCACCGCATTGCCGGCCGCGTTGGCCGGGATCGTCTGGATGCTTTTCGCGACCCACACCACCCTCTCCGTGCCAGCGCTCACTGGCGCAATCATGTGCATGGGAGTGGCGACGGCCAATTCGATTCTCGTTGTGAGCTTCTGCCGTGAACGTCTCGCCGTGCACGGCGACGCGTTCAGAGCTGCACTTGAAGCAGGCTTTACGCGCTTTCGCCCGGTGCTGATGACCGCACTATCGATGATTATCGGCATGGCGCCAATGGCTCTCGCCCTCGGCGAAGGCGGCGAGCAAAATGCGCCGCTCGGTCGCGCTGTGATCGGTGGTCTACTGTTCGCGACCACAGCATCGTTATTCCTCGTCCCTGCCTTTTTCTGTATCGCTCATGCGCGCCCCAATCGCGCATCTACCCAAGCATCCGTCTCGGGAAGTCCTGACCATGCCGTCTGATTCCGCTTTTCCCACCAGTCCGCCGTCGCGCCGCCCCCTTCTAGTGGTCGGTCTGCTCGGTCTCGTTGTCATCTTAGGCATTGTCATTGCCGGCCTCACATTGCGGATGATCGACGCCCGCAAGCTTAAAACCTGGACCGATACCCAAGCCGTGCTGACGGTCAATCTGATCAAGCCGGTACGCGATGTCAACGGTCCGTCGCTGCAACTGCCCGGCCGTCTCGAAGCGTATACTCGGGCGCGGATTTTCGCGCAGGTGAGCGGTTACGTGAAATCATGGAATGTCGATATCGGCACATCGGTCAAAGCGGGCCAGGTGCTCGCTGAAATCGAAACCCCCGAACTCGACCAGCAATTGCTTCAGGCGCGCGCCGATTTGCAAAGCACGCGAGCCAATGCGCTCGTGGCCGGCGCAACGGCGAAGCGCTGGGAAGCGCTGAGAGGCACAGATTCCGTCGCTCAGCAGGATGTCGATCAGCGCACCGCTGACTACACGGCAAAGGAGGCGATCACAGTGGCCGCGAAGGCCAACGTCGATCGCCTCCTTGCGACCAAGGCCTTCGCGCGGATCGTCGCGCCGTTCGACGGCGTAGTGACCGCTCGCGATATCGATGTCGGCGCCCTGGTCAATGCCGGCAGTGGCGGCTTGGGGCAAGAGCTGTTCGCGGTCTCGGAGGTCAAGCAGCTGCGCGTATATGTCCAGGTGCCGCAGACCTATGCGCCGGCAATCCGCAAAGGGACAACCGCGACGCTGACCGTACCGGAGTACCCTGACCAGAAGTTCACCGCGCGCGCAGTGGCTGCGGCGGACGCAGTCAATTCGACTTCAGGTACAACGCTGATCCAGTTGCTCGTTGACAGCTCCGACCGCAAGCTGTTGCCAGGGGGTTTCGCCAGTCTGAGGTTCATCTTGCCAGCCTCCCCTGACACGCTGCGGGTGCCGGCAAGCGCACTCGTCTTCGACAGCCGCGGCGCGGTGATCGCCACGCTTGACGCAAACGACCGCGTGCGGTTCAAACCGGTTCAAATCAGCCGCGATCTGGGTGACTCAGTGGAGATCGGCGCGGGGCTCGCCGCATCCGATCGCGTAATCGATACGCCGCCCGATGGACTCGTCGACGGCGACAGCGTGCAAGTTGCAGCCTCGACTCCCAGGAAGACAACCGCACATGGTTAAATATGGACTTCCGGCGCTGCTGGCGAGCGTAGTCGCGTTGTCCGCCTGCTCGCTCGCGCCACAATACCAGGTCCCGTCCACGCCGATCGCCGCGCAATACAAGACCGTTGGCCCGTGGACCGACGCGCAGCCCGCGGACCGGATAGATCGCAATGGCTGGTGGAAAATATACGGCGACGCACAGCTCGACGATCTCGAAGCGCGTCTGTTGGCAAGCAACACTGATTTGCGCGCCGCCTATGCGCACTATGCGCAAGCGCAAGCCTTCGTCGCACGGTCCGAGTCCGCGCTTTACCCAACTGTCAGCGGGAGCGCCGTGGCGCAGCGCGATCACCAGTCTGACCACCGCCCCCTACGCGTGGGTGGCCCGGATGACTACAACTCCGTCACGCTCGGCGCTCAAATCAATTACGACGTGGATCTCTGGGGCCGGGTACGCGATTCAGTAGTCGCCGGCAAGGACGAAGCGCAGGCAACCAAGGCAGACCTGGCGTCGGTAAGACTGAGCCTGGAAGTAACACTGGCGGACAGTTATATCCGCCTGCGTGGCCTCGACCAGCAGACTGCGCTGTTGGACCAGACTGTGGCAGCATATTCGAAGGCATTGCAACTCACGCAGACCTTGCATGACAGCGGCATCGTGTCGGGCCTTGACGTTTCGCGGGCGCAAACCCAGCTCTCGTCTGCGCAGTCGCTGCGGTCGCAAAACCTCGCACAACGCGCGCTCACCGAACACGCGATCGCCGTCCTGGTCGGTACTTCGGCGTCAGAGTTCAACCTGCCGCAGCAGACCACTTCCATTGTGCTGCCGGCCATTCCGGCCGGGTTGCCCTCGACATTGCTTCAGCGGCGCCCCGACGTCGCCGCAGCGGAGCGCCGGGTTGCCGAGGCCAATGCAAAAATTGGCGTCGCTCGCGCAGCGTACTTTCCGGACATCACGCTCAGCATGCAGGGCGGCGTGCAAAGCGCAGCCTACGCTGGGCTGCTTAGCGCGCCGAACCTGTTCTGGGCAGTCGGACCGCAGCTCGTGCAATACATCTTCGACGGTGGATATCGTCATGCGCAACTCGATGCCGCCAAGGCCGCGACTGAGGAAGCCGGAGAACGTTATCGCAGCGTGGTGCTATCGGCCTTCCAGCAGGTTGAAGACAATCTGGCCTTGCTGTCGTACCTCGGTACAGCGCTCAGCCAGCAGCGGGACGCAGCGAACGCAGCGCACTACTCAACCGGCCTCGCCCTGCGTCGATACTCGCAAGGCACAGTGGGCTACCTTGATGTCGTGCAGGCACAGACCGCCGCCTTGGACGCAGCGCGCAGCGTGCTCGACATCCAGACGCGCCAGCTGAGTGCAAATGTGCAACTCCTGCATGCGCTTGGCGGTGGCTGGTCGAACGATGAACTGGCCCAGACAGCTGCCGCCCCGGTACTCGTTACAGCAACGATGCAGCGCAGCAAAGATTGATGGCCTCAGCGCATCCGACCACAAGATCCGTCGTCGTGGCCCAACCCGTCAGCAGGATCCAGCAAGGGACCCCAGCGCACTGGACGGCGCGCGCGCAAACAACAACACGGTTCAGGTAGATCCACTGCTCCAGGCCACAAAGCTATCGACGATCCAGCAATTCGAGCCCTGCAACAATGCCTTTGCATCGGCGGCCCCACTCAAAATTATTTCTGAAAAGTTCGCAAGAAATCAGTTTGGGGGTCGTGCGAAACGTCATTCACCGCCGTAACTCGCCAGCAGAGGTCGGACTGTCGCTGACGCTGCATTGAGCATCTCTTGACATTTCAATACGGATGTCCATACTTATAATACCTCGCTGAATCGCATGGCGATAAAAGGTTTACTGTTAAGCCGAATGCCTGAATTCTGAAGGCAAGATCCCATAGAGAGATAGGGCTCACCTGAGAGGCGTTCGGCTTTGAGGAGCGACAGCCGAAGACGCGTTCCATATACGTACGGAAGGCAGTAGAACCAATGAATGTGTGGTAGGAAACACTGAGCACTGAATACCTGCATGAGCGTGCTGCCCTACTCAATCTCTTCGGGAAACGCAGCCGCGTTTGGAGGGGCCGCTCCCGGGTCTGTGCCGTAGTTCCGGTCAATCATTGACTACCGCCTGCTATGGACCTTTCTTCTTCCGGAAGCGGGAAGTACGACTGTTTGAGTTTACGCACAGCCTGAAGACGCTAGCCACGACGATTGCGTCCAGCCGCAGTATAGAAGCCGCATCGACGGTGTCAGGGACGAATTGAGCGAGGTGTCTCGTGGCAATATGCGGCGCATCGCAAATCTTGTGGTTCTGCGGTCAGTGGCTGACTCCATACGAAACCACATTGAATGGACTTTGCAACGCTCTCGCCCTACACGTTAGTGGTCAAAACGGGAAGCATCAGCAACTCTGCCCGATTCAGCAGCCTCCCTATCGGGGCTGTGAGCAAGCGGATCTCTGATTTGGAGCACGCGATCAACGCTTAAGTGTATTTCACGCGGATCAATACAAAATTGCCGCGACATGAAACAAAAGACCATGTCGAAAAAGACGCCCACTGAGCTATGACATCTTCTAATAGCGATCTATATCAATACGGAGGTAGACATGACGACGAAATCCGAAAAGCAGGTCTCCGCTAACCCGATGGTCAGCTCGCCCAACAAATTGAAGCTGGGTGTTTTCGCGCTCAATGCGCACGGTGGTACCGCAATTACCATGGCGCCTGAGGTCCACCTGGCCGACGACTGGCCGCGAAGCGCGGCTATCGTCCGTGCCGCCGACCAGGCCGGCTTCGAAGCGATGATTCCCATCGGCCGCTGGCGCGGGTTCGGCGGAGAAAGTAACTTCGGCGGTACCAGCTTCGAAACGTACACATGGGCGGCAGGCGTCGCGGCCATCACCGACCAGATTGCCTGCGTCACTACTTCTCACGTGCCTACCGTCCACCCGTTGATGGCGGCCAAGCAGGCAACGACCATCGATCACATCAGCAATGGACGCTTTGGCCTCAACATCATCTGCGGGTGGTTCGGACCGGAAATGCGGATGTTCGGCGGCAAAATGATGGACCATGACGACCGCTACGATTACGCGGACGAGTGGATTAGAATCATGCAGAAGGCGTGGACGCACAAGGGATACTTCGACTACAAGACTGATCACTTCAACCTTGAACAGGCTTTCTCGGAGCCGAAGCCGCTGAACAGGCCCTTTCTGATCAATGCTGGGGGCTCGCCACGCGGCATGCGATTCTGCGCACAGCACTGCGACTCCGCATTTATCATTCTCGGCTCTCATGAACCGGGTGCGGTCGCCGCGCAGATCAAGAAGTACAAAGACTTGGCTCGCAATGAGTTCGGCCGCGACCTGAAGGTGTGGTGTTATTCGTATGTATCTGTCGCCGAAACCCTTTCCGATGCGCGGAAGTATGTTGACCGCTACGTCACCGAATTCGGCGACGACGAGGCCTGCGCAAACATCATCAAGGAACTCGGGATTCAGACCGGCGTCATGACGCTGGAACAGGCAGAAAACTTCCGTTACCACTTTAAGGGTGGCTGGGCTGGCTTCCCACTTGTGGGGACCGCCGAGATGATTGTCGAACACATGGAGATGCTTTCGGACGCAGGTATGGATGGCGTTTGTTTGAGTTGGCTGGACTATAAGGCTGGCATGGAAGTGTGGAACGCCGAAATCATGCCGTTGCTCGAAACTGCCGGCTTGCGTGTCCCATACGCGTCGCGTTCGCTGTCGGTCGCAGCCTGAACGAAAATCAAGATAGAAGTGCCACGCCGTCCTATGGGCATGGCGCGGCGAGGGACGATTTCCGCCGGCGCGTCCTACTCGTGAAATCATGCAGCTTTTGTTCCGGGACACCAGCACTTTGGAACCGGACGACCCACCGCGGATGTTGCAGTAAGTATATCGGATGACCCCATGAACCGCACTTACCACTACCAGGGATTCGACATCGAAGTAGCTGTTGAGACTGACTACAGTTGGAAAACCGGCCTGAGCGCAACCGCCAGGAGGGGGTATGCGGCAATCGTGAGGATCCGCAGGGCTGCTTCCGCTGTCGCTGTCTTCTCCCCGCTTCGTTTCGGGGAATATCCTGGCAAGCCATATTTCAGCGAAGTCGACGCACTCATGGGCGGCTATAGCGCGGGGCGGCGTATTGTCGATGACTTGTTCACTGCGAAAACCTGTGCCGCGGAGGAACCTTTAGCATTTCATCCATTCGGCCATGATGCTGAATGACCCAACCGCTTTACCTGACGTCGCCGCGCGATCATTTCGTCATGGTCGCTCCTGTCCTTTCTGCGTCAAGTCCGCGCATAGTCGTCGGCGGTTACGGCGCCTGCAAATCCGATCGCATACCGTAGAGCTGTTTTAGAATGGATTTCCGGGTCCATAGGGGACTGCGATGACTTCGTCACGCTCACCGAGAGACAACTACATGCTCCCTGCAATTCAGTTTTATTTCGATTTCGGCAGCCCGCCGACTTACCTCGCTTCACGCATGCTTCCCGCTATCGCCAGGGACGCCGGAGTCGCCATCGACTGGAGGCCCGTGCTGCTGGGTGGCATCTTCAAGTCACTTGGCAATACATCGCCGATGGACATATCGCAAAAGGCAGATTGGATGCGCAGAGACTTGCAGCAGTGGGCAAGGAAATGGAACGTACCGTTTGAATTCAACCCGTTCTTCCCGGTTAACACGCTCACGCTCCAACGCGGCGCCGTCGCTTACCAGAACAGTCCGCTTTTCGACCGCTATGTCCGAACAGTCTTTTCGGCGATGTGGGAAAAACCACAGAACCTAAACGATCCTGCCACGCTGACCACGGTCCTATCGGACGCTGGATTCGACGCGAACGATTTCCTTAAAATGGTTGCCTCCCCTGAGGTCAAGGCGCGTCTTCGCACGAACACGGAAGATGCCATCAGCAGAGGCGTTTTTGGATGTCCGTCATTCTTTGTCGGCGGCGAGATGTTTTTCGGCCAGGATCGACTGGACTTCGTCAGCGACGCGCTCCGAGACGTCGCGCGATGACGTGGCTTGCAGTCCGTGCGCTCCATACAATTGGGTACAGACCGATATTTAGACGAATTCGATTTTTCCCGTGATGCACTAACGCCTTTCCCTGCGTATTCGCACTTTGCAAATTACGTGTTCTGACGCTATCGTGCGAAGTTGATGTCGGTAAGGCAACAGGCGAATCGGCCTCTGTTCGCGCCGGGTTACAGCCGCCCCCTCTTCCAGCAATTGTCGACAGGGCTACCATGCATCGCTCGCACTGTCGATAATGCGAAAGGTCGTGCTATCCGTGGCCACGCACCGAGATTCGGATGATTTAACGACATCAAGGCAAAGAACCGGAGCCGCGTGAGGCTTGGAGCGACATGCGCACGAAATATCGGATGCCGTCCTATCGGCCGCGGGACACCTCGGGGCATTTTGGAAAAGGATGTTGGCGTACTGATCTTCGGGATCGCTCATAAAGCAAGCACGCCAGTATAGGACGGCAAGTCATCGGCGGCCTGACACTGGCGCGCTTATTTCAGAATTGGCTGAAATCAGGCTTGCGCTTTTCACCGAATGCTGCGAAAGCCTCTTTCGCGGCACCCCCAGTAACCATTCGATCAAACACTGCAATTTCTTCGGTCATCCGAGCCTCAACAGCAGCCCGTTCGCTCATCTTCATCAGGCGCTTGGTTTCAACGATGGCAGAAAGCGGTTTCGCGACCAGTTTCTTAGCCTCAGACAGCGCGAAAGCGTACGTCTCGGTCGCCGGCAAGATCTGATTCACGAGTCCCACTTCCTGTGCCGAACGCGCGTCGAAAGGATCGCCGGTCAATAACATACGCGCCGCACGCTGATAACCTGCCAGGCGGGGCAACAGCAAGCTAGAGGCAGCCTCAGGACAGACCCCAAGACTAACGAACGGCAAACTGAATTTCGCATTGTCACCTGCGAAGATAAGATCGCAATGTAACAACATGGTCACGCCAATTCCCACCGCGATACCGCATACAGCACCAATCACTGGCTTTGGGAATTCATTGAGGGCACGCAGAAACTGCCAAACTGGAGCATCACCAGTCACGGGAGGATTCTTCACGAACTCACCAACGTCATAACCTGCGGAAAACATCTGCTCGTTGCCCGTCAACACGACCGCTCGAATCTGCCCGTCGCTTGCCGCCTCACCTAGCGTGCTGGCAAGCATCTCGTACATCGCTCCGGTCAACGAATTCTTCTTTTCTGGACGGTTAAACGTGACGATTAGCACGCCCGATTCGTTGGTTGTCAAAATATCGTTCAATGATGTCTCCTTGTGTCGATCGGTTGTAGTAACGAACAGAATTGCCCAAGACCAGCAGTAAGTTTCAGTACGGTTCGAGGGACGTTCTCTTAAAACACATGCTTGTGCCACACCCACTGACCGGATGACGCACTCCAGGGACTTCAGGTAAGCGTCGGACAATCGGTGTCAGCCCGTTGACGCGCCTCGAGCGAGCGCGCCCCTTCCCGTCGCAGCAGAATCGCGCCACCAGACCGTCCTGGCTCGACAGCGTTTGATTCGCTCACAAGCTGGAAACCGTGGCAATGTCGATGGCAACCAGCAAAGGCTCGTCAATCTTCTGACCATCAGAATCACGCGCGAATACGCGTCGAGTCATTGGTATCATAATGCCATCGCAGTCCCGATTAGATGCATAGTTTGCACCGGTAGCTCCGCCCACGGTGTAATCATGGCGTCGCAGCAGGCCATCAACTCCGAAGTATGAAACCTGTTCGCATGAATGCGTATGGATGGTTCCCGGGAACGACTCCGCCTTGAGCGCGAGAGTGGCAGTCCTGGCCAATTCGTTGGCGCCTCGATATTTCCGCAAGGCGATACCGCACCGTTCGCGATCTCCCGCTCCGACACTTCGACACACGCTCCCCTTCCTGCCCTGTGCCGGATTCGGACATAAATGTCCGATATGTTGTGAAGAGCAGACTATTTTTCTACGAAGTAGAGATCACTACACTCATGCTGATTGCAGCGGGAAACGAAAACGAGCTCACGCCCCGCTGAGCTCGATATCCTATTTGAATGGCAGAAAGGAAACAATGTCAAAACTTCATTCCCCCGTTAAAGTCGGTCCTTACGAATTATCCCATCGCGTTGTGCTGGCACCGCTCACTCGTATGCGCGCCGAAAAAGGTGCAAGGCCCGGCCCGTTAATGGCCGAGTACTATGCCCAACGCGCTTCCGAGGGTGGCCTCCTCATCAGCGAATGTTCCATCGCGGCGCCCAACGGCAACGGCTACCTCGGTGCGCCCGGTCTCTACGACGACAGCCAGACCACCGGTTGGAAACTGGTGACCGACGCCGTGCACGCCAACGGTGGCCGTATCTTTGCGCAGATCTATCACGCCGGGCGACAGTCCAACAGCCAGCTGCAACCGGGGGGTGCGCAGCCTGTGTCGCCTTCGGCCGTGCCGCATGGTGGTGCCGCCTACACGGAATCGGGCTGGGTTCCGAACACGCCCAGCCGTCCGCTGACAATCCCCGAAATCGCGAATCTCGTCGAGAGCTTCCGGACTGCTGCGATTCGCGCCAAAGAGGCTGGCTTCGATGGCGTTGAATTGCATGCCGCCAATGGCTACCTGTTCGATCAGTTCCTGCAGGACGGCAGCAACAAGCGCACCGATATCTATGGCGGCTCGTTCGAAAACCGAGCGCGCTTCCTGATCGACGTCATCAAGGCCGTCAGTTCTGTCTGGGGCAGCGAACGCGTGGCCGTGCGCCTCGGACCCAGCGGCACTTGGGGCGATATGTCCGACAGCAATCCGGAAGGTCTCTTCACCTATGTGGCGCAAGAACTGGCGAAACTGAACCTGGCCTACCTGCACCTTATCGAGCCACGCGTATTCGGCAACGTCGATGATGAGAGCAAGGACCAGAACCCTGTCGCCGCACAGCTGATCCGCAAACACTACAAGGGTGTCATTATCGCCGCCGGCGGCTTCAAGGGTCATACGGCCGAAGCAGTCCTTCAGGCGGGCGACGCTGACCTGGTTGCTTTTGGCCGCGACTTCATCGCCAATCCCGATCTGCCCGAACGTCTGCGACGCAACCTGCCACTGAACTCATATGACCGTCCCACTTTCTTTGGCGGGTCCGAGGTCGGCTACACCGACTATCCGTTTTATAGCAACGACTCTGTAGCAGCATAACGGAACACATCATGAGCAAGCTTTTTACATCCACCGCCCTGCGCCAGTTGAAGCCGTCGAACCGTATAGCAATTTCTCCCATGTGCCAATACGTTGCCAAAGACGGCTGCGCCACGTCTTGGCATCTGATTCACTACGGTAGCCTCACCTCGTCTGGTGCTCAGCTACTGTTCATCGAGGCAACAGCTGTCGAACCGGAAGGCCGGATCACACCCGGCGATCTTGGCTTGTGGGATGACGTCACCGAGGCAGCGTTAAAGCCGTCCATCGATGCCATCCACGAGTACTCGTCGGCCTCCGTAATCCTGCAACTGGGCCACGCTGGACGCAAAGCATCCAGCGAAGTGCCATGGAAAGGCGGCCAGCAAATCCTGCCAGCGCACGGCGGCTGGCATACATACGCTCCGTCGGCGCTGTCGCAGATCGACGGTGAAATCCCGCCGGTAGCATTGGACCGGGCTGGCATGGTGCGAATACGCGAAGCCTTCGTTGCATCGGCGCAGCGTGCCATACGGCTCGGCGTAAATGGCCTCGAATTGCATGCAGCACATGGCTACCTGCTGCATGAGTTTCTCTCGCCTATTTCGAACCAGCGGAGCGACGAGTACGGCGGTTCATTGGAAAATCGCATGCGCTTCCCGTTAGAGGTCTACGACGCCGTACGCGCTGTTTTGCCCTCGGGAATGCCACTGGGGGTCAAGGTCTCTGCCACCGACTGGGTAGACGAAGGCTGGGATCTGGAACAGACGATTGCCTTCGCGCAAGCACTTAAGCAGCGTGGCGTCGACTGGATCTCAGTATCTTCCGGGGGTATTTCGCCACGGCAGAAAATTGCCATCGGCCCAGGCTATCAGGTGCCGTTCGCCCACGCCATCCGCGATAGAGCCCAGGTTGCAACCATCGCAGTTGGTTTGATCACGGATCCCCAGCAGGCTGAAGAAGTAATCTCGAACGGCCAGGCGGACTTCGTCGCAATGGCGCGCGCCGTCCTGTACAACCCCCGCTGGGGCTGGCATGCGGCGGCTCAGTTAGGCGCTAAGGTGACGGCGGCACCGTCATACTGGCGCGCCCCACCGCGCGAACACCCGGATTTGTTTCAGGGCACCCAGTACGGTGCGCGCTGAACGGGAATCGCATTTGATTTTCGGCATTGATGGAGCTTGAGGGCCTCGCAATTCAGGCGTCTCCGTGCAATGTACCAGGCTCGGAAGGCAGTCGTGCGATCGCAAAGCACGGCTGCCCATGGACTTTCGTGTGGTGCCGCATGTGATACCACGGCCTGCGGCGCTAGATCTGCAAATTCTGCTTGTTAAAGTCGATGAAAGCTTCGTGGCGTGTGCGAGGCAAATCGGCCCTTGGCCACGTGACGGAAGAGGTCTGTCAGGTTCAGACGCCGTGTCGTACGGTGCAATACGATTCGGCGCAGTTGATGCCAATTGCCCTGACGTTGATGTGGATTTCAGTCGCACCAATGCCGACCGCGCGGTCGAAAGAAAGCCACCACGTTGTCGATTGCATTGAAGGCTCTTTCCTCGATGCTGATCACGCTCCCGCCGACCACGGGCAAGATTGACATTGCCGTGCTGGTTATCCACGGCGTGGCCTGAAGACCTCGGTCTTCAGGCTGGAGATTAAAGGCGGGTGTAGACAGCGAAGCTCGGATGTTGTGATTTTTGAAGCGCCGCTGCGACTCCGCTCGCCGGGGGCAAGCACCGCAAGATATCGCGACCGACTCCGGCGCGGTGCCACCACGGTTACACGGCTTCAATGTTATGCCCGAGAGGCATGCCTCCCTGCCTAGAAGGTCTTTGTCACACCTCTCCACGGAACCTATAGTCGTTACGCCACCCTAGATCACGGGTGACGCAATTGAGTTCTTTGTCTGACTGCAGAAACCCTCGCGAGCTAAGGCCGCACTGCAGTCGGCGCCGGGAAGCGTGCGAACGTGGTCATCGCCGCTCTTCATGGCGGGGCGGAGCCGAGAAGGTTCCGGCTTTTTTGAAATGCTCCGGGCAGCGATAACAGTCAATGAATCATTAACCGAATCGGTGAAGCGGTGAATCGCTCACGGAAATTTTAGGAAATCACATGTCTAAGTTAGCCCAGAAGGTGGCACTCGTTACCGGCGGTTCACGCGGCATCGGTGCGGCAATCACGAAACGTCTGGCCGCAGACGGAGCGAGCGTGGCCTTCACATATGCGAAGGACGCCAGCGCGGCTTCGGCCGTGGTCAAAGAGATTGAACTCAATGGCGGAAAGGCTATCGCGATCCAGGCGGACGCTACTGACGTCAAAGCTGTCGAGGCTGCAGTCGAAAAAACTGTTGCGACCTTCGGTCGGCTGGATGTGCTGGTGAACAATGCTGGCACAGCAATTCCGAAACCGTTCGAAGACACGACGCTGGAGGAGATGGATAAAGTGATCGACATCAACATTCGCGGCGTATTCGCTACGACCAAGGCTGCGCTGAAGCACCTGAGCGATGGTGGCCGCATCATCATGATCGGTTCGGCGGTGGGCGAGCGTGCGATTGCGCCCGGGCTGGTGCCCTACGCAGCCACGAAGGCAGCCGTCAGGATGTTCACCCAGGCGCTGTCCAGAGAGTTGGGGGGCCGGGGCATCACGGTCAACAACGTCCAGCCTGGTCCAATCGATACAGACCTGAACCCCGCCTCAGGTGAGTGGGCGGTGCCGCAGAAGGCCGCCACAGTACTCGGTCGCTATGGACGCGCTGAGGAGATCGCCGCAATGGTAGCGTTCGTGGCCGGCCCGGAGGCCACGTACATTACCGGAACGAATCTTACCGTGGATGGCGGAATGAATGCCTGAGCTTGAGCACATACCAGGCCCATGGATTTGAGGAAGGGAGCCGTCCGTGCGGACGCAAAGGAGGGTCGACGAACTAATGGAGTCGGCTCCCCATTAGAAGGCCGCCTTTTGCAGACAGGCTTTGCGCGTCGAGGACTTCTCCGGCACTTGAGCGTTGGATCGGTCAAAGCGTTCTACGTCGGACGAACCTGATTGCCCGGCCAGGCTCCGTTGAAGTCGATGATCGCGCCGGTGAGGAAGCGGGCCTGTGTGGTCGCGAGGAACCTTATTAGTTCGCCGATTTCGCCTGGGCGAACGAGGACTCGAAATCCCGCTTCGCCAAGAGCATCCACCGTCGGAGGCCCGGCATAACCGGTACAGTTTGTGACGAGTGCTGCAGGCTTGGAACTCGTGGACATCGGTGTCTCCCAAGGGATGGCCTGCCAACTCACGGCTCGACGCAAGTACCGATTGTGCGCAACACTGATCTTCGGAGCCAGAGTGGCCAACGCTCCTGCACATAGGTCCTCGACGAGGCCGGGGACGGCGAACCCGACGACCATCAGATCCTCAATCGGCAACACAAGTAACGACTGATGCCTTACAGTGTCGCCTTTGTTGCGCTCAGGATAGCAAAAATCCCCTGTATCTTTCGATCTACGAATCAAAAAGGATCTCCCAAATGACCATCGAAGCACCCATCCTTTACGAATCAAAGGGCTCTCCCAACGCTCGCCGTGTGCGCATCTTTATCGCCGAAAAAGGCATCACGATTCCGACGAAGGCTGTCGACCTTGGCACCAAGGAGCAGTTTTCAGACCCCTACAAAGCGATCAATCCGCGCAGCCAGGTGCCGGCACTGACGCTCGACGACGGTTCCACCATCACAGAAGTGCTCGCCATCTGGCGCTATCTGGAAGATGCGTATCCGCAAACCCCGCTGCTAGGCACTAACGCGAAGACGAAAGCGCTCGTCACCATGTGGGAGCGCCGCGCCGAACTCGATGGCTTCGCGCCGGTCATGGAAGGTGTGCGCAACGCGATTGCCGGGTTGAAGGGTCGCGCGCTGTCGGGTCCGCATGCGTACGAGCAGATTCCCGAATTGGTCGAGCGCAGCAAGCAGCGCGTGGCCAACTTTTATGCCGACTTCAATGAACGTCTCGCGGCCGTACCGTTTGTCGCCGGCGAAGAATTTTCAGCGGTGGACATAACGACGCTGGTCACCGTGGACTTCGCAACCAACGCACTGAAGATGCCGATTCCGGCCGAGCACGCAGCCTTTCAGCAGTGGTACGACAAGATGTCAAACCGTCCGGGCGCAGGTGTCTAACCAGGCCCCTAGGTGAGCTTCATCGAGCGCTCGTTGCGGGTTCGCGAGTAGCTTCTACGAGGCGATTGAGCTCGTTGCGTCGCAATGTACCCAATCGCCTACTTCGTTTTTTCTTGCGATTGGTCGAACGTGCACACGAGCATGAGCCTGACCAACGCTTCCAGATAAGCACGCCTTATCCGGCAAATCTGCCAAGACGTTCAATCGTGCGGTGGGGACCGGTCCTGCAGACTTTGCCTTTCGATCCGCGCCCCTGCCCCTTCCCCAAGTTCAGTCGCAGGAAGCATCTTTCCTGAGAAATAGACCACCAATGACTACTGTGCTCAGGGTGAAAAGGACCGGGTACCACAGGCCAGCGTATATGTTCCCCGTATGCGCTACGATCGCGAACGCGATGGCGGGGAAAAATCCGCCAATCAAACCATTTCCCAGGTGATAGGGAAATGAAAGCGCGGTGTATCTGATGCGTCCAGGGAACATCTCCACGAGTGCCGCAGCCAGCGGTGCAAACACCATGGCAAGATAGGTGCCCATTAGCGCTACAAGCAGTACGACCATCGGCGCGTTAACTCGGGAAGGGGCAGCGGATGCGGGATAGCCCGCGTCAATAAGGCTGCGCTTGATGGACGCAAGGTCGCCTCCAGGATACTCTTTGGCACCAATGGCCAGGAACACGTCACTACTGCCCTGTACGTCTTCGCTTACATACGGAATACCGCTGTCGGCAAGCAGGGTCCTGACGTTATCGCAAGCGCCGGCACTATCGTTTTTTCTAAAAATGCTGAATTGCAAAGAACATTTCTTCTCGTCAGCCTTTATCGTGACCGGCGATACGGCGATGGCAGATTCAAGCGCAGGGTTTGCGTAGTGCGTCAGCCCATGAAAGATCGGAAAAACCGTGAGGGCGCTCAATAGACACCCGGCCATGATGATCGGCTTTCTCCCGATCCTGTCGGATAGTGTCCCCATCAACCAGAACATCGGTGTCACGATAACCAACGCGATGGCGACATACAGGCCTGCCGCTCCGGCGTCTACCCGGAGTATGTGTGACAGGAAAAAAAATGAGTATACCTGCCCGGTATAGATCACCGTCGTAACTCCGGTAATCAAACCAAACAATGCGATCAAGACCACCCTCAAGTTACGCCACTGCCCAAAGGTTTCCGCTATAGGCCGCTCCGCCGTCCGGCCCTCTGCCTTCATTTTTTGAAATACGGGGGATTCACTGACGGACAGTCGGATATATAGGGAAATGGCAAGCAGGACACCCGACGAGAGAAACGGAATACGCCAACCCCATATATCAAACGCCGGACCGGAGAGCCTCCTGCATGCGTAGACAACGATTAGCGCGAGCACCATGCCCAGCGGTCCTGTTGTCTGAATCCAGCTGGTATGCGCACCGCGTTTTTTCGGCGGTGCGTGCTCGGCGACAAAAATCGCCGCTCCCCCGTACTCCCCGCCGATACCGACACCCTGCAGGATGCGCAGAACAGTGAGAAGCGCAGGAGCCGCCAGCCCCCATGAGGCGTACGACGGCAAAATTCCTACACAAAATGTTGATCCCCCCATCAGCACGAGTGTCGCAAGAAAAGTGTGCTTGCGCCCCAAGCAGTCACCCAGTCGCCCAAAAATGAGAGCGCCTAGAGGTCGAAAGGCAAAGCCGATTCCAAACGCAAGCAAAGCGAAAATGAACTGTGAACTGCTTGATAGCCCGCTAAAGAATCGGGCGGATATTTCGGAAGCGAGCGTCCCGTATAGGAAGAAGTCGTACCATTCAAAGAGTGTCCCAAGCGTAGACGCCACTAGAACTCTCGCCTTCCCCTGGCTGCCGGCTACTGCGGCACCACTAGAAATTCCGACATCCATTGTCTCTCCTCCAACTTCCTGTCACGGGTGGATTTCCGACATCCTCATCGATCCGCAACTTCACCTGTTTAATTTCCATGCTTCTTAGCCAGGAATGCGCGCATCGCCATTCCTGGCTCGTCCGTCAAGAACGCGTCGCCAAACGGACCGAGGCTCATCTGAATGGCCTCTGTCAACGGCAGCTCCTCCCACGCGTTGCACAAAGCCTTCTGTGTCCTGATTGCCTCGGCAGGGCATTCGATAATCGTCGACACGATGTCTTCCACTGCAGCGCCCAGATTTTCAGGCGGGACGACATCGTCCAGCAGCCCCCACGTGTGCGCGACTGTTGCGTCAACCGCCCGTCCAGTAAGCAGCCACGATCTAGTCCGGCCGGCACCTATTTGCCGAGGAAGCATGGCTGCGTGGACCACCGACGGGATACCGAGCTTGACTTCTGGCATCGCAAATTGGGAGGTGGTCGAAGCAACCCGAATATCGCATGCGGCAGCGAACTCGACGCCCATCCCAAGGCACCAACCGTCGATCGCCGCTATAACCGGTACCGGCAAAGTTCGAACACTTTCGCAGAGATCGCCCACACGGCTGATAAATTCCCGAGCAGTTGTTGGGTCGAGTTTCAACATCTCCTTGATATTTGCGCCCCCAATCCATGCGCGATCGTTTCCCCCCGTAACGACGAGGCATCGAACCGTATCGTCTTCTTTGATTTCTGCGATCGCCCGAATTAGCGACTGCATTTCGGATACGCCGAGAACGTTTATCTTCCCCGCCCTGATATCCAGATATGCGACGCCTCTCGTATCGCGTGACAGCGCGAAACAGCTGCTACCTTCTTTCTCCATCTATTTTACCGTATCAAGTGTTGAGTAACGTTGTGTGTCAGCCGCATCGCCAAACTGGTTTGCGATCCTCAAAGAATGCTTCAAGACGTTCTTGCGCTTCGTCGGTCAGCGCCACGTTGCAAAACTGCTCGACCGCTGCCTGGATATCTCGGCGGTAGTTTTGGTCAATAGCAGACATGTAGGCAGC
Source organism: Paraburkholderia sp. GAS334 (assembly GCF_050436625.1). Classification (NCBI taxonomy): domain Bacteria; kingdom Pseudomonadati; phylum Pseudomonadota; class Betaproteobacteria; order Burkholderiales; family Burkholderiaceae; genus Paraburkholderia; species Paraburkholderia sp. GAS334. The sequence goes on along the minus strand of NZ_JBNDMO010000012.1, from coordinate 161,521 downwards.
ACGCCCGCGTCGAACAGTCTCAGCGGGCTTCGACGTTAGCAATTTTGCAAGCTGTCTTGCGGCGTCCAGCACGGCATCCTCGTCGACGATCCGGTTAATCAAACCAATGTCGAGAGCCTCCTGGGCGGGGAAGGTGCGGCCTGTGAACAACAGATCGAATGCACGATGGCGTCCGACGATTCGCGGTAAGTGGGCATAGTGGATCGCCGGCAAGAGACCATTATCGATCTCCGGATAGCCAAATGTTGCCGATCTGGACGCGACGACGAGGTCGCACGAGACGGCTACTGTCATCCCGCCCCCTCGTGTAGCACCTGACACTGCGGCGATTGACGGCTTGCCCAAGGCGAACTGCGCGTCAAAGAGATCCACATACAGCTTTTGAAGGACACTCCGGAGTTGCGAAGGCTGGTAAGTGCGGAGGATTTTGAGGTCTAAACCAGCACAAAAACGGTTCGGGATTGCACTGTGCAGAATGACTGCCCTCGCCTCCTGATCGGTTGCCGCTTGGCGGAAGGCAGCGAGCAACTCCGCAAGAGTCGACTCGTCCAGAGCGTTCACAGGGGGGCGGGCCAGCGAAATTTCCGCGACGCCGTCGCGGATCTCATAAAGGATCGAATTCATAGTTTCAGACATGTTTGGTTACACCGACGCCCCGACTCCGGGACGAGCGGAGAGGCGATCAAGCTCCGCTTGGTCCGATCCCTGACGCGGAGGTAAAGACCTGATTTGACCAGGGGTCCGAGAAAATCGAACGGGAATATTCGTTATACGCACGGTTCCTTCGGTAGGATGCTCACGTTCCACAAAAAATTCCGTTTCCTTCAGGTGCTTGTCCTGGAGCAGATCATCGATCGACAATACAGGTGCCACGGGTATATCCGCTGGTTCCAGCAGATCGATCCATTCCCCGGTAGTGCGCTCCTTCACGATGTCCGCAAGCGCCCCATAAAGTGAATCGAAATTCATACTGCGCGCTTTAGCACTTGTAAAGCGTACATCTGTGGCCATATCACCGCGGCCAGCGAGCACGAAAAAGCGGCTCCATTGCGCGTCGGTGTATGGCAATAAACTGACGAAGCCGTCCTTTGTTTGATAGGGCCGTCGATGCGGTGACAACACGCGTCCATAACCCGTCGGCCCAAGCGATGGCTCAAAGGTTTTGCCTCCCAAATGCTCAATCAGAGCAAAAGAGACGAGAGTCTCGAACATGGGAACCTCGATGGCTTGGCCTCGACCAGATTTCTCGCGCTCATATAGCGCCATCGGGATGGAATATGCGAGTGTGAGCCCAGCTACCTTGTCCGCGATGATCGTGTTCACGTAGGACGGCGCATCTACGTTTCGGCCTTGCAGACTTGCTATGCCACTCATTGCCTGGATGATGTCGTCAAAGGCCGGTTTTTCCGCATAGGGTCCGTTCTGACCAAAACCGACCGCAGCGCAATAGATAAGGCGTGTATTGTCACGAGACAGTGCCTCGTAGTCCAAACCAAGCTTTCGCAAAGCGCGTGGTCTGACGTTTGACACAAAGACATCAGCATCTGCAATCAAACGTTTCAGCGTTGCCAAATCATTCTGGACTTTCAAGTCAAGCGTGATGCTCTTCTTGTTACGATTCAGCGCAATATAGATCGCCCCCATTCCAGGGGAGCTTGCCGGCTCGGGATAGCGAAACACATCTCCCTCGGGTGCCTCAATCTTTAAGATTTCGGCACCCATGTCACCCAGTATCTGGGTGGCGTACGGACCCATTCCAACTGATGTCAGGTCGACAACCCTAACACCAGCGAGAGGCCCAAATGGACCTTCGGATGTGGGCGACGTGTCTTTAGTTGCGCTTGTCATGGTTGCAATTCTTTCGGTTCTTGTTCCGTACCTCCATAGTGAGAGCATCAGACTATTCCAACAATCGACTTATTGTTATAGATCAATCTCGATTTGGAATAATTTGGGTAACGGGTCGAAGGCGAAGGACGCCTGGCGTGCCGTCGCAATACTCAAATCGCCCACGCACCGGACGTTGTCGGAAGGTTGGCTAGCGCGTCCTTCAATCGAAGGAGTTGCGGAGACCGGAGAAGACGCACGGATTGAAGCCGCGGACCGTTTCTGCTGCATTAGTTACAAAAACGGTTCGTTTTCCTCAACCTGTTCATCAACATGTCAGAGAGCTTGCCCGCCGCAATTGACGGACGTCCGTTGCCACGACGGATTAGCGACAGCATCCGGGGATATTTCTGGCTACCTTCAATCGGTACCACGCTGAGATTAAAAGCCTCGGCCAATGACACCACGTAAGCTGGAACAACGGCTACCCCGATTCCCGTACGTACGAGGCTTAGTAACGTGCTCAACGCGCCCGCTTCCACCATCGGCTGGAAGTCCTCCCGCTGTTCACGCATGATTGCCTCCACCATCCGTCCCATATTGTTGTCGCTACGCAGCATGATCACGTTTTCGTCTGCTATTCGCCGCCAGGTGACTTTGCGTGCAGTGGCCATCGGGTGATCGGCCGGGCACGCAAGAAACAGTCGATCCTCCTGGATAGGCTCGGTGAGCAGGCGTGGGTCGTCCCGGTCGGGCGCCACAACACCGAAGTCGACGCGGCCATTCAACACATACTCGATTGCCACATCAGTAGACACTTCATGCGCCTCAAGGCGAACGTGCGGATACGTGCGGTGGTATTCGGCCATCACATCGCAAATCAGGCCGTGAAATATCATCGGTGCGGCAGCGATGCTTACGCTGCCACGGCGCACCGAAGTCAAGTCTGCCAGGCTGCGGGCCGCAGCGTCGAGCGTACCGAGAATCTCTATCGCGAAGCGGTACAAGTCAGTCGCGCCGTCCATTGGCTCAACCTTGCGCGTTGAGCGTTCAAATAGGGCGAACCCGACCTCATCTTCCAGTTCCGCACACAGCTTGCTCACCGCGGATTGCGTCATGAACAGTGCGTCAGCAGTCTCGGTGAAGCTGCGCAATTCATAGAGTTTAACGAATACCTTCAATTGCTTGACCGTCAGATTCATCACCAGCTCTCCTTATGTGCTGACAGCGGAGCGCTTCGGCACGACGTCAAATTATTCCATATCATGATGGATTCATGAAGATAATTCCATTGTCGGAATATCTAAATCGACGCAGTATCTCCCCAAGGCGCAACCCTCAAGGAGACAGAGGGCCGCCAGGCCACCTGCTGCGACGAACTTCGTTCGGCACACCTGCCCGTAAAGCACAGACCAAGCGGTACAACGACATGAGCCACAGCCCTATTGCGACAGTGCGCAGTGCTATCGCATCCTCACCATCAACTCGTGTGGAAGCGTTCAATAGCAGAGAACTGTCTGACGAAACCGAATCAATGACGGACGATCCATCGCAGGACACGATTCTGGAAACACGCAACATGACGCGCGCGTTTTCAGGCTTTGTGGCCGTGCAGGACGTCTCGCTTCGCGTCGCGCGTGGCTCGATTCACGCTTTGATCGGTCCAAATGGTGCGGGAAAGACAACGTGTTTCAACCTACTAACAAAATTTCTTCAGCCAAGCGCCGGAAGAATTTTCTTCAATGGTGAAGACATTACGCGCAGCAATCCTGTACAGGTTGCGCGACGCGGCCTTGTCAGGTCGTTTCAGATTTCGGCAGTATTCCCACACCTTAACCTACGTGAGAATGTCCGCCTTGCCTTGCAAAGGCGACTTGGCACTACCTATCATTTCTGGAAAAGCGGGCGCTCACTGAACCCGCTCGACATGCACGCTCTGGAGCTGCTCGACGAAGTCGGATTGGCGTCATATGCCGATGAGCAAGCCGGCAACCTCTCATACGGACGTAAGCGAGCGCTTGAAATTGCGACCACTCTTGCGGCAGATCCCGAACTCATGCTTCTTGACGAGCCAACTCAAGGGATGGGTCACGAAGACGTCGGACGCGTCACCGCACTCATAAAGCGCGTCTCTGCCGGACGTACAGTGTTGATGGTCGAACACAACATGAGCGTCATCTCGAAAATCGCGGACACCGTTACGGTGCTACAACGCGGCAAAGTCATTGCCGAAGGCTCATACCAGGCTGTATCGCGCGACCAGCGCGTCACTGAGGCCTATATGGGCATGCCCGCTGAGGCGTTGTGATGGCCTGTGTTCTCGACATCAAAAATCTCCAGGCGTGGTACGGCGAATCACATGTTTTGCACGGTGTGGATATTCGCGTACATGAAGGGGAAGTTGTAACACTGCTAGGTCGAAACGGAGCCGGGCGCACGACTACCCTGCGCGCCATTATGGGCATGACAGACGCGAGAAGCGGAAGCATTGCTATACGCGGAACAGAGACCACTGGACTACCCGGTCACAGGATCGCGCATCTGGGTGTTGGCTACTGCCCGGAAGAGCGCGGCATTTTCGCAAGCTTGACCTGCGAGGAAAATCTCCTGCTACCGCCGGTATTGCGCGGTACCACACCTTCCATGTCACTGGAAGAGATCTACGACATCTTCCCGAACCTTGCTGAACGCAGGCACAGCCCAGGCGCGCGACTGTCTGGAGGGGAACAGCAAATGCTCGCGGTCGCACGTCTTCTGCGCACCGGCGCCGATCTGCTATTGCTTGACGAGATATCCGAAGGCTTGGCACCCGTCGTGGTGAAGTCGCTTGCTCGCACAATCGGAATACTCCGTGCCAAGGGTTTCACTATCGTAATGGTAGAACAGAACTTCCAGTTTGCCGCTCCACTAGCCGACCGGTTCTACGTTATGGAGCATGGCCGGGTTGTTGAGTCATTCGAAGCATCGCAATTACCTGCGCTCACATCTCGCTTGACCGAACTTCTCGGGGTTTAAGCCCACATTCATATTACAAAGACGGAGACATAGTGAACACAATCCTTGCTCAAGTTACCCTGGCGCTTGGTATGAGCGTACCGCTACTTGCCATGGCTGCACAGGACAGAGTCACCATCGGCTTTATCACTGACATGTCCGGCCTTTACGCAGACAAAGAGGGAAAAAATGGCGCGCTGACCGTTCAGATGGCGATCGACGACTTTGGCGGAAAGGTTAACGGTATGCCTGTGGAACTGCTTACGGCAGATCATCAAAATAAGGCGGACATCGCCGCAACCAAAGCGCGTGAATGGATCGACACCCGCAATCTGACAATGCTACTGGGGGGGACCAATTCAGCAGCTGACCTTGCAATGTCCAGGATTGCGCGAGATAAAAAGCGGGTATTTATAACTAGCGGCGGAACCGTCTCAACGCTAACCAATGAGGAATGCAGCCCATATACCGTGCAGTACGATATAGACACTGTCGGCATGGCAAAGGGTATCGCTACCGCGGTCCTGGATCAGGACAATAAGCGATGGTACTTTCTGACGGCCGACTATGCTTTCGGCAACTCACTCCAGAGTGACGCAAGCACGGTCATCGCCAGCAAGGGTGGTACGGTGATTGGTTCGGTACGCCATCCGCTCAACGCCAGTGACTTCTCGTCATATCTGCTCCAGGCACAAGCTTCGAAAGCACAGGTTCTCGCACTGGCCGACGCCGGCGGTGATTTCATCAATGCCGCAAAAGCAGCCAAGGAATTCAGCATCGGAAAATCGATGAAGATTGTCGGCATGCTGGTTTTTAACGACGACATTCACAGCCTGGGATTGCAAAACACCGAAGGACTACTTCTTACTGCAACGTGGGACTGGAATCTCGATGAGAAAACACGTGCGTTCGGCAAGCGATTCTACGCAAAGACCGGGCGCATGCCCACGTCCGTGCAGGCTGCCGACTATTCAGCAACGACAACCTACCTAAAGGCAGTACAGGCCACAAAGTCGACTGACGCCGACGCAATCATGGCATATCTCAAGAAGACGCCGATCGACGATTTTTATGCTCATGGAGTAATTCGCGCGGACGGTAGATTTGTACACGATATGTACCTTCTGCAAGTCAAGTCGCCGGCTGAATCGAAAGCTCCGTGGGACTACTTTCGGGTGATCTCCCGCCTGAAAGGCGAGGATATCGCGACGACAAAATCGGAAAGCAAGTGCGTGCTATGGCATTAGGCGCAGCAATCAGTCCAACCCGGATCCGACCAGTATGAACATCTCCTTGCCAGTTCTCGCCGGCCAACTGTTAATGGGAATCGTCAATGGTTCCTTCTACGCGGTCCTGAGCCTAGGCCTTGCGGTTATTTTCGGCCTGTTAGGCGTGGTCAATTTCGCTCACGGCGCGTTCTTCATGCTCGGCGCCGTGGTGACATACATTGGTATGTCGTGTTTTTCACTCGGTTACTGGGCAATGCTTGTAGTGGCCCCACTCACGGTCGGAATACTCGCCACCGTCGTCGAGAGATTCCTACTTCGTAGAATTTACAAGCTCGATCATATGTACGGCATGCTGCTTACGCTTGGTTTGGCTATGGTAGTCGAGGCAGGTTTTCAATCCGTCTATGGTTCTTCGGGCTTGCCTTACGATACACCTGCGCCGCTTGATGGGGCAGCCAACCTTGGATTCATGATTCTACCCGTCTATCGTGCCTGGGTGGTAGTAATCGCTCTCTCTGCGTGCGCCGCCACCTGGTTTCTGATCGAACGAACCCGTCTGGGCGCCTATTTGCGTGCGGGCACTGAGAACTCGCGCCTAGTTGAAGCGTTCGGCGTCAATGTACCCCGAATGATCACGTTCACTTACGCGTTCGGAGCCGCACTGGCTGCCTTCGCCGGAGTCCTTGCTGCGCCGGTGATGCAGGTTTCGCCGCTAATGGGCCAGAACTATATCGTGGTTGTGTTCGCCATTGTCGTCATCGGCGGCATGGGTTCGATCACCGGAGCGGTTATTTCAGGTCTTGCATTAGGTTTAGCCGAGGCCGTTGCCAAAGTCGTCTATCCCGAGTCGTCCGCAACGATCGTCTTCGCCATCATGATCGCGGTGTTGTTGATTTGCCCCGCAGGTCTATTCGGCAAACAGAGTTAAGCGACGCCATGAAAACCTATCCTTATCTCGCTCCGACTGGCTACGCCATTTTTCTGCTCGGGCTCGTCACCGCACCGGTTCTCGGCGTCTACCCGGTCTTCGTCATGAAATTTCTATGCCTGGCGTTGTACGCCTCGGCGTTCAACCTCCTGATCGGCTACGCCGGCCTGCTGTCATTCGGTCATGCTGCTTTTCTCGGCGGGTCGGCTTACGTCGCCGGCTATGCGATGAAAACGTGGGGCGTGGAGCCCGAAATAGCGCTGCTTGGAGGCACAGCTTTCGGTGCCTTGCTTGGTGCGATATTTGGTCTACTGGCCATCCGTCGCCAAGGTATTTATTTCGCTATGGTTACGCTTGCCCTTGCACAAATGGTGTTCTTCCTGGCGCTGCAAAGCAAAGCGACCGGTGGAGAAGACGGACTGCAGGGGGTCCCGCGCGGCAAGATCTTCGGGATGTTGAATTTAAGCAATGATGTCACGCTTTACTACGTCGTCGTAGTTATCGTCGTATTTGCATTCCTCTTTATCTCACGCCTGCTCGGTTCACCCTTTGGCCAGGTTCTGGGTTGTATACGCGAAAACAGTGCCCGCGCAACCTCCCTTGGTTACGACGTCGATCGTGTGAAGCTATTGGTGTACGTCATATCGGCCGCGCTCTCGGGCTTGGCCGGATCGCTCAAGGCTCTGGTGCTTGGCTTCGCAACACTAGCAGACGTTCATTGGAGTACTTCGGGGCAAGTCATCCTTATAACGCTTTTGGGCGGGATGGGCACTTTATCGGGTCCGTTGATGGGTGCGGCAATTGTTACGTTCCTCAATGATCGGCTTGAAGCAACGGCTGAATTCCTGAAAAACCTGACGTCCATCGCGTGGTTTGGCACGTTGGGCCAATACACAACCTTGATTTCCGGCTTCATTTTCGTCATATGTGTCCTCGCTTTCCGACGTGGCGTGATGGGCGAGCTGATTTCGTTCGCTAACCGTCGTCGGAGGACACGTTGATAACCAACCCGGAGTGCTTAACGATGAACTCTCCCGTCGTACTGGTCACCGGTGCCTTGACCGGAATTGGACGTGCTACCGCTCTGGCCTTCGCCCGCGACGGAGCGCGAGTCGTGATTTCCGGCCGCGATGAAGCTGCCGGCGCAAGCCTTGCGGCCGAGCTTCGTGATTGCGGTGCTGTAACAGAGTTCGTGTATGCCGACGTTCGCCTAGAGGACGACATGCAAACGCTAGTCGATGCCGCCATTAACCGGTTTGGAAGACTCGATGTCGCTGTCAACAGTGCCGGGACTGAGGGACGCACCGGACATGTAGTCGAACAGACCGCGCAAACCTATGCCAGTGTCTTCGATACCAATGTTCTCGGAACCATCCTCGCGATGAAGCACGAACTCCGTGTGATGCTGCCACAAGGCAGCGGCAGCATCATCAATATCTCATCGACGCTGGGCAGCCGCGGTGCTGTCGGAGCTTCCATGTATACGGCAAGCAAACACGCGGTTGAAGGCCTGACCAAGGCGGCAGCGCTTGAGGCCGCAGCTCGCGGAGTACGAGTTAACGCAATCGCACCTGGTCCGATCGAGACAGGATTGCTGGACCGGTTCGCTGGGAGCGCTGAGCGGAAGGAGGCGCTCATCGGGGGCATTCCGTTGCGGCGCGTTGGGTTACCTCAGGAAGTGGCAGACACCGCGCGCTTCCTGAGCTCTCCGGGAGCTGCTTTCATTGTTGGACAGATTATAGGCGTGGACGGCGGCAAGACAGCCATGTAAGGAAGGCATGACTATGCACACATTTTCGAACTATTACGACGGCCGCGACGTCGCGGCGCTGAGCGGCGGCGTCTTCGAGACCATCAATCCGACGACAGGACAACCTTGGGGCATTTTTGCGCTCTCGGCAGCGGCCGATGTCGACGCAGCGGCGCGCGCCGCTGATTTGGCATTCAACGGTGAATGGGGCCGCATCTCGCACACGCGACGCGGTCGGCTTCTGATGCAACTGGGCGATCGTATCTGGGAGAACGCCGAGAGGCTGGCGGCCTTGGACACTGCGCAAAACCGAAAAATCTACGTCGAAGTCGTCGCTCAGATCAAGGCGATGCGTGACTGGATGTACTACTACGGCGGCCTGGCGCACAAGATTGAAGGCGCCGTCATTCCTCTAGATCAGACAAGTGTCCTGAACTACACGTTGCGAGAAGCGCTAGGTGTGGTTGGCGTAATCGTACCGTGGAATTCCCCCATCTTTCCTACGGTAATGTCAATCGCACCCGCTCTGGCGGCGGGCAACACCGTGATCATCAAACCTTCAGAAGTCACTTCTGCCTCGGCGATCGAGTTGGCAAAGCTGGCGATCGAGGCTGGCCTGCCCAAGGGAGTTCTGAATGTTCTTACCGGCTTGCGCGAAGCTGGCGAAGCCCTGGTAGCTCATCCCGCAGTACAGAAGATCTGCTTTACCGGCAGCGATGCAGCAGGCCGTGCTATTGCTGCGCGTGCGGGCGAGAGACTTGTTTCCTGCACGCTGGAGCTGGGTGGCAAAAGCCCCAATATATTTTTTGAAGACGTCGATCTCGACCAGGCGGAAACAGGCGCACTGGCGGGGATCTTTGCCGCGACTGGTCAGACATGCATCGCCGGCAGCCGCGCGTATGTCCATACCTCGATCTACGAGGCCCTTGTTGAGCGCGTTGTTAAACGTGCACGCGCAATCCGGGTCGGCGATCCAATGGCCAGCCACACGCAGATGGGGCCGGTGTCCACTGAGGCACAGCTGCGAAAGGACGAGACGATGGTTCAACGCGCGATCGACGATGGCGCCGAACTATTGTGCGGTGGAGACCGGGTAACCGTTCCGGGTTGCGAGGGCGGCTTTTTCTATCAGCCGACCATTTTGCAAAACTCCGCGCCATCCAGCGAGCTGATGCAGCAGGAAGTGTTTGGCCCAGTATTGACTATCACGCCCTTCTCGGACGAGGACGATATCGTCGCGATGGCTAATGGCACGATCTACGGCCTGGGTGCCGGCATCTGGACACGTGACATTAAACGCGCCCATCAGCTTGCGCGTCGCATCAAGGCGGGCACGGTATGGATCAATACCTACCGTGCCATGAACTATGCATCGCCCTTCGGCGGCATGAAGGCAAGCGGCATCGGTCGGCAGAACGGTATCGAGGCCATCAACCAGTATCTCCAGACAAAGAGTGTCTGGTGTGAGCTTGGCGAGGCAATAGCAGACCCGTTCATCATGAAGGTTTGAACTGCTCCGCTGCAGGTCCTGGCATTCTTAACCTGGAGACCACTCTATGAAGACGTTGCAAGGCAAGACCGCAGTCATAACCGGCGCGGGGAGCGGTATCGGGCGGGCCATCGCGCTAACATTGGCGGAAGCGGGAACCCGGATCGTGGTGTCCGACATCGTTGCCGAGGCAGCCGCGGCGGTCGCCTCGGAGGTGCGCGAGCGAGGCGTTGAGGCCCTGTCAGTTGTAACCAATGTCGCCGACCATGCCTCGGTAGAAGCGCTGGCCGAAGCAGCCTACGACAAGTTTGGCGCGGTCGATATCCTGTGTAACAACGCTGGCGTGTCGTGGCGGCCCTTTCGCACGATACTCGAGGCCAACATGGCCGACTGGCAATTCCTGTTTGGAGTAAATCTCTGGGGCGTGATACACGGACTCGACGTATTTCTGCCGCGCATGCGGCAACAGTCCGGCGAGAAACACATCGTCAACACTGCCTCCATTTCCGCTCTGGTACCGCTGGCTGGACATTTGCCGTATAGCGCTTCGAAAGCCGCGGTGGCCTCGATCTCAGAAGCAGCCGCCGAGGAACTCGCCCCGGAAGGCTTTTGCGTAACGATTCTTTGCCCCGGTTTCGTCAAAACGAATATTACGCAAAACGGTGATGCGTTACGTCCAGCCGATGAACGATCCACTATGCGCACCTTCACTCCCTATGAGAACCCTCTTCTTAAAACGCTCGCAATGACCCCGATGGAACCGGAGGATGTGGGCCGTATGGTACGGCAGGCCATTCTTGACGGCACGTTGTATGTCCACACGCAACCGCTCCCGCCCGCAATCGTCGAGCGTCGCATAACGACATTGTTCGGCGCAGCAACGCGGGGCATCGCGTAACTGTACCCCTTCGGATTTCCAGACTTACCCAAGGCAGCACCAATGACTACACCCATATATCCCAACACGCAGCTTCACATTAATGGCGTCTGGCAGGATGCCAGGGACGGCCGCACACTCGATGTCGTCAATCCAGCCACAGGCGTGGCGATCGCGACTGTTGCACACGCGGGAATTCCCGAACTCGATCACGCACTCTCTGCGGCTCATCGTGCCTTCGGTGTCTGGCGCGACACACCCGCGTACGAACGCAGCGCGATCATGCGGCGAGCAGCCGCTCTCCTGCGCGAGCGCTCTGAACGGATTGCTGCATGGCTTACTCAGGAGCAAGGCAAGCCGCTCGGCGAGGCGAAGACCGAAGTCTCGCTGGCCGCCGGCTTGATCGAATGGTTCGCCGAAGAAGGGTTTCGCGTGTACGGTCGCATCGTGCCGTCACGCAATCTGGAAGCGCAGCAACTGGTCGTCCGGGACCCGGTCGGTCCGGTCGCGGCGTTCACGCCATGGAACTTCCCGATTAATCAGGTCGTGCGCAAGATGGGGGCCGCATTGGCGACAGGGTGCTCAATTATCGTCAAGGCACCAGAGGAAACGCCCGCTGCGCCTGCGGAGCTGGTGCGAGCTTTTGTCGACGCCGGCATTCCCCCGGGCGTGATTGGCCTCGTCTACGGCAACCCAGCCGAAATCTCGAATTATCTGATCCCGCACCCTGTCATCCGCAAGGTAACGTTTACCGGCTCAACTGCCGTGGGCAAAGAACTCGCGTCACTCGCTGGTCGGCACATGAAGCGTGTAACGATGGAGTTAGGAGGTCATGCCCCGTTCATCGTCGCTGAAGATGCGGACCTTGAGCGCGCTCTTGACGCCGCCCTCGCCGGAAAATTTCGTAATGCAGGCCAAGTCTGCATTTCGCCAACACGTTTTCTGGTGCAGCGCGACGTTGCCGCTGAGTTTGGCCGGGAGTTCGGCCGTCGCGCGAGCAAACTGCAGGTCGGCGATGGCCTTACCGATGGCACGCAGGTCGGTGCGCTCGCTAATCCGCGTCGCATAGCAGCCATGGACGGATTCACCCGTGACGCCATTGAGTGCGGCGCGACACTTGTTGCCGGCGGGGAGCGCGTCGGAACGACCGGCAATTTCTGGAAGCCCACGGTGCTGGCTGACGTGCCACGAGAAGCCCGCGTTTTTAACGACGAACCATTTGGACCGATTGCGGCCATTCAACCGTTTGACACGCTGGAAGACGCGATCGTTGAAGCCAATCGTTTGCCCTACGGGCTCTCCGGTTACGCCTTCACTCAATCGCTGCGCAACACACGTCTGCTAACGCGTGGGGTCGAGGTCGGCATGCTTTGGATCAATCAGACCGCCGCCACGTGGCCTGAATTACCGTTCTTGGGTGTCAAGGATTCCGGGTACGGATCGGAAGGAGGCCCGGAGGCGATGGATGCCTATTTGAATTCGCGAACCGTGTCCGTGCTGCAAGTTTGAGGAAGCGCCAACACGTTACTAGTTTCGCCCCGGGCGTTGCCCGGCGCTCACTTGCCAATCAAGGAGACAGCATCATGGCAGGCCGTTTGGAAGGAAAACGCATCATCGTCACCGACAAGGACAAATACAGTGGCCAAGGGATCGTCGAACTGTTCAGAGAGGAAGGCGGCACCGTGTTCCCTACCGACCGTGCTTTCAAAAGCCAGGCCGACGCAAATGAGTTTGTTCGCGAAGTGGGTCATGTAGATATTCTGATCGCCAACCATGCAGTTGAATTCGAATTCATTCAGGCCGTCGACAATGACGAAAGGGAAATGGAGCGCATCTTTCAGGGTGTCTTCTATCCGCTCCACCGCATGGTGCGTGCAGTCTTGCCACAAATGCTCGAACGAAAGCGAGGCAAGATTGTAGTTACCGGAAGTGCATCTGCGCTTCGCGGCCGGGCCGGCGGCGTCGCCCTGTATGCCGCGGCCCGGGGAGCACAACTTGCCTATATGCACAATCTGGCGCTCGAAGTTGCACCTCATATCAACGTCAACGCCACCGCCCAAACTTACGTCGACAATCCGACGTATTTTCCTCCGGAATATCAGCAAACAGCCGACTTCCGTGAGCGCCTCGCCGAATGTCCCGCTGGGCGGCTCGCGAGCATGCGCGAATGTGCCCAGACCGTGCTGTTTCTTGCGGGGCCGGAAAGCGATTTCTTTTATGGTCAAACGATTCCTTTTGGGGGGGGCTGGACGGTATGAAAACCAGCGCGATAAATCTGAACGCTTTGAATAGCGGTCGCCTGTATGCATTCGCCGGGAGATCCGGCGAACGCCATGAACACACAACGATGTCGCTTTGGCCGGATCATGCCTCACAGGCATGCGGTCGAACTTATTAAGTATTTTCCCGTTCGGCAATATTCGCCTAACCTCCTTCTTAAACCGCTCGTTGGCGCCTTCGCCATGAAGGCCTCATTTACAGAAGTAATCAAGGAACACACTTATGACCGTCAAGACCACCAACGAACAGAGCAAGTCAGTCGTGGATGCCTACTACCAAGCGGGCGTACTGGGCCGTCTGACTGATTTCGCCCCTTACCTGCATCCGGACTTTTCGACCACAGCGCCGAACTATCTGCCTTGGGGCGGCGTGCACGCGGGCGCTGCGTTCTTCCGCGATGAGGTACTTCCCAATTTGCCGGACGTCCTCGACTTTAGTAGGTTTAGCTATGACGTGCTCTTCGCTGAGCACGAGCGAGTGATCGCGCTGGTGAACTTCGGCCTCACCGGCAGCGACGCGACAATCAAAATCTCTGAGCACTGGACTGTCGAGGGTGACAAAGCCACGTCCATTTGGGTAGCTTACTTCGAGCCTCAGGCATTGCTGGATAAGCTCGGTATTACCCACGGCCTTCGCGGCTGAATCTCGCGCCTGTCACTGGCGGACGGCAGAGGCAGCATTAATTCGATATGTCACCGACGGAGCGTCCGAGGGCTTGACTATGGACGCTCAAGTCCGAGATGCTCGGAACCCCGGGGCTATTTCTCTTGACCCGGTCAATCCCTACACTCTCGTTCAAGTCAGAGCCGTGAACTAGACTCGTCAGCAACTCAATCTCGAAGAATCCATGTCTAAATTCGATGGTGGCCCCGCCATCTCCGCCGGCGGCGTCAACTGCGATACGGCTGAAGCCACCTTCTCCAGCGATACCGACTATCCGTTCGCCAACAACGGTGCGCTGGCAGCGCAAGCGGAACACATGATGAACTCCCCTGCTACGCCCGCTTCATTGACCTCGCTGTACTGGCTAGCGCTCGGCACATTTGCAGTTGGCACAGAAAGCTTCATGGTTGCTGGCCTGCTGCCCAATATCGCCGCAGACCTGCATACAAGCGTTGTCGCCACGGGCCAACTGGTGACTGTCTTCGTTTTGGCCTACGCGCTCAGTTCGCCAATTCTGACAGCCCTAACTGGAACCTTTCGTCGGCACACGCTGATGATTCTGTCGCTCTCGACGTTCGCCCTTGCGAACGTCGTTGCCCGGGCGGCCCAAAACTATTGGGAATTGATGGCGGCCCGCATCCTGCTCCCGGCCGCAGCCGGCCTGTATGTTCCCGGCGCTAACGCACTGGCTGGCGCCATCGCCGGTCCTGAACGGCGCGGGACGGCGCTCGCGATCGTCAACGGCGGCCTGACGATCGCAGTTGCCCTAGGCGTACCGCTGGGAGCGCTAATTGGTGACCGTCTCGGCTGGCGCATGACATTCGGTGGCGTCGCCGTCCTGTCCGCTGCCGCCGTCGCAGGTCTGCTGTTCGGCCTTCCACGCGCAATCGGCGCAGGATTGCCTACCGCCACACTGCGCGAACGCATCCGTGTCGCACGTCAGCCGGTCATCCTGATGACCTTGCTCGTCACCACGCTTTGGGCCATGGGCGCCTACACCATCTATACGTACCTGGCGCTGTTCGTTGCCAAAACCACGCCGTTGCATGGCGCGCAAATCGGCTACGTGCTGTTCACTTGGGGCGTTGCGGCCGGCATCGGTGTGTTCGTCGGCGGCAAGGCAGTGGACCGCGCTGGCTCGCGCCGCGTAATACTCCCCTGCTTGACGGTGTCGATTCTGGCTTTTTCGCTCATGTCCGCAAGCGCGCGTTGGTTGCCGACGACACTGGCGCTCGTTCCTGTCCTGTTTGCCGTGGTGGCCTGGGGCATTGCCCATTGGTCCTTCTACCCCGCGCAGCAAGCAGGTTTGATCAATCTCGCCGGGTTGCGCGGAACGCCGATCGCCCTGTCAATGAATGCGTCCTTTATGTATCTCGGCTTTTCACTCGGCGCTGCGCTCGGGTCCCTCACTTTGAGCTTCGCCTCTGTAGATGATCTGGGATGGGCTGCCTCCGACTGCGAAGTGGCAGCGCTGGTCCTGACGGTTGGCATTGGCAGGCACCTGACACGCTCACAGAATGCGATTCCAAATGTCTTGTAAAGGGACCGGCTGCGGCGCACCGGCAAAGCACAGCTCACTGGTCTTTCACACGTCGTCTTGCGAAACGGGATGATTACCTTCTGCCTGTGAGATATTCCTATCGTATTGCTGGCGTCGCGACAGTCCCCGCCCGGACCACCATCCTCCAGAATCAGGTGGTAGTTCCTCAGGCATGACCACTATCAAACTGCAGGTAAAGACTAAATTGAACAACCCACAATTCTTCAAGATTGGCGGCGACACCCAGATCCAACGGCTCGGATTTGGCGCCATGCGAATCACGGGCCTGGCATCTGGGGTATGCCGCTTGATCGCGCAGAAGCAATTCGCGTGCTGCGCCGTCTTCCCGAACTAGGCGTAAATTTCATCGACACGGCAGACTCCTACGGGCCCAACGTCTCGGAAGAATTGATCCGGGAAGCGCTGCATCCATATGACGCGAAGATGCTAGTGGCAACAAAGGCCGGACTCACTCGCACAGGCCCCAATCAGTGGGTGCCGCAGGGGCGGCCCGAGTACCTGATTAAACAGGCACACGACAGCCTGCGCCGTTTAGGTCTTGAACAAATCGGTCTGTGGCAATTGCATCGCATCGATTCGTCGGTATCGCGAGACGAGCAGTTTGACGCCGTGCGCCAGCTTATCGACAGCGGAGTCATTCGCCATGCTGGCCTGAGCGAAGTATCGGTGGCCGACATCAAGGCAGCGTCCAAATATTTCAAAGTGGCGACTGTGCAGAATCGCTTCAACCTTGGTGACCGCGGCAGCGAGGACGTCGTGGATCATTGTATGGCTCACGGTATTGGCTTCATCCCCTGGTATCCATTAGCGGCCGGCGAGCTGACACGGACTGGGTCGCTGTTGGAAGCGATCGCGCGGAACAACAAGGCAAGTGTGGGACAGATCGCTCTCGCGTGGCTGTTGCAACGCAGCCCGGTGATCCTGCCGATACCAGGCACCTCCAAGGTCGCGCACCTGGAGGAAAACGTGGCTGCCGGCGCGATCACCCTGTCCGATCAGGAATTTAGCGAGCTGGACCGCGCCACCGCGCATCGACGGCGAGGCTAGTCCACAACTGCGCTAAACCCATTCGAGGCCAGCCTGGCTGTCCTCGCGCCGAAACGCTTCGCTCCGCTCGAGACCGGCTCGTACGCCTTGAAGCATCGCGTCATGCGCGCGCCGACGTTGTCCCCAAGCAGCCCCCTGCTCCCTAACTGCGCTTGGCGCATCGATGCCCGGCCGTTTGTACATCGGGTCAATGCAATACCGACGCGACAAGCCGAACCAATGTGAGTTGATGTCGGTTCCTCTATGTCATCAGGATTCGACCGGGGCCTCTACCTCGCGTACATGAGGATTGTAACCATGCGTGGCAACCAGTTTCTCGCCGCCAGCGACTTTGCGCAGAAGCACGTAGAAAACGGGGGTAAGCAACAGGCCGAACAAAGTCACGCCCAGCATCCCGAAAAACACAGCGATACCCATTGCCTTGCGCATTTCCGCGCCCGCCCCTGACGAGAACACCAGCGGAAGCACGCCCATGATGAAGGCGAACGAGGTCATCAAGATTGGACGAAGACGCAAGCGGCTCGCCTCGATTGCGGCTTCGACGATTGTGCGGCCTTGCATCTCCAGTTCACGGGCAAATTCGACAATCAGGATTGCGTTCTTGGCAGACAAGCCGACCAGCACCACCAAACCGATCTGTGTGAAGATGTTGTTGTCTCCATGCGTGATCCATACACCGAATAGCGCTGAAAAAATGCTGAGCGGCACAACCATGATTACCGCCAACGGAAGCGTAAGGCTTTCATATAGAGCCGCGAGTACTAGAAAGACCAACAGCACGCTAACCGGGAACACGATCATCGCAGCATTACCCGCGAGCTGCTGCTGGTAGGTCAGGTCGGTCCATTCGAACTTGATTCCACGCGGCAACACCTCTGCGGCAATACGCTCGGCGGCTGCTTGTGCCTGGCCCTCCGAATAGCCAGGCGCCGGTCCGCTATTAATATCTGCCGCCGTATACCCGTTGTATCTCACCACCATCTCAGGACCGTAGGTTGGTGATACCTTAACGATCGACGAAAGCGGCACCATTTCACCGTTTGCATTGCGTGTCTTGAGCATGCCAACGTTTTCGGTCGATGCGCGGAATGGCGCATCCGCCTGCACCCGTACCTGATATACGCGACCGAATCGATTAAAGTCGTTGACATAAAACGAACCCAGATAAACCTGCATCGTGCTAAACACATCGTCTACCGAAACGCCAAGCTGCTCTGCTCGAACCCGGTCAATGTCGACATTCAGTTCTGGTACGTTGATTTGATAGCTGGAGAACGTCGGTCCAAGTTCGGGTGTCTGCGCCGCTCGTTGAATAAAGGCCTGAGCTGCATCGTTCAATGCCGTGTAGCCTAGCGAGCCACGATCCTCGAGTTGCATCTTAAAGCCACCGAGCGTTCCCAAACCAAGCACGGGAGGTGGTGGAAATACCGCTGTGTACGAGCCCTTGATCGTCGAAAACCTTTGACGCAGGGAACCGGCAATGGCGTCCGCGGATAGCGCTTTAGCTTTTCGCTCTGCGGATGGTTTGAGCAGGATAAACACAATGCCGGCGCTCGATGAATTAGTGAACCCGTTAATTGACATTCCCGGGAACGCAACGGTCCCCTCGACACCTGGTTGACCCTTGGCGAGGTCGGACATTTGCCGTACTACGTCCTCCGATCGATCAAGGGTTGCACCGTTGGGCAATTGAGCGAAACTGACCAGGTAATCCTTGTCGAGTTGTGGGACAAACCCGCTCGGCACAAGCTTGCCCATTAGAACCGCCCCGCCGATTAACAGCACATAAAGGCCCATCATCAAACTCTTACGGCCGACGATGCCCGAAACACCTTTACCATACGACTCCGAACCGCGATGGAACAATTTATTGAATCTGTGAAAGAAGCCTCCCAAAAATCGGTCCATCAGGCGGGTGAGCCAGTCCTTCGGTTCATCGTGGCCTTTCAAAAGCACGGCTGCCAAAGCCGGTGACAGCGTCAGGGAGTTGAACGCCGAGATAACCGTCGAGATCGCAATTGTCATTGCAAATTGCTTATAGAACTGACCCGTAACCCCTGTCATGAAAGCCAGGGGTACAAACACAGCTATCAGCGTCAACGCAATGGCGATAATCGGGCCACTCACCTCGCGCATAGCCAGGTAAGTAGCCTCTCGCGGCGAAAGCCCAGACGCGAGATTTCGCTCGACGTTCTCAACCACAACGATCGCATCATCTACGACAATCCCGATCGCCAGCACCATCCCGAACAACGAAAGCGCGTTGATTGAGAAGCCAAATGCGAGAAGCAGTGAAAATGTGCCAATAATCGAAACAGGTACTGCAAGTAAAGGAATCAGAGATGCGCGCCATGTTTGCAGGAAGACAATTACCACGAGAACCACGAGGGCAATCGCTTCGAGAAGAGTGTGAACCACCGCACCGATACTCAAACGTACAAACTGCGTCGTATCATAGTCGATGATGTAGTCTACCCCTTGCGGCATGTCAGCCTTCAGGTCCGCCATGGCTTTATAGACCGACTTTGATATCTGAAGGGAATTAGCGTTTGGTTGCTCGTAGACCCATAATCCAACTGCCTGCTTGTTATTGACGAGCGAGCGCAGCCCATACTCGGATGCGCCCATCTCGATGCGAGCCACATCGCGCAAGTGGGTAACCGCTCCACCAGGAGAGGTCTTTAATACAATGTTCTCAAACTCGGCCTCAGTGCGCAGGCGTCCCTGTGCATTCACATTCAGTTGCAATGGAACGCTGGGAAGAGAAGGCGATGAGCCGATGGCGCCTACTGCGACCTGGATATTTTGTTTACGGATCGCATTGACAACATCGCTCCCATTCATGTTGTACTGCGCAACCTTCCCTGGGTCGAGCCATACACGCATGGAATAGTCTCCGGCGCCTTTGAGCTGCACTTCACCAACGCCGTCGATTCGCTCCAGTCGATTTTTTACATTGATAAGAGCATAGTTGCGTAGATACTTCGTGTCGTACTTATTGTCTGGCGAGATAATATGTACCGTCAAAAGCATCACCGGCGATGCCTTAATCGTCGTTACGCCGAGTCGTTGCACATCTTCCGGAAGTCGAGGAAGCGCCTGTTGCACCCGATTTTCGACGAGCTGTTGCGCCAGGTCCGGATTCACACCCAGCTTGAAGGTGACTGTCAGCGCCAAATTGCCATCGCTATTCGCTTGGGACTGCATATATAGCATGTCCTGAACACCGTTAATCGACTCCTCCAGTGGAGAGGCAACGGTTTCGGCAATGACCTTGGGATTTGCACCCGGGAACTGCGCCCTTACGATCACGGAGGTCGGGATAATCTCCGGATACTCCGAAGTCGGTAACTTCAAGAGCGAAATGAGACCGCCCAGTAACACAAGTACGGATAAAACCCCTGCGAAAATGGGACGATCGATAAAAAATTTAGAAATATTCATAATGGAGCTCTGATGGCGTCACCGCCGTTCAACATGCTATCTTAGAGATGTTCGATACTGTGTTCATTGCGGCTTAGGGCCTCGCAGAGTCGCGCGGGACAAATGCGTTGCAATTCGTTCACCAGGCACGAGGCGTTTTCCGCATAAAATACTTTGCCCGCGTGTTGCGGCCTAATGGGAAGGCGCCCTGGCGGCTCCGCAACGAAAAAACTGCACGCACCTGCCCATCGCGACTTGCCACACAACTCGACCCGAACCGAGAATTTCGAGCACCTCTCTGGCGAGCGGTTTTTTGCACCCTTCCCTTCGATTTCGATGAGATCGACTTTAGGGGTCTAGCCGCATTTGATAAATCATCAAAGTACGAGCACACAATTACGAATTTCAGAAACAATGCGAACGCAACTGAAAATTGACTCCACGCGGCATCGTTCTAAGGCCGATTGACACAAGTGAGGATTTGCCGCAGTTCGCGTAGACCGTGAACAAATCTGAACATTGCGTTCAGAATGAGTTCTACACCCGGTATATTTGAAAGATACCGGGTGTGACTCTTATCAACTGGCGAAGCGGCAGAGCAACTGGGCGTGGCGGTCGGCGCACTGCTACGCTGGCACCGGCAAGGGCGACTGGCGCCCTTCTGCAGGACGGTTGGCGGACATCACCGTTATCGGCATGACACGCTACATTCGGGTCTGGGCGCCACGCCCGGACCAGTTGGCAAGACTGTCTGCTACCTTTCCCCAAACTCCTGCGTTCGTCGCCGAGAACTCCTGCTTGCCATCTATGAGACCGTTAGCTTAATGGTGCACAAACCTGCCCATGCAGATTGTTGTCGCAGGGGTAACGGTAGTCCCTGCTGAGGGGGGCGGCGTTGCCGCCATCACCCATGGTACCTGTCGCACTCCGGCGCGGCTTGCCGCCCCGGGTGGCGAGCCACTGCTCGCGCACCACACCTCTGTACGCCGCATGAGCACTGCGCCAGGCGACCACACGCGAATCTCCCGCTATCCTTGCAGGTAGCTCGAGGGCGTGGTGACCTCCCTGCACCGGAACACGGATCACCGTGTCAGCTCGTGGCAGACGTTCAGTCAACTTCTGTCCGCGACGGGCGATGACACCCGCGGCGGCAGTATGCACACTCCAGCCTCGTCGCGCTGCGTATTTCACCGCACCGATGGTCGACGTATAGGCCGGGTCAATCAGGATCAGCTCGACACCCGCACGAAAGCACTTCGCTTCGAGCAGTTGCCGGTATTTCGCGTAGAGAGCCCGGAGAGCATCCGCGCGCCCTTTGGGCTGAGCTGCGCTATCGCTTCTTCTTCGCCGTGAAGTCGAGATCCTCGGCGACGATGGGTTTCAGTTCGTCCTTCGCCCAGGCCACAGCATCCGAGAGCACGTCGGACAGCGCGGCCTCGCGCTGTCCCGACGTGGCGTCTTCGCGAAGCAGCGCAAAACGCCGGGTCGATATCAGGTTGCCCGACGGGTCGGTCTCGGTGACGGCGAGATGGTCATCCGAAGCGCAGGGGAACCGATCAGCACAGTTTAGGAGCGGAAAGTTTCTTTGCGTCCAAGCTGCACTAGTACTTTTCAGCCTGCACTTGGACGCGCCACCCGCACATGCGTGGTTTCCGGGTTCGCCCAGCTCGAACGAGCTATTGTCCGCGACTTGGCACTCTGCGCAGAGCGATATGACTTACGCAGATTGGGGTCCTTGTTTCGTCACGCCGCGTCGGAAAGCGCGCCATTCAAGGGAAACGATTAAGATCAGTCCAATCAGTGAGACGCCGATTCCTGCGTACGGTACGAATGCCGCACCTAGATGAGAGGAGTCGATAACCTTTCCACCGATGAATCCACCAAGGCAGTTGGCGAGATTGAAAGCGGAGATGTTCACAGTCGCGGAAAGTTCGGGGGCACCCTGTCCATACTTCATAACGCGCATCTGCATTGGCGAGACGTTTGCAAATGATGCGATCCCAAAAATGAAAGATGCCGCCGTGAAGGCCCAAAACGAATGTACAACTGCACCAAGCAATAGCAATGACAAAATCATTGCGAACGGCCAAAATATTAGCGTAGCAGAAAGATTGCGGTCTGCAGATTGGCCACCGATCCGATTGCCGACCAACATGCCGAAGCCAACAATAATCATTAGAATCACAGTACCCTCCCTTGAGTAACCCGCGACGAGTTCTCCGACCGGAGCAATATAGCCATAGCAGGCCATAAATCCGGTCCAGGCGAGCACGGTGAAGGCGACGCTGGCGATCAACTGCGGGTTCCGGAAAGCAGCCAGTTGTAAGCGGACGCTCATTCGGTCCTCGTCGATTTTCATTGTCTTCAACAATAGTTGAACACCGACCAGAGCCACCACCCCTAGTCCGGCGACAGCGTAGAGCGTTGTTGACCAACCAAAATGGGTGCCAATCCAAGTCCCTGCAGGGACCCCTAAGACACTGGCAAGCGTAAGCCCGGCAAACATCTGACCAAGCGCCCGGCCCGCGTGTTCGGGACGCACTAGACTGGTAGCAACTACCGCGCCGATGCCGTAAAACGGACCTTGAACAAGTCCTACAAGCACACGTGCGCCAAGCACCACCGAAAAGTCGGTAGCCGTAGCCGAGATGAGATTACCTGCGATGAATAAAAGCATCAAAAACAGCAATACTCGTTTCTTCTCGAAGCGCGCTAAAAAAATGGTTAACGGGGGACCGCCAAAAACGACAGCGACTGCAAATGCAATGATTAGATAGCCGGCTTGTCCCTCCGTGACGTGGAGGCTACTTGAGATCTGGGTGATGAGGCCCGCTATTACAAACTCCGCTGTTCCGACTGCAAAGGCACATAATGTTAACAGCCACACTTGAATGGGCATACGCGGAGATGACTCAGGTGATGGTGCCGCAGAATCGGGGGTCATTGTCGTGGACATTGGATTATCTCTGAAGGATAGAAGCAGAATTTGACTGCCAGAAATAGGTTTGTATGCGGCTTACCGCGGAATTGCGGATCCGTTGTGTGCTTTCAGGTAGAGAAATGCTCGCATCGAGTAGCATTTACGCTCGTGTACTAATCGTCGTCCGAATCCGTCTAATACAGATCGTCAGCGCGGATCCACCGGCAACCGTCGCATTGGCGAGTCCGAAATCTGCTCCGTGTGATACGCCGGTACGCAGAGTTCTACTGTGCACTTGGCATTACTACGTCGATTCACTCGTTTGAGTATTCCGTGCATATGAGTTGCACGGCTAGCTTTCCCGATTCGATGTTGTATTCCTTTGTGTTTCCGAAATATGATTCAAAATGTCGCTGCGCGCTTCCATTGTTCCCAATGGTTTGCGTACTTTGACCGCATTTGGAATGTGGGTACTCCGACCTCGGGCGGTAGAGCGGCGCGGGCACATATCCACTTGCTACAGACGCAAAAGCTACATTCGCGATGACTGCGCCTGCAATCATGGCTAAAAGATGAATTTTCATGATCAATTTCTCTTTCCAATGATTCGGATATCCCTCTAGATTTGCGAGGCATGTCTTAAAGGGCATCCGTTCTGTGGATGATAGACGGTCGTTGCGGCGGATTTGTGCGGAAAAAAATAAGTTAACTGTTTTGGAAAGATGTAACAATTGAGAATTTTTCTTGGTAATTTCAATATTGAATTGCCGGGAAGATGGATAGGGAAAGCCGGCATTCGAGCGCGCCCGAAAAAACGAATGCGTGGCTGAGCAGGACGGCGAGCTCGGTGGAGCCGACACGTAGCCGGCAAGCCCGGATGAGATGGAAGTGGCTGGACTGCGTGCCGAAATGACCCGCCTGAAAATGGAGCACGACATTTTAAAAAGGGCTGCGGCGTAGTTCGCGAAGGACTCGAAGTGAAGTACGCCTTCATCGAACGCAACCGCAGTCACCGGCCAATTTCGGTTATGCGAAGTACTGGAGGTCAGTGCCAGCGGCGCTCATCAACGCCGGCAACGCGCTGTGCAAGACAAGCTGCATCGAAGCCGCGTGAGCGACGACGCGCCGCTGGCACACATCATGGCGATTCGCGGGGGATTAAAGGCGAGTCCGGGTGGCCGCGCGCGTGGAAAGAGCTGCTTGCACGCGACGCCGCCTCGGCACGCGCCCGGTATGTGTGCAGCCCTTCAAATGGATGACGAGCGCGATATCGCTTGTCGCGCGATACGCGATTCCAGTTCCCCCACTCGCAGCAGCGCAACATTCAAGCGTCGTTCCAGTTCGTTGGCGACGAGCCGGTTCTCGGGGGCAGCAGCGACGTACTGTTTCCGCGCGCTTTGGGCCGCGTAAGGTGTCGCTCGCAGATCCCGCTGCAATGCAGTCAGCACGTCGTCCTGCATTCGCGTTTCATCTTCGCCTGCCAGGATTATCAGGGCGATAGTTGCGTACACTCAAGAGCCAATTCGACGGCTCCTGATTGACTGAATAGTTGTGAACACCGTTGCCAGCCCGCGGATCGATTGCGGAGATTTTGTGACGAGCAGGTCGCAAGCAATATCGTACCGATGTTGTTTTCAACTGGCGTCGTCAGTTATGCCGTGTGTCGGTATTTCCGTCGAGAACTGAGTCTATGCGACATAGAAGCATTGGTTTCAGAGCGTGGCGTAGCTTCTCGTGTACAAGATGTTCCGCCCTCGGTAGCGACAAGGACGTGCGAGTTCTGAACACGTGGTCGATAGACGTCGTGTCAGTCGGTAACAACGAATTCCATTGAGAGATCGCATACGCCTTAGAAACGGCGACGTGAATTTTAGCGTGAAAAGAACCATCAGAGATGGTGGCGGCCTTTAACGCATCGCCTCGCAATAGTTGACGTTGACTGCGTGACGTTGTTCGACGGTTAGCGGCTGCAGGCCGGAGAAGTACATCTCTTCAATCAAAGGGTCGCTCCCGCCCGACAATAGCGGACAACGCGAAAACAGTTCCGAAACCCAGTCGACGAATGCGCGAACTTTTGGTGAGAGGTGTCGATTGTGCGGATAAACCAGTGATACAGGGAGAGCTTGTGGCTTCGCTTGCGGCAGGACTTCCACTAGTTGACCACTTCGTAGATACGGTAACAGCATGAAACGGGCAATCTGAATGAGACCGGCCCCTGCTACGCCGCTCTTTATGTAGCTTTCAGCATCATTGAAGGCAACGTGGCCTGTCATTTTTACGTTAACCTGTTTCTCCCCGACGACGAAATTCATGTCGCTGATCCGCCCGGTAAGCGCAGAGAAATACAGCACAGCGGTGTGATTGGAAAGATCATCGATAGTCTCCGGCATTCCATGCTGTTCCAGGTAGCTTGGACTGGCGGCGGTTATACCAGCAAACAGGCCGACTTTCCGAGCAACCAAGCTGGAGTCCTGTAAGGCGCCCACCCGAATTACACAGTCGACGCCATCCTGGATCAGATCCACAGGCTTATCACTGAATCCTATGAGGACCTGGATGCCCGGATTGCGTGAGTGAAATTCATCCAGCTGGGGCATGATAATCTTTGTTCCGATCAGGCCTGGCATGTCGACGCGCAGTCTGCCTTTGGGCGCCACGCCTGCACTCGCGAAAGAGCTTTCTGTCTCCTCTACGTCCGATAGGATCCTGACGCACGCCTCGTAGTAGGCAGCACCGTCCGGGGTCAAATTCAAGCGTCGAGTTGTACGCTGAAGGAGCCGAACGTGAAGATCATTTTCGAGCGCTTGAATGATCGTAGTTACCGAGGCTCGAGTCATATGAAGAGTGTCGGCGGCGCGGGAGAAGCTGTTCGCCTCTACCACTCGGGTAAATACTTTCATCGCGTTGAAGCGGTCCATTTTCTTGCGTCCTCTACCTGAGGGAATTTCATCGTATCAATGAGTCGACAGTCATTGTAAGGCTGACATGGACAATCGTACGCGAAAATATCAAAATCGTCCCTGCCGCATTTGACAATTTTTCAGCAGCTGCGTTTGCGAAGTCGGCGCGGTTTTGCAGCCAGCGAATTCCGGATCCGACGTCACCGTTTACCCGTGGCGTGGCCTGAAGGCCGAGATTTTCAGGCCACGTCGTGGATACAGACTGGAATGAATTCGGGACAGGTAAGCGACCTGCCTCGATAGTCAAGCTATGGGCGGCCGCCCTGGTATGGACGGCCGCGGAACGTCGAAAACAGCCAAGGCACCAGTCAGCGCTCTAGCCACCGGCGTCCGGCAACGTGACTAGAACTTGTGTTCGATACCGAGACCTATCTGAAACGACGACCCAGCCCCATTTCTCAGTGGCGTGCCGGTATCCAAAGCCGAACCGAACGCGTTAAAGCGTTCGAAATCGACAAGCCCTATCAGTTCGGTATTCTTTGACAGAAAATATTCGGTTGCAAAGTAGAGCTTGTTCGCGACCTGATCAGGCGCACCGTCGCTATTTCGTTTGCCATGGTAGTAAGCGAGCGTGAGGTCAACAAAAGGCGTGACGAACCAGCTCGCGCCGCCAGAGTAAACCTGCGTCTTAAGATGCTGGTATACGGAACTACCGCTCTGAATCTCATTCTGTGCCCATGTCGCTCTAAACTGAACTGTCCCGATGGAATAGACGCCTCCGATGGCGTACGCGTTGAGGTTCACGCCATTCTTGTCCTTGAACTGCATGACGGCACTGCGCAGAGTCACTGACCGGTCGTCGTAACCCAGCAGGCCACCGAGCGAGCTGTTTCCCCTAAAATTGCCAGCATTACCACCGAAGGCATACATGGAAGTCGCTGTGACACCGTGATTCGAATATGTGTACTTCATTGAATTGTCCTGACGGTCGAGGCTATTTGATGCAAGCCCTGAGTCAGAACCGAAGTTGCCGGCGATCACCGTACCTGGACCTCCCAAGTAGCCGAAACGGATGTTCATATTCGAGGCACTATTCCCAACGTGAAGAGGGTCCGCTGCGTAAAACACTTCAGCGAGGGGCGTGTAGTGACGCCCGAACGTAACCGTTCCCCACTTATCACTAGACAGCCCAACATACGCATTTCGGTCAAAGAATCGGGATGTCGTCCCTCCTGCCCCGTTTGCAAGGTTGATGGTGGAAATCAGGCTAAAGATTGCCTTAATTCCTCCGCCCAGATCCTCCTTGCCGAGAATCCCCCACTGCGACGGTGTCCAAAAGCCCGAGTTCATTGCAATCGCGGAGCCACCTGCATTCTGACTAGAACTTGCGGCCTGCTGCGACCGACTCACGATACCGACATCGACGATCCCGAACAGAGTGACAGATGACTGCCCCCATGCTAATCCGGATATCACTGACGAAGCACCTATGATTAGCCATCCTAACTTTTTCATTGTCTCCAATCCTTTAATGGTTTATATTTAAAATAGACTTCTACAGCCAACTCCAACTACATGTTTCTCCGAGGATTTCCGAGGTTTCCTCAGGCCAACATTTTTTCTTATTAATTGCTCTACCGACGCTCCCTGCCCTTCGTCATCAGTCCCAATCCGACGCGAACGAAAATGGGGGAAATCAGTCCAAGCCAATCATCAGGAAAGGCAGAACTTCGGCACATCTGTCCGAAATGTGGTGGCGCAGTTTTGAATGAGCAGACTGTTGTCGCGCCACCCCATCTTCCCTAATCACATTTTCATTTTTCTGGCCACACGGGCGGATGACTTCCGGGTGGCATGGACGGTCGTGCCCATGACACATCCGTGCGGGATAAATTCGCGCTATGGCGAAGCGCGCGCAGTTGACCAAATCCCGACTCGCGCGTCTCGAGGTATTCCTCCGCGTCTGGCATCGATACCCCAAACCCGTCGGCTACGCGCCCCAAACCTCGCAGCCAATGGCCAGTCTGTGCCAATGAGAGATTCACGTGCCAAGTGCCGCCCTGCTCCCTCTGTCGGATCAGTGCCGCTGCGACACACATAGCGATAAGAAATCCAGTGCAATGGTCGATAATCTGCATGGGGAACGCGCGGGGTTGTTCCTGTCTTGCCGCGAAACCCTCTGCGGCGTTGAAGCCCATAGTGGTCTGGACCAATGAGTCGAAGCCGCGCCTCATCGCCCACGGTCCATTTCGACCGTATGCCGTCAGCGTTACATACACCATTCCTGGGTGGCGACTGGCGATATCTTTAGGGCCAAATCCCAGTGCCTCAAATCCGCCAGGACGATATCCTTGTACTAGAACATCGGCCCCATCTAGCAACCGCTCGAAAGTCGACCGCCCCTCAAGCGACCCAAGATCGACATGCGTGGAAAGCTTGCCGCGGCTGGTTTCCGCTATCGCCTCAATATTTGGCAGATAAGGCGCGTTGACGAGCATTACGTCTGCGCCATATCCGGCCAGGGTCCGCCCTCCCACTGGGCCGGCGAGAATGCGCGTCGCGTCGAGCACGCGGACGCCTGCCAGAGGCGAAGGCATCGCGGCGGTATTGTCCGCGTGCGACGCGGCGGCCAAGTCGCGTGGCGGCGCATCGCCAATGCGCTCAATGGAAAACAGTGGCATCGCGGCAACCGCCATTCCTTGCGGCGACGCATCCCATTCGGCAAACGTACGCAGCGCCGTCACGACCAGGCCTGCGTTGGCAGCAAGAGTCTCGAAATCCTCAGCACGCCACGAACCAAGAACTTCCGCAATGTCAGAACGTGTTGCGCTGTGCGGGTCGAGGCCTAGCAAGCGCAGCGCACCGTGCCTATGATGCTCGAACACAGCGTGCAGACGTACCCAGCCATCCCGGCAGCGATACAAACCCGAGAGGGCGTCGAACAGTTCCGGAGAGTGGCCATTGACGCTAAACCAGCCAGTGCATTCCAGAGCAGCATGACGCATGTCCACGCTGACGTTTTGGCGGGGAGCACCTCGGCGATGGCCAAACTCGCAGGCGGCCAACGCCGCAGCGGCAATGGATACCTGTGCGGCAGTACCGATCGCAAACGAGGACGGGAACACCGGGTCGGATCCACTCAATACGACGTTGTCGAGCGCGCTTGCATCCAGACCGGCCGTCTGCCACAGTTCGCGAAGTATACGAAGCGGTTCCGGCTGAAAATCCGCCGCCCCGTCTTGATCAGCCGAGGATTCGTTTGCCTTCATCTCGTCTATCCAGTTGAAACCACAAATTAGATATCGGTATATCGTTGTCCTATTTTTAATGGACAACGATCAATCCTATTTTCTATGGCCCGTCCCGGAAGGCGGAGTCTCATCCCTACTCCAGTTGCTGTAGCGCACACACTCTTTGCCCGAGACTGGTGGAATCCTGCCCTGGTCAAGCGCGATTGCAGTTTCCACCAGACGGTCCGTTACAGACGCACGGTTACACACTTGACCTGCGTGTAGTTGTACAAGGCCTCAATACCTTTCTCACGTCCGTAGCCACTGAGCTTGTAGCCGCCCAAAGGCGTCTCTACACCGCCCGCCATATACTCGTTGATGTAGATCTGGCCGGCTTCGAGGCGTGCCGCCACTCGGTGCGCGCGTGCCAGATCTCGCGTCCAGATGCCCGCCGCGAGACCGAAATCGGAATCATTGGCTATAGCCACTGCCTCGTCCTCACCGTCGAACGGGATAACACAAGCAACCGGACCAAAG
Organism: Paraburkholderia sp. GAS334; assembly: GCF_050436625.1. NCBI lineage: Bacteria > Pseudomonadati > Pseudomonadota > Betaproteobacteria > Burkholderiales > Burkholderiaceae > Paraburkholderia > Paraburkholderia sp. GAS334. The sequence continues at coordinate 131,866 of NZ_JBNDMO010000012.1, read as the reverse complement.
ATCTCTTCGCGGGCGATACGCATCTTGTTGGTAACGCCGGTATAAAGAGTTGGCGTGACATACCAACCACCCTGCAACTCAGCTGCGTCGGGAAGAGTACCCCCAACAGCCGCCACCGCGCCCTCCTCCTGTGCCACATCAAAGTACTCGCGCACCTTGTCGTACTGCTGGCGGGTCGTCATCGGGCCAACGGAAGCATCGGGCCCTGAGCCGATCTTGAGATTACGCATCGCGCCGGTCATAGCCTCGACAAATGCGTCATGAATGGACCGTTCCACAAGTACCCGCGTCCCGGCAATGCACGCCTGCCCTGCGTTGAAGACGAAGCCGCGCAGGGCTCCGGGCACCGCCTGCACCAGATCTGCATCAGCGAACACCACATCGGGTGACTTGCCACCCAGTTCAAGCGTCAGCGGGATGAGCCTCTCGGCAGCGACACGAGCCACTTCGCGGCCCCCGCGTACGGAACCGGTGAAGGCAACCTTGCGCACATCACGATGTTCGACCAGCGCTGCTCCGACTTCTGGACCCGTTCCGGTGACCACGTTGAGCACGCCAGGTGGCAAGCCGCATTTATCAACGGCCATTAGGGCCAGGCGTAGCAGGGTCGTCGACGTCACCTCCGAGGGTTTGGCCACGACAGTATTGCCGGACGCCAGCGCAGGCGCGATGGCGCGGCCGGCCTGGTTGAGTGGCAAGTTCCACGGCAGGATCGTCGCGACTACGCCGAACGGCTCACGCCGTGTGTACGAATGGTATCCGGCCCCCAAGTCAATCGTCTCGCCTTGAAGTGCGTTGACCAAGCCGCCATAGAACTCGAAATACTGGGCGGTATTCTCCATTTCTATGGCCACTTGCGTCGGAGGCTTGCCGGTCTCCTCGCGTTCCAGTTCGCCCAATTCGCCTGCGTGCGTGCGAATAAGCGCGGCCATGCGGGTGAGCACGCGGCCACGCTCTGCCGGGCGCACGTCCCGCCAGCCGGGCAGCGCACGCTTACTCGCTGCGACTGCCAAATCAACGTCTCGAGCATCGCCCCGTGCCACAGTGGCGACCTTCTCGCCAGTGGCGGGGTTAAAGACATCCATATACTGCGCCGTGCCAGGGGGGACGGACACACCATCAATGACGTGTTGCTCATGTCTCACGATCTAAATCTCCGTGTTCAGAATCCAATTAGGCGGCCAGTTCATCTTCGCGGATCATATCCGCCGCTTTCTCTGCGATCATTATGGTCGGCCCGTTAGTGTTGCCGCCGACAAGAGTCGGCATGATAGAAGCGTCGACGACGCGCAGCCGTCGTATGCCGCGCACACGCAAGCGACTGTCAACAACTGCATCCGCATCGCATCCCATTTTGCACGTGCCTACTGGGTGATATAGCGACTGGGCGGTGCGTCTCAGAAACTCGATGGCTTGCTCTTCGGTACGCTCGCCGGTGTCAGGCAAGTTCTCGCGCACGATGGAATCGCGCAAGGGTGCAGTACGTGCAATATCGCGGGCGAACTGTAAAGCATGCAATGCGCACTGCACGTCATGCGGGTCGCTCAGATAGTTCGGACGAATCGCAGGCACTTCGCGCGCAGACGCGCCGCTCAGTCCAACCGAGCCCCGCGAGCGAGGGCGCAACTGCATTGAGGCGATCTGTATGCCTGGGAACGGATGCACACGCAGCTTGGTGCTCTCGAAAGTAAAGCTCCACGGCCGGAAACTGATCTGCATGTCTGGCCTGTCGAGGTCGGAGCGGCTACGCACGAACGCTAGTGCGTGGGAAGTGCCCATTGCTAGCGGGCCGCCACGAGTCACCAAATACTGCACGCCGCGCAGGTACTTGCGCCAGCCCGAGAGCGTCGCATTCATTGACATACCCGATTTGACTTCGTAACCGACGTTGACGGCCAAGTGATCCTGCAGATTCTTGCCGACGCCAGGCAAGTCTGCCTGAACCGACAGCCCGCGTGCGCGCAGCTCTTCGGTTGGCCCAATACCAGACAGCATGAGCAGTTGCGGGCTCCCAACGGCGCCGCAGCTAATCACCGTCTCGCGCGCTGCAAAGGCACGAAACAAGGCACCGTCACGCTCATACAGCACACCAATCACTTCATTGCGGATTAACAGCAGGCGATGCGCCAGGCAACGATCGCGCACCACCAGATTTGGCCTCGTACGTGCCGGACCCAGGTAGGCACGAGCGGCGGAGCAGCGGATGCCGCGCGCTATGGTGTGCTGACTGTAACCCACGCCTTCTTGCTGCTTTCCGTTGAAATCCGGGTTGAGGGGAACTCCCAACCCGGCTGCGGCTTCGATGAATTGTTGCGTGACCGGATGCTTGTAGGCACCACGGGAAATTTGAAGAGGGCCGCCGACGCCGCGCCAATCATCGCCGCCATCCAGATTGTTCTCCATACGCTTGAAGTACGGCAGTATGTCGGCGTAAGCCCATCCGTGATTGCCCGCAGCGGCCCAATCGTCGTAGTCGCGAGCGTTTCCACGCACATGCTGCATACCATTAATGGCACTTGAACCACCCACGATCTTGCCTCGCGGCCAATAGATCTCACGGCCATCCAAGTCCGCCACGGGTTCACTGGAGGATTTCCAGTTCACACTTGAGTTCTGGAACAAAAACGGCAATCCGGCCGGAGCACGAACCCAGAAGGTTTCCACGTCCGGGCCAGCCTCCAGCAGCAACACCTTGCACGCTGAATCAGCTGACAGCCGGTTGGCAAGTACACATCCAGCAGATCCTGCACCAACGATAATGTAGTCAAACCGCTCGGGTGCACCATCAGTATTGGGTTCAACTACACTCATCGCATTCCGGCCTTTTGCCTATTCGTCCCCATGGGTTCCTCGTGTCATAACAGACCAATGCCTCATTTGGTACAGGCCGGGCCGCCGCACAGGCGCTTTGTTATACGGCCACACGTTAAAGCCGAGTTGCTTTTTAGACAAATGACATTTTCTGCGTGTTCGCTTGACATTTTCTAGTCCAAGCCGATCCACGCGACTGGCCGATGCTTGACCGGGACCGTTGCGATGACACCTCCCGGGAAATCCCTATCGTACTAGCGCCTCGAGCATTTCCAAGTAGGCCTCTTCGTTGCGGCTTCTGTCCGATACCCGTACTCCACGATTGGCCACGTCTATGTAGACGCGTTTTAAGCTTGAGAATAAGTCAAGCAAGGTTCTAGAAAATCTCGCTTGTGGGCCATCGAGGTTAGGTCCTAGAGTTCACGCCATGGCCGCAAGGGCTTAGTTAGCGCGATGTAGGTTGGGCGTGGTTTGGGCCCTCGACTTCCGAAGGCGATAGCGCCTCGTCGCCCATTGCGAAGCTGAATGCAGATAACGCCCCGTGCCGAATTTTTTATACCAATCGCAATCCCGTCTACAAACACGGTCCGACGAGTGAGTCGTTGGCCGGCGTTGCAGTGAGAAATCGCAGCGATGGAATTCGCAACACGTAAGCGCAAGTACCAATGACCGACGTCGATTGGCGGGGTGCCGAATTTCGTATGGTCGTAGACCCGATTGCACTGCACAGCTCGGTCAACGTAAGGCCGGCAATGTTCCTGCGGAGGCTGAAACTGATGCGGACGTATCCGGACATCCACGATGTCTTCCAGATGGGCAATCGTGGCAATTGTGAGACGTTCAGCAAACCTGTTGTGTGCGGAACTCAGGCGTTTGTGCGCCGTGCCAAACGCGTTGGCAATGAAGATGCAGTTAACTGCCTTAAAGACAGACGCCTTGTACGCCGAGCACGTCGCACTAGTTTCCGATGGCGTGCTGGTCGAGCGACTGCTAAGCGCAGTGAAAAGCATGGTCGAGACAATAGCTGCCAATGGGCCCCTCACCGCGCGAATGATCAAGAAAGTCGCTGAAAAGGCAACAACATATCACTCAAGCAGCCCATCGACTGAAGTGGCTTGGGGATTGATGCGCGAGTCTACAGATCGAATTGACGGCTGGCGTACTTTTGCTGGAAACACAAGCCAGGTTACAGGGGCCGGCAAGCGTGTCCGGATACCACTTTTCGTACAGAGCGAACGCACGCCGTCGCTCGTGCGAAATCTCGCGACGGTTTTGATCGACCACGCGTTGACCGAATCCCGCGGCGAACCCCCGCGATCTCAAAGAATGCGGGAGTGAAGTCGCAGAGAGCATGCTGCATCAATCTAAAACATCAATGGAGACAGTATGACGAACACAGTAACGGGCACCGTCGACGGAGCCCGACCCGCAACAACCATATTAAAGGACGAGCGAATGGTGATCTTCGCGTCGTCGCTGGGCACGATATTTGAACTCTATGATTTTTTTCTTGTAGGCGCGCTCGCCGCTGAATTAGCCAAGAATTTTTTCTCCGGCCTAGACCCAACTATCGCCTACATCAGCACGTTGTTGGGTTTTGCCGCCGGCTTCGTGCTGCGCCCTTTTGGAGCACTGGTGTTCGGCCGCATCGGCGACCTCATCGGCCGCAAGCGCACCTTCCTCGTCACGGTTGTGCTAATGGGCGCATGTACCTTCGTAATCGGCCTGGTGCCCACTTACGCGAGTATCGGGATCACCGCCCCAATCCTATTCATCACAATGCGCCTATTGCAGGGACTGGCGCTCGGCGGCGAATTCAGCGGAGCCATGATCTACATCGCCGAACATGCTCCGACGCGCTCACGGGGACAATGGACCTCATGGATTAACCTGACCGGCTCGCTGGGACTGCTGCTTTCCCTGGCGGTGGTCTTGCCGACCCGCTATGCGCTAGGCCCTCGGGCTTTTGCCGAATGGGGCTGGAGAATTCCCTACCTCATGTCGATTCTTTTGCTATTGATCTCGGTCTGGATTCGCCTGAAGCTGAGCGAATCGCCGGCGTTCGAGCGTATGAAGTCAGAGGGTAGCCTGTCGAAAGCGCCGATTCGCGAGACTTTCGGCCAATGGCAAAACCTGCGACTCGTATTGATCGCTCTGATTGGCATAGTGCCGGGACAGGTGGTGGTGCAATACACCGCGCAGTTCTACACGTTGTTTTTTCTGAGCAAGACGCTCAAGGTCGAAGACGTGACGGTCAATATCCTTGTCATCACAGTCACGGTCCTGACGGCGCCGCTGTACGTTTTCTTCGGCTGGCTGTCCGACCGTGTTGGACGCAAGCCAGTCTACCTCACAGGCGTGCTGCTTAGCGCGGTATTCACCTATCCAGTCTTCGGTTTGCTCACGCACTATGCCAATCCCGTGCTCGAAGCGGCTCAGCAAGGCGTGCCGATTGTCGTCGTGGCCGATCCGGCACGATGCTCGATTCAGTTCAACCCGACGGGGACTGCGAACTTTACCAATTCGTGTGATATCGCCAAGGCAAAGCTCACTCGTGCTGGACTGGCTTATAGCAATGAAACAGCCGCGACCGGCGCGACTGCCACCATCAAAATCGGCACCCAGACGATCCAAAGTTACGACGCAACGGCCTCGGATGCGGGCGCGGAAGCAAAGCGCTTCGACGCACAACTGAAAGACGCATTGGCGAACAGGGAAGCTGCGCTTAAACTCCAGGCTACACCGGCACCCAACTGGCCGATGGCTGCCCTGATGCTTGCAATCCTCCTCTTCTTCGCGACCATGACCTTTGCATCGGCATCCACCATGCTGGTGGAACTGTTCCCATCACGCCTGCGATATACCGCCATGTCGTTCCCGTTCCACCTTGGCACCGCAGTGTTTGGCGGCTTCCTGCCAGCCATTTCGTTCGCAATCGCCGCAGCCACTGGCCACCCGCTGTCGGGACTGTTTTATCCCATCTCCCTCGCTGCACTGTCATTCTTTATGGTTTTGTTCGTCGTCAAAGAATCAAGGGGGATCGACCTGCATTCAATCGGGAAAAAGTAAGCCAGATCAGGTGCGCACTCCCGTTGCCTGCGCAACGCCTGACCGACAGAGCCAGACGTACGGGCACGCGCACTTTCCAGTCGAACGAGAAACGTAGAGATAGTTCGACTATGTTTGTTGTCGGGAACGATCGCTGCAAATCCGATTTCAATTCACCACTCGTCCCGACGACCCTCATCCATGTATGCGTCGTGCTCGACAGCTGGTCCCGCAGCGAGGGGGCCTGCTTGCCATACGATCAGCAGGCCGACAGACGCCCCGCCGAAGGCCACTGCCGGGGAGAGGCACGGTCTGCTGGCATTGGCAATCTTCTTACCATTTTGAGCAATCATGGCCTTTATTACGTGCCCGAGCGGCATCGCAACACCGCTGGTGCCCGTGGGCTGATTGGTCTAATAGGCCGACATCAACGGCCGGGTTGGTCAAACGAAGCAATCAGTGGGCTGCGCGGTTTGCCCGATGGTCGATGGGACTTTAGAGGGTGTGGCCGGCGACTTTTCGTAGGCTCATTAATCGCGTCTAGCCAATGTTAAGGCCCTCACCGAGACATCAAGGCCCCAACCGTCGGCGCCCCGTTTCCAGCCGGTAGCAAGGGATCTGCAGTTCGTGACTTTTTCTCAACTGTCGACGTATAAATTTCCGTTGTCAGGAGTCCCCGAAACCCGGAGACTCGTTACAAAACAAGCTCTAAAATTCCGAGCAATTTACACGGAGGCAAAACTGTGAACAACGCCAATCCAACTTACGACGCCGATCTTTATAGCGACGAAGTCCACCTGAACCCTTTTCCTCACTTCAAGAAGTTGCGGGATCTCGGTGCTGCAGTATGGCTTCCGCGGCATGTAGCGTGGGCAATCCCCCGCTACAAGGAGGTAAAGGAATGTCTACGGAATACGGATGTATTCGTCTCGGGTCAAGGCGTTGCTCTGAATGACAAATTCAACACGATCATGCGCGGTAACGCGGTGACTGCCGACGGCGAACTGCACACCAAGCTGCGCAAAATCATGGGTAAGCCGATGCTGCCAGGCGCGCTTATCGCCATCACCGAGCGGGTTCAGGCGACTGCTGACACCCTGTCGGATCAGTTGATAACGCGCCGCAGCTTCGATGGTGTCACAGATCTGGCTCATCACCTGCCGATGTCGTTGGTCACCGAATTCGTTGGCCTGTCCGATGAGGGTCGCGATCATATGCTTGAGTGGGCAGCTGCCGCGTTCGATGCGGTCGGCCCGATGAACGACCGCGCGCATGCCGCACAGGAAAGAATTGGCGAAGCGGTAGCGTATATCAATCACTGCGTCGCTACTCGGGCTGTGAGACCAGGCAGTTGGGGTGATGGAATTTTTCAGGCTATGGATAGCGGGGAAATTTCGCGGGAGAACGCTGGTCATCTGCTGATGGACTATATTTTTCCGTCGCTGGACACGACCATCAATGTCACGTCAACTCTGATACTCAATTTTGCACGGTCTCCCGAGCAATACGAAATGGTACGTAACGACCCTTCATTGATTCGCAATGCGATCAATGAAGCCGTCCGCATCGACTCGCCGATCAGGCAATTCTCTCGAATGGTCGTCCGCGACGTCGAAGTCGACGGTATCACTCTGAAAGCCAACACACGAGCGCTGATGATGTTTTCGTCGGCCAACCACGACGAGCGCAAATTTCAGGATCCGGAGCGGTTCGACGTACGCCGGAACGTGAGTGATCATTTGGGCTTCGGCCATGGAGTCCATCAATGTGCAGGCATGCACCTGGCGCAACTCGAAATCGGCTGTTTGCTGAAGGCCTTGATTCCGAAGATCAAGCGCTTCGAGCTTGTTGGCGAACCTAGGTACAGTGTCAACAACGTCCTTCGCGGTTTGTCCTCCCTCCCCGTCACGGTGCACTGAGCGATGAGCCACGATTTCGTCGGGAGCGTGCAACCATGCTAGCCCGTACCCTCTCCAACTCCGATGAAGCTATGACAACGAGGACGATGATGGAGGTGCGCGTAGCGCGCAAGACCTTCGAAGCGCAAGATATTTGCACGTTCGAACTTGTCGACCTCTCGGGTGGCCCGCTGCCGAATTTCAGTGCGGGGTCGCACATTGATGTCGAAGTCGGCCCGGGTGTCGTGCGCCAGTACTCTCTGTGCAACGACGCTAAGGAGCGACACCGGTATCTCATCGGCATTCTACGGGATCCCAACACTCGAGGCGGGTCGGCCCGCTTGCACGACCATGTATCCGAAGGGAGCGTGATACGGATCGGTGAACCGCGCAATCACTTTCCATTAGTGCACGGCGTTAAGCACAGCCTTTTGCTTGCCGGCGGAATCGGCGTCACACCGATCCTCTGCATGGCGGCGCAACTCGCTGAGGCTGGGGCTAACTTTGAGATGCATTACTGCACGCGTTCGCAGACACGGACAGCGTTTCGCGAGCGCATCCTGGATAGCGTCTTTGCGGACAAGGTGCACTTCCACTACGACGACGGAGGCCCTCAGCAGAAGGTTGATATTCCGGCGCTACTCGCAACGCCAGACTCCCAAACTCACCTGTATGTCTGTGGACCGAGCGGATTTCTCGACCTCGTGATCTCCACCGCCAAGGCCAACGGTTGGGCGGATTCCAACGTCCATTTTGAATACTTCACCGGCAAAGAGGTTGACGCTTCCGCCAACGTGAGCTTTCACGTAAAGATTGCTAGTACCGGTAAATTAATTCCGGTGACAAGAGATCAATCGGTGACTGCGGCACTGCTGGCCAGCGGGATTGAGATTCCTATGTCGTGTGAGTCGGGTGTGTGCGGGACATGTATCACACGCGTGCTTGAGGGAGAAATCGATCACCGTGACATGTACTTCACGGACGATGAGAAGGCACGCAATGATCAGTTCACTCCCTGCTGTTCACGTGCAAAATCAGACTTGCTCGTGCTTGACCTCTGAACGCACAGAAAAAGTGTCCGCATGACCGAGAAAGAACTGAATTTTTTGCTACCCCTACCCGCTCTGACATCCCGGATTCTGGTTGCTGGCACCCTCGGATAGCCGCCTGCCCAAGAGCCCACACACGCAGCCGAAACTCAGGCGATTCACAGGCGTCGCACAGTCCCCCCCTTTTTCAATCTCATCTTTTGAGTAAAACCATGACAGCAACACGCGGTTACGACAGTGTCGATCTCGACACATTTAGCGAAGACAGTCGCTATAAATTTCTGACCGGGTCGGTGGTGCCGCGCCCGATCGCTCTGGTGACGACGTTGAGCGAGACCGGAGTGTTGAACGCCGCGCCGTTCAGCCAATTCGTAATCATTTCGGTAACCCCGCCTCTCCTGGGCATAGTCGCGCATGACGCGACTGAGCGGCAGGTTTTCGCGGCCGCTCCTGGCGCGTACAAAGATACGGTCCGCAACATCCTTGCTAATGAGGAATTCGTTATCAATAGCGTCTCGGAATCGATGGCGCTGCAGGTCCAGGAGTGCGCCCATCCATTTCCGCCTGACGTGAGCGAAGTGGACACGGTTGGCTTCCACACCCTGCCTTCTGATCTGGTGAAGCCGTCTCGCATCGCTGAATCCCAAATTCAATTTGAGTGTCGTCTTCATCGCACGGTGCCGTTTGGCGATGGCCACTCGAAGACTACGCTGGTGGTTGGTGAAGTGGTGCGAGTCCACTGCGCCGAGGGAGTGCTCGAAGGACATCGAGTGATCCACGACGCACTGCGGCCGCTCGGCCGCATTGCGGGCCGTAACTATTGCCGTACTGCGGATATTGTGAGTGTGTAGAACTCTGCCGACCGCTTTGATGCCGGCAACACCATATACCAATACCCGTGATGCCCGCCGTCTTCGACGAGCACACGGGGCCGAAGTTATGTCAACGCATTCTACGTGCCCGCTCATGGCGCTAGCCTCTCGGCAGAACCGGTGCTCCACCGCGAGGCCATCGATACTGGAAGGGTTTGTAGCAGTAAGTGCTGAGTCTGCTCAAACCTGATCATCGCGCTTAAAAACGAGTTCTACACCCGGTATCTTTGTGGAGATATCGGATGCGACTTTTATCGATTGGCGAGACGGCGGCAGAACTGGGCGTAGCGGTAGGCACGCTGCGGCGCTGGCATCGACAGGGCCTGTTGATGCCGTTCGGCCGGACTGTCGGCGGCCCATCGACGATACCAGCGTCGACACGGTACGCGCCACCCTAGGCCGGTAGTGCCGCGGGTCAGTAAAGATCAGTTTCCCGGAAGGCACCCCAAGGGAGGCCATAAGCAACGAACTCACAGTCCATCGGCACGGGAAACGAGAGGCGAAGCGCGTTTGAAAGTGCCCTGCGCGGTGGCGATCAGCCGGCCGTCTTCTGCCAGTAGTTGACCACTCGCAAAATACAGTCGGTGCCCCGCCCGCGTCACGCGCCCTTCGGCTGTCAGCCGCCCCTGCTGGACGCCGCTCAGGTAGCTGACGGTCAGCATCACCGTGACGGCATTGCTCACAGCCGCGTCGGCCGATATCTTGAGGCCAGCGTATCCGCAGGCCGAATCCAGTAAGGTCGCGATCACCCCTCCTTGCAAACTTGCTTGCCGATTCAGGTGTCGTGACTCGATATCGAGCGCTAGCGCGCAGTGACCGGGGGTCCATTCGAGCAAGCGAACGCCAAGGTGCTCCAACAGGGGATTGTCAAGGTCGGGCGCCTTCGCTTTGCCGTCTGCAATATATTCAGTCATGGTGTGCGTCCAAAATCGCGGCCGTCAACGCGTCGACGGTGAGTTGTACAACGCTGATTGCTTGGTTTGCGCGTCGAACGGTGAGTGCCAACGTGGCCAGGCGGGGGACTCCGCCGAAGTGCCGTCCGGCCGGATCAGTTCGCTGATTTCATCGTCGTCGACGGCTTGGGGGGCCCGCTCCTGGATACTTGGCACCGTGCGTACCGTCGCCGGCGTTCTTGCCAGACGATATGGCACATTGAGCAAAGGCCAGAACCGACCATCATCGTCACGTCCCGCAGTCAACACGTCGATCGAGAAATCAGGATTGTCGAGCAACTCATCTACACGGACCACCGGCACAGCGCGCCGCCCGAGCTCAGTCAGCGTTTCGATGGCCTGTTCCCGCGTACTAGCCACGCACCTCTCTTTCAGTACATCGCTTAAGATACTGGCGCCTTGATCCGGATGACTGAGCCAAACGTGCCCGTCAAGACAAGCGATTGTCTCACCGGCCGCCTCAGCGTTACCCGCAGCGAATAGCGAGCTCCATACCGCTACATCTTGCATTGCCACTTCTACGCAAGTGCCGGCGCGCCGCGACGGATCAACGATAGCTGCGAGAATTGCGAACAAAGCCGCCTGCCCGCCGAGCACGTCTGCAGCTGAAGCACCAACCTTGACCGGGACATCATCGCTGCGGGTACGAGCCATCAATCCCCCCATTGCCTGAATAACCGTATCGAAGGCCGGTCGGGTTGGATAGGCTGACGTCAATCCAAAGCCGGAAATCGAGCAATATATAAGGTCTGGATTGAGGCCGGCGAGCGAGTCACGATCGAGCCCGAGCTTTGCGAGGGCACCAGGGCGCAAATTCTCGATCAGCAGATCTGCCGTCCGAATCAACGAGCGAAGTCGCGCGAGGTCGCCCTCCTCCTTCAGGTCGAGTGAAATGGCCCGCTTGTCGGTATTATTAAGCGCGAAGAAATAACTGAGGCCGTTTTGCCCCGGTGGCCAGGTGCGAGCAGCCTCACCGTCAGGCGGCTCAACCTTGATTACTTCCGCGCCCAGAGCGGCTAGGTGCTTGCCAACCAAAGGCGCTGTCGTGTATTGACCAATTTCAATTACCCGGATTCCAGCCAGCGGCGCACCGCCTGAACGCCGCTCCGTATCGGGGAGAACCTGCCCGAGTGCCCCATCGATAGTCCCGCTGGGAGTTGCGGCTGACGCCCCTAGCGGATGAATGGCGAAGGGAACCATCGCAGCGTAAGTACGCGGCTCCACTGGCGCCTTAGCTAACTGGCTGGCCAGCAACGGATGGCGCAATCGAAAGTTCGGCTCGTGCTGTAAATCTTCGATGGTTAGGATCGGACCAGCAGCAATGCCAATCCCTTCGCAAAGCGCAGAACATTCCTGCGTCGACAGGGTGCGAGTCCAGGCTTCAACTCTCGTATCGAGCCTGTCAACATGTCGCAATCTGTCCGGCAATCGATCGAAGACGGATTCTTCAAGTTCCGTGTCACCGATCGCATCGCGCAAACGCCGCCACTGCTCTTCTGTGCTTGTGCAGATCAATATCCAGCCGTCGCGAGTGGCGTAGGCGTTCCACGGTGCGCATGCTGGATGCCTGTTTCCGACACGGCCAACTCGGTCTTGTGCGAAAGCTTTGGGCAGAAACGTGGTCAACGCACTTGCGGCGCAGCCAAACAGCGAGACGTCGATATTCTGGCAGACGCCACGCATACTCCGCACGCGCAACGCGGCAACAATGGCTGTGGCAGCATACATGCCGGCGGAGATTTCGGTAATAGGAACGCCAATATGCACCGGAGGCCCCGCCGAAAAGCCTGTGGTATCCATCAGCCCCGTGATTGCTTGCACCTCCGCATCCGAAAACGGCATGCCCGACCGTGCGCCCATCACTCCCATTGCAGTAATGTCACACACAATCAGATGCGATTCGGCGCGCAATCTGCCCAGGGCATCTCGTGCCGCTTTCGGGGCAACGTCCGAAGCAGTTACGACGACGTCAAAGCCATCGAATGGCACTACATCCCCCGCGTCGGCGATCGTAATTTGTGCGCCGCTGGCAGCTAGCATCTCTATGCACAGGTCGACGGACCTCCGTCCACCCCACGCCAATGCACGAATACCGCTCAGCATACCGCTCGTCCGCTCCATTCCCACTCCACAAAATCATCTGCACGGCAGGGCTACAGGCTTCGAGTCCACCACCCCAAGACATTAAGCGTACCGACTGCGCCATCGTCAGACAAACGACTTTTATAGCGTGCTCGCGTGAGTTTTTGTCAAACCAAGTAAGCAGCTGGCGTATGGCGCTTCGCCCATGTATTGGATTGGCTTATCCTCAGCGGGATCAGCCAACCCTGAATCGCTGCGGGGACAACAATTCGGTGTTGAGAGCGATGACCGCGGCAAGCACCATGGCGGCTCCGGCGTCGAATTCCATGAGGCAGAATGCGGTGTGCGCGATCGGGAAACGCGCAAGACAAAGAGTGCATGAGACGCAGCGCGGTCAGATGCTAACTGCCATCGACGTAAGGACGAATATCCACGCGGCGGCCGCCGCAATGGCCCATCGAAAGGACGGGACAATGCGTTCGCCGATGCCGCGTATCGGAGCGCCGAGGAACGAAGCGTGGTTAGTGAGCTGCGATGATGACATGGAGACCGAGGACGGCAGACAACCAGACCTGGGCGCTTGCGTTGTAGTGATGCGCGAATCACCGGCCATTGAATGCGTCGGGATCGGGATCGAATCCGCAAGCATCTGCCACCTACGTGCGAATCAATCCCGTGTCATTTGTGACGACGGCGTCTGTGCCTGCTCTATCAGCCAGGCCCTGAATTGACGGAAAGCTGGGTTGCGTGAGCGATTCCTTGGGTACACCAGGTAATAGGTGAACTCTCCTCGATCGAGCACGGTGTCAAGCGGTTCAATCAATCGCCCAGCCGCAAGGTCGTCCGCGACCAAGACCCGTTGCGCCATCACGACGCCCTGCCCTTCAAGTGCTGCCTGGTAGGCCAGCACGGAACTCGCATATTTCTGTCCGGCATAAGGGTCGATTCCATCCACCCCGGCGGCCTTCAACCAGAGCATCCAATCATCCGGGCGCGCAAGGGAATGGAGCAGCGACAAATTCTTTAAATCCGCTCCGCTTCGAAAGTTCATGCGATCCCGATAGCTTGGTGTACACATAGGGGACAGTTCATTGTCAACAAGTCTGTCCATCTCGTAATTAGGCCATTTACCGTCCCCGAGGCGAATCGCGCCATCTATATCCTCGTGTTCGAAATCCACCTCCTCCAGCGAAGTAGTGATCCTCACTTCCATGTGCGGGTGGAGCGATTGGAAACTCGACAGACGCGGGATAAGCCATTTCATGGCAAACGTGGTGTAGGCACGGATCTTCAAGACTTCAGGGCCGCGCGCCCCGGTGAGCTTCTCGGTCGCTTCGCGGATCCCCTCAAAATGTACCGTAATCGCAGAAAAGTATTGCTCACCTGCGGCCGTTAGAAGGACAGCCCGCGGTTCACGCCGGAACAACTTCAGTCCAAGGTGGTCCTCGAGCAGCTGGACCTGGCGGCTGACAGCACCGGAAGTCACAGACAATTCTTCGGCAGCTTTGCGGATACTCTTCAGACGGGCTGCCGCCTCGAATGCGCGAAGAGGATTTAAAGGTGGAAGCCGCGTCATTTCATAATATGTTGTTATGTTTGAGATCCAGTCAACGGTGACCGCGAGTTCCCCGAAACCTCGACTCAAGGTTTTCCTCGCTCTGGCGGTCGGAACAGTAGACAGTATCACATCGATTACCATGCCGGCCCATTCGGACGATCTCGTAGCCCACGCTGCGACGGGCCGCCCATTGTTCGTCTAGGCTGAGTTCTGTTTTCGTCAGACCCAACTATATCCGGATAGCCAATCTGGCTACCATTCGATAGTGTCTACTGCACTGCGCAACGTCAGAAATAATGCCCTTTGGCAAATAGGTGCACCGCTTGGGTGGCCGCTGTTTCGCGATTGAAGGGGTACTCCTCCCTGTCTGCCCGTTTCGTCGCAGGCACGGCTTCGCCCGTGCCTATTTTTTCACCTTTCCGTCCGGACTGAAAGCAACTAGAGCAAGGCGACCGGCGACACATCTGCTGCGTTCTCCTGTAACCGGGAGTGCGGCTCCCGGCGCTCTCCGTTGCGCCCGTCATCAGGAAATTTTTCCATGAATCCGAACATGAGTGAGCGGCTGAATCCCGTCGGCCGCGACGATTTACTCCAGCAATACCTGCAGTTGCGCGACCGAACTGAGAGCCTCGTCGCAACGCTGGAAAATGAAGATATGGTGGTTCAGTCCATGCCGGACGCGAGTCCTGCGAAATGGCATCTGGCACATACGACATGGTTTTTCGAAACATTTCTGCTCATGAATGGATCGGAAATCTATAAAGTCTACGATCCAATCTATGGCTATCTCTTCAACTCATACTATGAGTCATTAGGACCTCGGCAACCTAGGCCCGCACGCGGACTAATGACCCGTCCGTCGGTTGAAGACGTAATGGGCTATCGGTACTATGTCGATAGCCATATGCGCGTGTTGCTGCGCTCCGGCCTGTCGCCAGAGGTCGAATCCCTGGTTCGACTCGGAATCGCGCACGAAGAACAACACCAGGAATTGTTGCTTATGGATGTTTTGCATCTATTCGCACAGTCGCCACTTAAACCACCTTACGACTCAAGCTGGGCGCCCGACTCTGCGGGTCGAACGGGCCGCTTCCTGCGAGCGCAAGGTGGTTTGACCGAGATTGGAAACGCGTCGGATCCAACCGAATTCGCCTTTGACAATGAGCGACCAAAACACCGGGTGTGGACCGAATCGTTCGAGATAGCAGATCGCCTCGTCACCAATGGCGAGTGGCTTGCTTTCATGAACGCTGATGGTTACAGGCGCCCGGATCTTTGGCTTTCAGACGGATGGGCACGGGCGCAAGCCGAGTCGTGGGAATCCCCACTCTACTGGGAGCGCGTGAAGGGAGGCTGGTCATGTATGACATTGGCGGGGATGCGCCCCATTGACGAGGCAGCCCCCGTTACTCACGTCAGCTACTACGAAGCTACCGCGTATGCACAATGGGCCGGCGCACGCCTGCCGACCGAGGCAGAATGGGAAATCGGCGCACGCAACGGTCTCCTGGAACAGGTGGACGACGTAGCGTGGCAATGGACGCAAAGCGCCTATAGCCCGTATCCCGGTTTCCGGGCGTCGGCTGATGCGGTTGGAGAGTACAACGGCAAATTCATGGCCAATCAGATGGTACTGCGCGGCGGAGCAAGCGTGACACCTGCGGGCCACTCGCGGGATACATACCGAAACTTCTTCTATCCGCACCAGCGGTGGATGTTTTCCGGCGTTCGTCTGGCTCGCGACGCATCCGACGTCAAGGGTCCATTTGCTGGGTTTGAGGGATTTGCCGCCGAAGTGGTTGCTGGCTTGTCTGTCAAACACAAGACACTGTCGCCGAAATACTTTTACGACGCTGCCGGTTCGGCGTTATTCGAAGAAATCTGCCGGACGCCAGAATACTATCCAACACGTACCGAGACGGCACTGCTTCAGCAGATAATGGGGCAGATTGTTGGACTGATACCGTCCGACGCTGTATTGGTCGAGTTTGGCAGCGGAGCGAGCGAGAAAACACAACTAATCCTCGACTCGGCACCGCAGATTAGTGCTTACGTCCCCATTGACATTAGCGCGGATGCGCTGGCCGCAGCTGTTGCGCGCCTTAACCAAAACTATCCTAACCTGATCGTCGCACCTTCGGTGGACGACTTCACGCGCGCCATGACGCTGCCGCCGATCGCACAGGACCGCCCCAAAGTCGGCTTCTTTCCGGGGTCGACAATAGGCAATTTCACGCGCGATCAGGCCGTAGCGTTTCTTCGAACGGCCCGCCGCCTGTTGGGCGACGACGCCTTGATGATAGTAGGCGCAGATCTGGTCAAGGACGAAGCTACGCTCCTTGCCGCCTACAACGACGCGGCAGGCGTCACCGCCAGTTTCAACAAGAACCTCCTGACCCGGATCAATCGCGAGCTCCTCGGCGACTTCAACCTGGACGCCTTCGACCATCTCGCCGTCTGGAATCGTGAGCAACGTCGAATTGAAATGAACCTGGTCAGTCGCGCCGACCAGGTAGTCAATGCTGCTGGCAAAACGTTCGCGTTCAAAAAAGGCGAGTTTTTGCACACGGAGAACTCACACAAGTTCACCACCGACTCCTTCGCCAGCCTTGCCTCCGATGCCGGCTGGACAGCCGGACGAACGTGGACCAGCGATGCACCCGAGTTCGGGGTATTCGTGTTGATGTAGGCCGAATTTCAAGATCAGGCTCGGTAGACGCCACACAAAGCACGCCGAGTCGCTTACGCGCTGCCGCAAGCTAGCGTCGAGCCCCTTCGTCGCATCCGCGGCGAAGGGATTCCGATCGCAGAGCGGTTCGAAGAATGAACCAAAGCGAGCCGTCTCCCACATAACGCTTTCGGAGTTCCCAATGCCGTATCAGCACATCAAGGTTCCAATCGGTGGTGACAAGATCACCGTCAACGCCGATTTTTCGCTCGATGTTCCCGACCGGCCCATCGTTCCGTATATCGAAGGCGACGGCACAGGTGTCGACATCACGCCGGTCATGCTCAAAGTGGTCGATGCGGCGGTTGAGAAGGCCTACGCGGGCAAGAAGAGAATCCACTGGATGGAAGTCTATGCGGGCGAGAAGTCGACCAAGGTGTACGGCCCGGACGTCTGGCTCCCGGAAGAAACGCTGGCGGTGCTGAAGGAATACGTCGTCTCGATCAAGGGGCCGCTGACCACGCCGGTCGGTGGCGGGATCCGTTCGCTGAATGTCGCGCTGCGTCAGGAACTCGATCTGTACGTTTGCCTGCGCCCGGTGCAGTACTTCAAGGGCGTGCCTTCGCCGATGCGTGAACCTGAGAAGACCAACATGGTGATCTTCCGCGAGAACTCGGAGGATATCTACGCCGGCATCGAATGGGCGGCGGAATCGGAACAGGCGAAGAAGGTCATCAAGTTCCTGCAGGAAGAAATGGGCGTGAAGAAGATCCGGTTCCCGGAAGCTTCGGGTATCGGTATCAAGCCTGTGTCGCGTGAAGGCACGGAGCGTCTGGTGCGCAAGGCAATACAGTACGCGATCGATCACGATCGCCGCTCAGTCACGCTGGTACACAAGGGCAACATCATGAAGTTCACGGAAGGCGCATTCCGTGACTACGGCTATTCGTTGGCGCAAAACGAATTCAGCGCTGAGCTGATCGACGGCGGCCCGTGGATGAAGATCAAGAATCCGAAAACGGGTGGCGACATCGTGGTGAAGGACGTGATCGCCGACGCGTTCCTGCAGCAGATTCTGCTGCGCCCATCCGAGTATGACGTGATTGCCACGCTGAACCTGAACGGTGACTACATTTCAGACGCGCTGGCGGCACAGGTTGGCGGTATCGGCATTGCGCCGGGAGCGAACATGTCGGATTCGGTCGCGATGTTCGAAGCCACGCACGGCACTGCGCCAAAGTACGCGGGCAAGGACTACGTGAACCCGGGTTCGGCAATCCTCTCGGCGGAGATGATGCTGCGCCACCTCGGCTGGACCGAAGCAGCCGATCTGATCATCAAGTCGATGGAAAAGTCGATCCTACAGAAGCGAGTTACGTATGACTTCGCGCGGCTGATGCAAGGCGCGGCACAAGTTTCGTGCTCGGGCTTCGGCGAGACCATGATCGGAAATATGTAATACCACCTTATTGGGCAAGGGGACCCGAGCGAAAGCAATCCAATCCGTGCAGCGCTTTGACGCTATGCACCGATGTGCATAGCCACTTCGAATCACTGACTGGAAGAGGAAACTGCTGATGCTATGTGCCAGGTTACCCGCCGCTGCCGCGCGCTTTGCATAGAGTGTTCGATAAACAAAGTGTTCCAGAAGGCTGATACGGACACTCAAACGTTGGGTCGCCGGGATTACAGTGTCACGCAGGGTCCGATTCAATTGAACGCGCGTGCTCCTTGAGGTCCAGTTTCATCCTTGCGTACAGGCTCTGGCGACGGAAGTTTTTTGATTTGAGACTTGTCGAAGCGCTTCTGTTCGCCATGAAGCCCATACTTCCCTACTCTACGGCGGATAACCTCTGCACGTCGCATGCTGCAGTTGACGGTTAGGCGTGTGGCTCGAGTAGAACGATGTAAATCCAGAAAACCGAGGTCAGAAATGATGACGAGAAAGTCGATTCTGTCCGGAACCTACCTCCGGTCCTTTGCCGACTGTCTAAGTGAGGTCCTCTGGACCCAGGAGCAGATAGATCAATCTCTGAGTGAAACGCTAAAGTCCCGACCGGCCAATGGTGAGGTTTGGCTCTTCGGTTACGGGTCGCTAATCTGGAATCCACTGTTCGAATACGACGCCCGGGAAATCGCCACGCTGCAAGGATGGCAGCGAAGTTTCTGCTTGCGTGTGATTGCGGGCCGAGGGACTAGGGAAACACCGGGAAGAATGCTGTCGCTGGAGCCAGGAGGATCTACTCGCGGGGTCGCGCTGCGACTTCCTGCGGCTAATCTGGATGAAGAACTCCGGTTAGTCTGGACTCGCGAGATGTTAACTGGCGCATATACGCCAACTTGGGCAGACGTCGCACTTGACAACGGAAGGTTACTAAAAGCACTGGCCTTTGTCGCAAATCCGGCGCATCCGTTCTACGAATCAAATACGCAGGTTTTGCACATTGCACCGTTCGTGGCAGCGGCGTCGGGTCTATTGGGGAGCAACGTAGACTACGTTCGCCGGTTGCAGTCAGCCTTGCTCAACTGCGATATTAAAGATCCGTACATCGACCAACTTGCGACCGAATTGGACCGCCTCTCAACCAGCACCTGATTGCACCGGGGCTATGCTCCGATGCGCGGCAAATTTTGAACGTTTGCAATTTCCCGCCATGGCTCACTTGAGCGCTACAAGCTGCGCTGACGATTTCTTCTTAGCAAGTTCCCCTTTCCTTCTATTGTGAGCCCATCCGCCGCAACGTCGCTCATTCTACCGATGAAGCAATTGCGGCAAGCCGCTCCCGAGTGGCGGGCCATTGCACGCATATCACACCTTTGTATGCAGTTCCACAACTTGAACGTAAGAGATGAGTGGTGCGTGCCCACTCATGCGTTTCTCGCCCTCCTCTGTGGCACGACCGCACCGGCTTGGTGAAAATTAAGCGAAAGCTAAAGAAGGAGTCCGTCACGCCGATATTGAGCATAGTTGAGCTGTTTTTTATTATGTGCGGATCTGCAATCCGCTCGATGTTTTCCTTCGTTGGAGTTCGACTGTGGACCATTCGGCGTGTGCGGTGAAGGCCGGTGAGACCTCTTCTGAGAAACGGCTCAATTCGCCGCCAGCCAGCGCGCCTGAAGTCCTGACGCAAGCCCTCAATGGGACGCCGTCCTACCTATGAAACGCAATCTCTTCTTTCGCTTGCTCGCACGCCTTCGCGTGGGGCGAAAACTCCTGTTCAGTTGCTTGAGGCCAGACGTCATTACTGTGTGGTTGACTGGCAGGGGCTGCGATCAATCGCCAATAGCGAAGCGGTACTGCCGCTGAAGTCCCAGCTACCGACAGAAATTCATCCACCACGCCAATAGGGATTTCATTGGGAAAACGACAGTCGATCCGCGATACGACGACCGTAGACGGAATGGCTTGGCGTGGCTGGCCAATGGCGTCCTCAAGGGTCCGGTCGCGCGCTTGGCGAGAAGTGCTGCAGGTGTGCCACCAGACATACGGTGGGCGAAACCGATGGCGTCGACAAGCGCCCTCTACAGCGACCCTTTGCGAGCTCGCGCCATGCTGCTGGGTTTATCTCGCGAGCTAACAAAGGGAACGGGTGAGGCATCGGGCTTCCGAACGGTATAAAGCCCACGGCTGTGCGCGACTTTCAGGGTTCTCCCCGTTATGCAGCGATGCGCTCTCGCCAGCGCGGCCCACCGTCACGGCGCCCGGAAGTTACCTCAAAGCGACTGGCAGGCAATCGCCCACACAAGAAGATCGCATGGTCGCACTGGCCGTGCTATGCCCGGCAGACCGTTAGGACCGTCACCCGGTCATGTCGCCGGAAGCCCCCAATGCCCGGGACAACGTCGTCGCACGCCTCGCCACTTCGCGTCCAATCGCTTCGATATTCCCATGCGGCAAGCGCGACTTGGGCGACGTCAGGCAGATGCAGCCCAGAATGCCGCGCGGGCCAAATACCGGCGCAGCGATCCCACGTGCATCAGGTAACTTCTCGCCGGTACTGACGGCATAGCCCTGCGCCCGAATGGTATTCAGCTCAGCGGTTAGCGCTCGCCTGGAGGGCAACGCGGCCCCGCACGCTGGTGACGGCCCTTCGTTTGCAAGCACCGTTTGCACGACATCGGTGGGCAGATACGCGAGAATTGCTTTTCCCGATGCGCCCCAAACCAGCGACAGAGGCTCGAACATGTCGATTTGATATTTGAGCATTTGCTTGCCGTCCGCCCGAGCGACAAAGCTAACGGCACCCTGCTCCGGAAGATACAACCCGAACACGACTGCCTCATCGAATGTATCAGCAACCTCCTGAATCATCGGCAGTGCGATATCGGGAGCGCGCACGAGTGACATGACGCGCGCCGCGACCCGGTAAAACTGAGGCCCGATTGAATATTTGTGCCCCTCCGCTGCGGCCTCGACAAACCCTTCCTTACGTAGCAACTGAAGCAACCGATGAGCCGTAGATGGCGCCAATTGCATTTGTTCCGCCACTTGTTTGACAGCCATCGTACCTGGAGAATCGGCAAGCAGGGTGAGCAACTGCACGGCACGACTCACGGTGCCCGTCGTTGCTGTGGCCGGCTCGACGACGGAAGCCAGGGAGGTTTTTTTCTTTGTCGCGTTCAAATCGTTACCACCTAGAAGGTACTGCGCCAGATCACGCACATTACGTCACAGAATACTCGACGCGCCGCATAATGCCCGCAGGCACTGGTGTCGCTGCACACAGATTCTATCAACAATCCTAGACCGCAAAACCTGACCTATGGCCACCGTTCCCGGCAGTCTCGAGTTTTGAATCGGCCCCACACCCCTGCTGAATGGTTGCACTCGCTAGAAGACGCAATTTATGGACGCAAGCAGTGCGCTACGGAATGGCGTAGCCAGCCAAGCAATCTGTCAAATTTTCGGGTCCCAAGTATTTCATTTACCAGATTTAATTTCCGGTCAACGGAACAAATATAGCTTGCGGCTGGATCATGCGCAAGCCGCTCCGTGTGGCGCAAGCCAACTTCCGCCTCCTCCGCGAGCGTCAACAAACCCGGCCCGACGGCAGCTACGCTCGCCGCAAACACAAATCTTCTTGCCAACCACGTGGGCGATATCCTATTATTTCCATATATGGAATGTCATTCCATATATGGCATTCGTAACGATCCACAAGATGCCACCGGGGCGGGATGAAGTTTCCTTATGCGAGTCGTGCGCCGGGGACGGACGTCACATCGACGCATTGCCGTTCCAGAATTGACAGGACACGTGCGTTACGCCGTGCGCGTTACACGTTACTTAACGCGCTGCTCAAGATAGAATCATGCGAGACGCTATTTGCCCTCGGCTACGTCGATTTCCCGGAAGGCTTACGTGTATGGAGGGACGTCGAAATCGGTCAGCCATCGCTCGGCACCGTTCCAGTCATTCAAACCAACGCCGTCTCCACTGGCGAGTGGTAGCGCGCGCAACGCGTGAATAGATGGGAGCGACAATCTATCTGTCTCAATTCGTCATATTTAAATAGGATTACATATCAAATTAAACACCGAGGTTTTGATTTAACGGTCGAAGAGTACTAACGATTGCACTCATCCGGCCTGTTGCAATTACTACAGGTCTCGCAAACAAGTTGCCTCTGGTGATGCCACGGGGTCCGCCACTGACCGGCGCGTCGACGAACTCGATGGGGCGTTCCTGCAGTTGAGCAGCGATCTCGCGACACGCGCCTGGACCGATGGTCGACGTTTCGATGTAATAGCTCACTGCCTGTCCGTGTATGATCCCTTCCCCCCCTACGGTCACGTCCCTGCTGGCCTCTGCATCGGGCACCGAGGCTATGACAAAGCGCGCGCGCTCGGCCGAGCGATCGTACACAATCACCTCATATCCGGCCGCCATCAGTCGATCCGTGATGGACGCACCCATCATCCCCAATCCGACAAAACCAATTGCTTCACTCACTTCCAGCCTCCTCTCACCATGTGTCGACCGATCCGTTGTCCAGCATTCATTCGCGCGAGGATGCCACGCGTCGAGGAGCGCATAGCCATGCGCAGACGAAGCCAAATACGCCCAACGCCGCCATATAGGCCGCGATCAATGTAGTGCCACCGGATAGGGAAAACAACAGCGTTGCTAGAAACGGAATAGTGCCGCCAATGATGGTGGTCGGAATCGACTGGCTCAAACTGATACCGGTGTAGCGTACCGACACGTCGAAGCGAGACGAAAACAGGGCAGCCTGCGGCGCCTGCAAGGAGGCATGGTTGATCGCCAGCAGGATCGCCATCGCACCTAAAGTCCAACCCATCGACGCCCTATCCAGCATATGGAAATACAGGAAGGAGGATACAAAGGAACTCAGGGAACCAAAGGCAACCATGCGCCAGTGACCAACTCGATCGCTGATCCAGCCGAACATCGGGATTGTGATCAGAGGGATCGTTGAGGCAAGCAACAAGGCGTTGAGTACGGTGCCCCGGCTCATGCCCAGATGGCTCGATGAATACGACAAGGTGTAGATGGTTGCAATATAAAACACTGAATTGCTCGGTGCGGCCATGCCGAAAGCCAGGAACAGATCTTTCCAGTTACGCCTGAACACATCGACGATCGGCACCTTCGGCTCCATCTTCTTCTGGCTGGCCTGCAGAGCCTCGAACTCCCGCGTCTCGTCGATGCCCATTCGGATCCAGAAGGCGATGAGGAGCAGAACCAGACTTGCGAGAAAGGGAATGCGCCACCCCCAAATCAAAAACTCGCTTCCCGAGACCCAACCGCTGATCGTGGTCACGCCCGAGGCCAGAATCAGGCCACCGGGGGCCCCCATCTGCACCGCGCTTCCAATCAGCCCCTTGCGCTCTGGAGGGCTGTTTTCGACCAGCATCAACGCCGCGCCGCCCCACTCTCCCCCCATCGCAAGCCCCTGCAGCAAACGCAATGCTACAAGCAGAATCGGCGCAAACACACCGATCGATCCGAAGGTTGGCAGCAGACCGATGGCGACGGTCGAGGCACCCATCAACAGTAGCGAGATGATCAGCGTACGCCGACGCCCCAGCTTGTCGCCCCAATATCCAAACAGAACACTGCCAAGCGGGCGCGAAAAGAAACCGACAGCGAAAGTGGCAAATGCGGCAAGTGTTCCTACCAGCGGGCTATAGCTGGGAAAGAACAACTGCTTGAATACCAGCGCTGCCATCGTTCCGTAGATAAAAAAATCATAGTACTCAAGCGTCGTACCGGAAAAACTCGCCACAATAATCTTGAGCATCGCCGGCCTGCGGGCGGCGATCTGTATATTGTCCCCTGGTGCGGATACCACGCTGACGCTATGACTTACTGGCATGATCTCGTCTCCTGATAGTTATTTTAAAGAGCCCCGACATGCCTCTCGGCAAGGGCACACGCTGACGTCGTCACTGACGCCAGCGGAAGTTGAAATGGCGCGCATGAGCTCAAAGAGTGGTCTTCTTCCGGGCGCTAAAAGTGCGGCGAAGCAACTGTATTGCCTCATGCCCGCGGCCAAAAATCAGGCTCATGATGCTATCGAGAGCCCTCCGCGTTCGGCGCAGGTTCGTGCGAACCCGAGGACTCCCAATGCCGTGTGAGGAGAGAAGCGAGTTGGCCCGGCGTGGTGAGCGCTACCATATGCCCCGCATTCGAGATCTCCGCGAACTGGATATTCTGCCCGGCCTTCGCCTCGACGAAAGCTTGCACGATCTGTCGCATGGCCGCAGGGGGTGTCGATAAATCGATGCTGCCTGCAACCGCAAGCGTCGGAGGAAGAAACTGTGCCAGTTCGCGATAGCCATCGAACTGGGCAAAAGCCGTCCAGGCCGCAGCCCATTCCTCAGGTGACATCGCCATCAGACACTCGCGCGCATAGTCGAGCACCGCCTTGCTCGAATTCGTGCCGCCGAACCACCGTTGTAGAGTGTCGTCCAGCACGCCTTCTATGCCACCGGCAAGCGCAGCGTGCGCCCGATTCTTGAACTCGGCGAATCCATGAGGTGGCGTAGTGACGAGCGTAAGCGAGGCGACAAGTTCCGGGCGCCGGGATACTGCCGCGGCGGCAATGCTGCCCCCGAGAGAATGGCCTAGCACGTGCACGCGCTGCCCATCGAAGCGAGCGAGCGCCGCGAGCGCATCGTCAACCCAGTCTTCGAAGGCGAGCGCTGCACTCATGCTCAACGTGGCACTACCGTGCGCCAGCAGATCATAACTAACGATGCGCCAGCCGGGCGCAAGCTGCTGGCGCAGCAAGTCGAACGCACGCCGGTCAAGGCCCAAAGAATGCAGCGCAAGGACGGTTCCGAGCTGACCTGTGCCAATGTCTCGCCACGGGGTGGCGGAGTGGCGAAGTTGAACGATGGAATCCGATGGATTATCAGTAAACATTTGATGTACTCCAGAACCGCAGTAATTCGCTCGCGACCTCAACGAGGCTTTCGACCATCGGCGTATGACCTGCGTCTTCGATTACGAGCCGATGTGGCACCTGTGGCGCTCCCGGTCGACAGCAGCGCGCACACGTCATCGAACATCGATCCATAAAAAAGAGCGAATGCAGCATGAAAACCGGCTCCTCTCCACCAGCGGCCCTCGATCGAATATCCCGGTAATGCAGGCGCGCGCCGTCGTCGGTTAAAAGTATGTCCTGCTGCATGGTGAATACAAGGTCGTGCGATTTGCAATGGACTTTGTGCCGAGGCGTTGTGCTACGGAACGCACTCCGATGTTCGCTTTCGGGGATGCTATAAATTCCGCTAAACGGAATACGATAACGCTCAATGGAATAACGGTATCTACTCAGACTGACGGTGTCAAGCGCTTTCTAACGCAACGCAGACCGCACTCGTCGTGATTCTTGAATGCGCTTCGGGCGGCAAACTTCACTTGTCAGGATCCTCTGGCCAAAGTATTATTTCACACCAACGGAATCTAATTCCGTTAACCGGAATTAACATTGGCAGCGCAAGATAAGCAGTTTCTGTTACCGAACGGATGGCCCAGCCACAATGCCATCCGGCCGTCCCGGCTCTTTCTCTGCCCACGCCGGCATAACCAGCAGATATACAGCTTCGGAGACCCGGATTCATGCCACTTGACTTGCAGCGATTAGCCCATGCCGTGGCGTCCATATCCGTAGATGGACAGCCGGTGACACACCAGGAGGTTGCACGCAGCCTCCTGGACACCATGGCCGTCGCCACCGCTGGTCGCCACGAAGTGGTGGCGCGCAAGCTCGACTCCCTGTATGGCGATGCACCGGTATCCCTCGAGCATCGCGCGTTCGTGGAAGCCACCGCTGCTCACGCGCTGGACTATGACGACGTGCAACTTTCCAGCATCGTGCATGCGAGCGCCGTTATCGTGCCCGCGTTGCTCGTCGCCGCCGAACGCCGCCCCCATCCGGACATGGCAGCGGCTTATCTCGCAGGCCTGAGGGTCGCCGATCTCGTGGGCCAGGCGCTTGGCCCTGGCCACTACTCAGCAGGCTGGCATGCGACCAGCACAATCGGGCCAGTCGCCGTCGCTGCAGCTGTGATGCGCATGTGGCGCGCGCCGCAAATGTCGATTGAACGCGCGCTTGCCCTTGCGCTGTGCCAGGCGGCCGGCACGCAGAAAAGCTTTGGTTCGATGGCCAAACCCGTGCACGCGGGTATCACGAGCGCCGCCGGCCTACGTTCCGCCTTACGGGCCCGGCAGGGCATCACTGCCTCACAGTCCCCCTTTGGCGAGAAGGGCCTTGAGGTACTGTACGGCGGCCGATCGGATTCGCCGTTACCCTGGCAGGATCCGCCGACGGTCAACGTCTCGCGCAAAGCTTTTCCACGCTGTTACGGGGGTCACCGTCTGATCGCCACGGTGCTTGAGATACGACGTCAACTGTCGGGGAAGCCTTTCGCCTCGCTCGCTGTGACCGTGCGCACCGGCACCTTGCTGCCACTGCTTACCCGACCGCCGACCAATGGCAATGAGGCAAGGTTCTCTGCCGACTACCTCCTCGCGGTCGCGATAGTGGATGGCCAGGTCGGCCAGCGACATTTCGATGACAGCTGCCTGGAACGAACCGACATCTCCGGGGCGCGGCGCTGGCGCAAGCCACGGTCGAGGCATTTCCAGGCTCACCCTCGGCGCCGTTCGCTGATAAGCAACTCGACGCGCAGGTTCCCAACTGTCTCGGTCAGTCGCACGACGCGGGCGCGACGCTCAAACATGATCTCAGTCGTTGGCTCGGTCTGACTAGCGAACAATCTCAACGCAGTTAAAAGGAGGCGAAATGCCAAACATGGAATCCACCAGGACGTCGGGCGCGGCCTACGCTAACGATGCCCTGCCTTTCAAAGATCTAGAGGAACCGAAACCAGCCCAGTTCATCAAGCAGGACGGCATTGTCCTGCTCAAGGGAAGCGTCAGTCGCTCCTCGGGATATAAAGCCTTTCCTGAACGTGACGTCTGCCCACAGACCGGTGCCCGCGATATGAGGCCAACGCTGTTCGGTCCGCATGGCACGCTGTATTCCTATTCCTCGGTGCACGTGTCGTCAACGCGGGCGACGCCCTACGCCATCGGCTATGTCGATTTTCCCGAGGGCGTGCGCGTCCTGGCCAATGTCGAATCGCCGGCAGCCTTGAAAGGGGAACTGTCCTGCGATATACCCGTAGAACTGCGCGCCGAAGGCGACCGTTGGTTTGTGGTCCCGCTTGTCGGCCAACAGGACGGAGTATCAGCATGAGCAACGCTTACATCGTGGGCGCCGCAATGATTCCGATGGGCAAATATCGTGAATCCAGCTATTCGGGCCTGGCTGTACCCGCCGTCTTAAACGCGATGGTTTCCGCTGGGATTCGCCCACAAGATGTGCAGGCGGTCGTATGCGGGCATACCTACGGCGGCATGCTAACTGGCCAACGCATTGTCAAGGAAGTCGGCATCAGCTCAGTGCCCGTCATCAACGTGGACAACGCATGCTCGGGCGGCGCGTCGGCATTGCATCTCGCGTGGAAAGACGTGCTCGAGGGCAGGCACGAAGTCGTGCTTGTAATCGGCGTTGACAAGCTCACGCAGTTTGGTGGGGGTACTTTGCCACTGGTGCTTGAGGATCCTGAAGTCCAGCAAGGCATGGTGATGCCGGCCGTGTACGCCATGCGTGCCCGCCGCTACTTGCACGAACGGGATGCATCGATCCAAGACCTCGCCGAGGTGAGCGTCAAGGCGAGACGTCACGGCGCGCGCAATCCGTATGCCCAATTCCGCAGAGAGGTAAGCGTCGAAGACGTGATTAGCTCGCGCCCGATTGCCGATCCGCTGACCTTGCTACAGTGTTGTCCGACCGGCGACGGCGCGGCCGCCGTGCTCGTAGTATCCGATGCGACGCGGCGCAAGCTGGCACGTCCCGCAATTCGGATTGCTGCGTCGATACTCCACTCCGGTTCAGCGATCTGGGGCTTTCGCGACATGCTGCGACCGGAGATCAGTTATCACTCTGCCGCGGAAGCCTACGAGGCGGCGGGATTCGGCCCGCGGGATCTCGACGTCATCGAATTGCACGATTCATTCTCGATCGCGGAACTGGTGTACTACGAGGCTTTGGGGTTGTGCGAAGCGGGCGCCTCGGCCGCCTATCTGCGCGCAGGCCGGACCACATACGGCGGCGACGTTGTCGTTAATCCAAGCGGTGGGCTGCTCTCCAAG
The DNA here is from genome assembly GCF_050436625.1 of Paraburkholderia sp. GAS334. Taxonomy (NCBI): domain Bacteria; kingdom Pseudomonadati; phylum Pseudomonadota; class Betaproteobacteria; order Burkholderiales; family Burkholderiaceae; genus Paraburkholderia; species Paraburkholderia sp. GAS334. Next base: position 103,235 of record NZ_JBNDMO010000012.1, on the reverse strand, counting down.
GGACATCCGGTTGGGGCGAGCGGCGTCGCGCAAGCGGTGGAGATGTATTGGCAACTTACTGGCCAGGCTGGTGCACGTCAGGTGGGGAATGCGCGTCTCGGCCTCAGCCACGTGACCGGCGGCGGAATCGCTGCTCTCGACCACGGTGCCTGCACCATTCACCTGTACGAAAGAGCTTGAAGTCCTCCGGTAAACCAAGAAACGCACCCATGAAAGTCCAGAACAACGCCGCCCCACTGAAAGGCTATCGGGTTCTTGATCTTACGACGTTCCTCTCCGGACCGTTCTGCACGCAAATCCTCGCGGATCTGGGCGCGGAAGTGGTCAAGGTCGAGGCGCCCGATGGCGACTCCAGTCGCGCGATCCCACCTTACTTTGTCGGTGACGACAGCGCGTACTTCATGAGCACCAATCGCAGTAAAGAAAGCGTCGCAGTCGACCTGAAGCAGGCCGATGGGCTCGCTCTCGTCAAGCGCCTCATAGCTCAGTCAGATGTGGTGGTTGAAAATTTTCGCCCCGGCGTCGCGGCTCGAATCGGCCTCGATATCGACGCCTTGCGCGAGACAACACCGCGCCTGATCTGGGCCTCCATCAGCGGCTTCGGCCAAAGCGGGCCGTGGCGAGACAAGCCGGCGTATGACATGATCGTGCAAGCTCTGTCCGGCGTCATGAGCCTGACTGGCGAACCAGGGCGCCCGAGCGTGCGTTTGGGCATCCCGGCGGGCGACATGGTCGCTGGGATGTATGCCACCATTGCGATCAACGCGGCGCTCGCCGATCGCGAACGTAGTGGTGCCGGCCGGATAATCGATATCTCGATGCTCGATTGCCAGCTCGCGATGCTTTCCTATCAAAGCACCTATGCCCTGCTTGCCGGCATCACGCCGCAGCCACAGGCCGCGCGCCATGACTCGATTCCGACCTATCGTTCCTTTGTCGGGGCGGACGGACGCGAGCTGGTCGTGACCGCCAACACTGAGCGGATGTGGCGAGGATTGTGCGAGGTGCTCGGCTTGCCTGAACTCACTCGGGATGCCCGCTTCGCCGACGGTGCGCAGCGTCTAGCCAACCGCGAAGCGCTATGGGAATTGCTCGAAGCAGCCTTCCGACAACGCGGCGCAGCGGACTGGATCACGCCGCTTGCCGAAAACGGTGTGCCGGTGGCCTTGATCCGAACCGTACCCGAAGCGTTGGACGACGCACGTCGAGCCGGACGAGAGATGATCATTCCCATTTCAGACGGGCATGGACAATCCGTCGAAGTCGTCGGCAATCCGATCAAATTTCCGGGCTCGACGCCGATGCAGCACGGATACCCACCGTCACTGGGCGGCGACAATGAGAAGGTATTGCATCGTTGGCTCGGTGCGGATAAGGAGGAGATTTGCGCACTTGTCGAGAGCCAAGCGTTGCGGTCGCGCTGAAGAGGATGTGGCGGGTCCACATTCTCTTTCAGTCTAGTCGATATTGATCTCGGCCGAGGTTCGCCGTGGTAACTTCGGATGTGCGAGCGCTATCGTATTTGAGATACAACGATCAACGGAGGAAAGATGTCCAAGCTGGCAGGTAAGACGGCGTTTGTGACGGGAGCAGGTGGCGGCATTGGCCTCGCTATGGCCAAGGCATTCGCGGCTGAGGGCGCCGTGGTCGCGATGGCCGATATCAATGCGCCTCTACTCGAAAACGCAGCGCGAAGCTTGCCCACAGGAAGAGGAGTTCCAGTCGTCTGCGATGTAACCGATCGCCTTGCTGTGAAGGCCGCCGTAGACGGTTTCTGCGAACTGCACGGCGGGCTCGACATCTTGGTGAACAATGCCGTGAAGTTCCATTACGCACCGTTGGTTGATATGCCGGAAGTCGAGGTCGACCGAATGTTGTCGGTCGGCATCAAAGGCGTCCTCTGGTCATTACAGGCCGCAACTCCCCACATGATCAAGCGACGCGGAAGCGTGATCAACCTTTCATCCGTCGCGGTATCCCTTTCTATTCGCAACGGCGCCGTTTATACCGCGATCAAGGGCGCAATTGATGCGCTGACACGTCAACAGGCCGTTGAGTTGGGAGAGTATGGAGTGCGCGTGAACGCCATCGCGCCTGGTCCGGTGGACACACCCGGCGCCAGTTCGGTAATCGATGCCCAAGGTTGGGCCGACCGTCGTGCGCGTACGCCTCTGAAGCACCTCGCAAGCGTCGAAGAAGTCGCGGCCGCAGCCTTGTTTCTGGCCTCGAATGACGCCGCTAGCATTACCGGTGTCACACTCAAGATAGACGCTGGCGTCACAGTGATGGGGCCTTAGCCCATGGAGCAACATCCTCGTTCGGTTTAGTTCTCGTCCATGCAAAGTAATCAATCAGCCAGAGGGTGAGGTCGGTCGGAAGTCGTGGACGCCCGCGGTTTAAGCAGCTACCCGATTCAGATAGTAGCGCAGCGAGAATGCCACGTGCAGTCCATGATAGGGAGACGTTTCAATAAGTTTTTCACACGCAATAAACGATCGCTGGATGAATTACGTCGCGCTTTTTGAGCTGAGTAGTGGCGCGTCGCGAGACGGGCTATCGATCGGGGTTTCGCGGGCAGCACTTGATCTTGAATAAAGCGCGCTTGCTTGTGTCGGTGCGCCGCATGCGTAGCGCAAGGATCTCGGTTGCCGTCCAATCATGGACGATCACATGGCCAAGTCGTCGCGAGGTGCCATGGGCTAATCGTTATATTTCGTTTCACGAGGCCTCAAGCGCCCATAGGGGAGCGGGAACTGCATGTCCCGAGGGAAGACTTAGTGATCTTTAAGTCCCCGCGCCTTCCACCGATACACGAACCTTCTTCGTGAGCCGCCTAACAGCGCCGCAATTCCGCCCTGAAACATGATCCTGGGCTTGATCACTCAAGAAGATTAAAACTCGCACAAAGCTTTGTTCCATTGTTAATGTAGCGCCCCCGCGATCGCAAGGAGCGCTTAGCTTCGCTCAAGCCGTTGCCGCCGCAACCGACTTGCCGACCAAACGTCCTGTTCCGGTGGAAGGACTACCGACACGGTGCCGCGCACAACAGGTGCTGGATTGCATATATACATTCGGCCTGTTTGCGGCACGCGAGTGCCTGGCCCCAATGGATTTCGCCCGGCGACTCCTTCATATATCCACGGCTTCGGGAGCCCTAAGTCTGCGCAGGTTTTGTCGCCGACGGTCCGACCTGTTTGCCATTGAGTCAAATCACTTGTGCAACCGATGAAGGAATAGAATTATTGCAACCGGACGACCAGCGCGTTGGTCATACGGGAGGTGCGTATTCGCGCTCGCGTGCAAGTAATACCCAGATCGTCCTGGCTATCTTGTTGGCGAGTGCCGCGACGGCGACATTTGTGCCCCGTCTTGCCTGGACCTCGAGTATCCATCGCCAGAGTGTGTCGGTATGCTTCACAGCCTGCTGGACGACCGACCTGGCACCGTGTACCAGAAGCATTCTCCGATACCCGTTGCCCCGCTTCGTGATGCCAAACAGGCGCTCCTTGCCGCCTGACGAGTGCTGACGCGGTGTCAGGCCGAGCCATGCCGCAAACTGTCTGCCATTTGAGAACTCCGTGGCGCTGCCTGCTGCAGCGATGGCGGCGGTTGCGATCATCGGTCCGACGCCACGGATTGGGCGGCGACACCCATTGGCGAGCCCGGTGTCAAGTGAGCGAACAATACCCTCGACTGCCTGCGCAGCCGAATTCGATTCCACTGACGGAATGCAGTAGCCGATCGCACCCGTTTCTTCGATTCATGGCTGCGACGGATCGCGCCAGACACCCAGGCGATTTCCTGATCGAGCGCCTGCCATTGGGCCCACGCGCGCATGAGCGCCTCGCGCGCGGGTCCGGCGAGTTCGTTGCTGCCGTCTTCGACGCAGTCGACGAAGTATTTGTGCAACTGGTTGATGCGCTGCGGGAAGAACACGCCGAACTCGGCGAGCAGTCCCCGCAACCGGTTGATGAGCGCGGTGCGCTCCTCGACATAGCCGGTACGCATCCGGTGAAGCACGAGCACGCTTTGCTGGGCGGGTGACTTGACGGGCACGAAACGCATCTGCGGCCGGCTCGCGGCTTCGCAGATGGCTTCGGCGTCGCGCGCGTCATTCTTCACGCGCGCTCCGCCCTTGCGGTAGGGCACCACAAACTGGGGTGGAATCAGGCGGACCTCGTGTCCGAGCGCGCGGAGTTTGCGGGCCCAGTAGTGGGCGGCGCTGCAGGCTTCCATTGCGATCAGGCACGGCTTGAGATTGACAAACCAGCACAGGAGCCGGTTCCGCGCAATCGCCCTGCGGGCGACGACGCGCTCGGCGGCATCGACCGCGTGGATCTGGATGACATTCTTGGCGAGATCAACGCCGACCCGGGTGATCGTGTCCATGACTTCCTCCTTGGCGGAAGGTTGTTCAGCGGCCCTATGATCGCACCTGAGGCTGGTGCTCCGCTGGCCGGGCAAGTCCTTTACCAATTCAGGATCAAGCGATCGACGTTACAACCGTTGCTCATCGCCTTGGTGATTTCCCACCCCAGAAGAACTACAAGGGCTTCCCCCTTTGAGCACAAGCTCAATCGAAGTTCGATGTGGATACTTGCTGCAATGCCGCTTCGGCGTGCGTGAGAAGGTGAAGGACTGCTGTACTACAACCGGTCATGTCCAACCCGCTTCACATCACCGCCGGCAGTGCAAAGTGATCGTCAATCCCCTCGTGGTTGCTGTGGTGCCTCGGGCTGTTTGCCTATCGGGCGTAGTGTTCGCTCATGCGGTCGCCGGTACGTATTTGAAGCGTCGCCGTACTTGAGAGTCGCCCACGCCATGCACGCATTCTTCGCGGCGATGGCGACAGCTGTCCGCCAGTAGCCGCGACGCTCGACGAGACTTCTCACCCAGCGGCTGAAACGGTCCTGCTTGTCGCCCAGGCTCGCCATCACCGAGCGAGCTCCGAGTATCAGCAGATTGCGTAGGTCCGCATCTCCCGCCTTCGTGATGGCGCCCAGCCGTTCCTTACCTCCGCTGCTGTACCGGCTTGGCGTGAGGCCTATCCATATGGCCACCCGGCGGCCGTTTGTGAAGTCGTGTCCGGCGCCGAGACTCGCAAGCAAAGCGCTCGCGGTGGTCGGGCCAATGCCGCGGAGATGCCTAAGCCGTCGACTGCGCTCATCGTCTCGGGCGCTTCTTTTGCACTTAATTTTGGAGTGACACTGGAAACTTAGGCAGCGGCGAGTCTCTTCAGCGTGGGCTCGCGTCCTTCGAAATAAGCTCGTATCCCTCGATGCGCGAGGCCGGTGAGGAATCGGCACCAGCAGCCATGGGAGATTGTGGTGTGATTAGCGTGGCCTGCCCGGACATGGGCAGACGGTGGTTAATACAGGCTAGCGCCAATGCTCCCATGATGCCGGCCACTCCGATCGCGAGGAAGTTCAGCTCCAAGGGTAGCTTCAGCGAGACGATCAGACCGATCAACACAGGAGCCGCGATGGCGCCCAAACGCCCGATTCCTAGTGCCATGCCAACTCCCGTTGAGCGGATAGGCGCAGGGTAGAACTGCCCGCAGTAGGTAAAAGCTATTAGTTGCGCACCGGTGGTGCATGCGCCCACGATAGCAACGATTGCGTATCGCATTTCGATCGGAGTCTTGAAGGTCATCGCGTACAGGAAGACACCACCAAGCGCATACATACACACCAAAACCCATTTGATGTGAAAACGATCAGCAAGCCACCCTCCTCCTATAGCGCCAATTATCGCGCCGACATTCAGTGCCACCAAGAAATTCAGCGCCGAACCAAGGCTGTAGCCTGACATCGCCATCAGCTTAGTCAGCCAGGTGCTAAGTGCGTAAACCATGAACAATCCGGCGAAGCACGCGATCCAAAACATGATTGTGCTTACACCGCGGCCGCCCTCGAAGAGTTTTACCACAGGGACCCTTGCGGCTCGGTCTTGATGCGGCCGTAGGAAAGTGTCATCGGATTTTAATATGCCCTGCGGATGGATACGGCCGACGATCCCTCGCAAATGAGTATCGTCCTTGCGTGAAATCAGGAATGGCAAGGACTCTGGCATTGACTTCAACATGAATGGGATCAGAATCACTGGAGTGCCCGCGGCAAAGAATACGATCTGCCAACCGAACTCTGCAATGAACTGTTTGCCGAGCATGGCGGCCAGAATACCGCCAATTGAGTATCCGGAGAACATCATTGTCGTCAAGAGGCTACGAATCCGTCGTGGTGAATATTCGGTCATCTGTGCAACGATGTTTGGAATAACACCTCCGATTCCAAGGCCGGCAATGAACCGCGCCCCACTAAATGTGACGGGATCGTGAGTTAGCCCAGCTGCGGCTGTGAAGACGCTGTACAGAAAAACACAAATAGAAATCGTCCGACGGCGGCCGATTTTGTCCGAAAGGGAGCCAAGGAGCATTGCGCCAAACATCATCCCAAAAAATACCGAACTCACCATGAAGCCCGCCGTCGATGGCTCGACGCTCATGTCTTTCATGATAGATGGCAGTGCGGCGCCAGTCACAACGATGTCATAGCCATCGATACACATTAACAGCAGGCACCAGGTTAGGACCTTGGCGTGAAAGCTATTGAACTTTGCTTTGTCGACCACCTCATGCACGTTTATGCATCCCATCGCTTGTCTCCTTCGTTATAGTAGGGTACATGGCTTTTGAAATTGTTGACGACGTAAATCCTTTTAATTTCTGTGCAAACTTCTATAGACGGCGAATCAGTTACGTAATGATATATGGCCTGGTTTAGGCTGCGTTCGTCCCCACGTTCGCTTCGAACATTGCCCAAACGTCCAGGAAGTGTCCTCCATCTCTAACGCAATAAGCCCCGGTCTTGCCGGGGATCACTTAATTTGATCACGACATCCTTGCTACAAGAAAAACGATCGGCAGTCGCGCTCTACGGGTATTGCTTCAGATAGAACGGCCGCCGTCGATGGGCAGATTAACCCCCGTCAGGAACGACGCTTCGTCGGAAGCAAGAAACACCACGGCCGACGACACATCTTGCGCACGGGCAAGTCGGCCCAGCGGTATGCTGGCCAGCAACGGTTGAAAATCTTCGCCCCCAGCGAGCGTCTTCAACATATCCGTCTCAGTCCCCACCGGACATACCGCGTTGACGCGAATCCGGCGCGGCGCGAGTTCGATCGCGAGCGCCTTTGTCATGATGTTAACCGCACCCTTACTACTGCTGTACCAGGTCAATTGTGGTCGAGGCCGCAAGCCGATCGCCGAGCCCACGTTGACGATCGATGGGTGAGACGACTTCTCGAGGATCGGTACGCCATATTTTGCAAATAAGAAAATACTCTTGACGTTGACGGCCATCAATCGATCGAACTCGACCTCGTCCGTATCAAGAAGATCGCCCTTCGGCTGCGCGATACCTGCGTTGTTGACAATCACATCGATTCCGCCAAACGATGTTTCGGCCAGACGCAGCACGGCACGCACATCATCCGCGCGGCTGACATCGCCTTGGAAAAAATGAAAATTTGACAAGTCGGGCCACGGGCTATCGGCAGGCAAGTCATTGCGGTCCATCGCCACAACTTTGGCGCCTTCGTCGAGCAGCCGTGTGGTGATCGCAGCGCCAATGCCACGTGCGGCACCGGTCACGAGAAAAACTCTATCTACAAATAACATAATGTATTTCCTAAAAAGAGAAGGATCGCATCGACGAGACGCTGCGTATGCAGCGCCTCACGCTTTAACGCGAGTTCACAAACTTCGTCTTCTGGTACGGCGCGAGGATCTCGATACTGCCTTCGGTGCCATAACCGCTTTCCTTCCATCCTCCGAATGGCACCTCCGGCGGATGACTCGGCACATCATTCAAACCAATTATTCCGACTATCGGACCGGCGAGCGCTGCGCCCAGTGGCTGACCGGCGTTCGCGAGTCCCACGGCCGTCGCAAGCTCCCGCCGGGAAAACCAATTGCTCATTACCTTGTTGGCCGTCGAGCAGGACGACCCCTTGCCCGTCCCGAAGAATCATCGAATGGTAAACAGCATCGGCAGGCTGCAGAAAACCGACCAGCCGAGCGTGGCAACCGTCATGATGCCTTTTCTCCAAAGCGATCAGACGACCACCGTACTACGCGTACCCGCAATTGGTGTCGCGACCTTCCTTCCTGGGTCTGGTATTCAAGCTAATCGAAGAAGCCGAGAAAATCTAACGCCACATGAACGACCTCGAAAAGATCCAGCTATTGCTGGAAGGCATTACCGCGAGAACGACGTCACGATTGTCGCAGCGAGAAAAGCATCGACAAAGGTCTTACCTCAAAGGCAATTTCAGCAGCCACTCTGCTATGGCGACCCCGATCTCGTGAGGCGAATCTTCCTGCAGGAAGTGGCTGCCCGGAACGGTTACTTCCTCCTGGTTTTTCCAGGTGCGACACAGCTCCCGCATTTCGCCGACCAGGGCACCACCCGGTTCGCCGTTAATGAAAAGCTTCGGAACATCCGTCTCGGCCATCCATCGCGAGTAGTCGGTAACAATCTGGGCCACCTGCTCGGGTTTCCCGTCAACCGGGATCTCACGTGGAAATGTCAGCGTCGGCAGCCGATCTTCCCCGGCGCGAAGATAGGGCCGCCTGTAGATATCCATTTCGACTTCCGTAAGTTTGCGGATAATGCGGGCGGGAAGTAGCTTTTCGATAAAGACGTTGTCCTGCAATGCCATTTCTTCACCGTCCGAAGACCGCAATCTTTCGAACGTGCTGCGGACGATCGGATCCATTTCGTCCCATGTCCTGGTGCGCACCAAGGTCTCCATGTAAGCGATGCCGCGTATTTCTCCGGCATGTCTCCGTGCCCAGTCCATGGCAAGCGCGGCACCCCAATCTTGCGCCACCATGACCACGTCATGGGTAACGTCGATGCTTTCCAGAAACGTGTCAAGAAAACGCCGGTGCTCCACAAAACTGTATCGATCAGGGCCGCCCTCGTCGAGTTTTTCGGAGTCTCCCATGCCGATAAGGTCCAGCGCGACGCAGCGTGCGTACGGTGCCACGTGGGGTATCACGTTTCTCCATATATAAGAGGACGTTGGGTTTCCATGGAGAAAAACGACTGGCCGTCCGTCGCCTACGTCGACGTACGCCATCTTTTTTCCATGAACTTCGCAAAAACGTTTGGGTTGCTCGTCAGTCGAGAACATTTGGGAGCTCCATGATGAGGTTTTTCAAACGGGCGCAAAGACATGCTTTGCGTCGACACTTCCAGGAACCACCGAGTTGGGCCGTCGCCCGCCGCCAGACGCGCAACGGCACGCGCGAAACTCGCATGGACGCCGCTGCTGGCCGTCTGTACTCTCGGCACCGACACTATTACTCCTGCAATACACGACAGCCTCCGTTCATATCATCTCGTACAGGGCTTGCCACACTACGCCACTACACCGGGGCGAATTGGCATCGGCTTTGGCGTCGTATTCGCGCTTCTGATTCATGCAGCACTTCGATGTCTGAACGGTCATGGGCAGCGCGAAATTCAGATTTTTTCTCATTCGTGCTACAACTTTTTCCGTGCTTTCAGAGGTCAAGCACGAGCAAGTCTGATTTTGCGCGTGAACAGCAAGGAGTGAACTGATCGTTACGCGCCTTCTCATCGTCGGTGAAGTACACGTCGCGGTGATCGATTTCGCCATCGAGCACGCGTGTGGCACATGTCCCGCACACCCCCGACTCACACGACATAGGAATTTCAATCCCGCTGGCCAGCAGTGCTGCGGTCACCGATTGGTCCGTTCTCACCGGAATCACCTTGCCGGTGCTGGCAATCTTGACCTGAAAACTCACGTCGGAGGACGCATCAACCTCCTTGCCAGCGAAGTATTCAAAATGGACGTTGGAACTCGCCCAACCGTTGGCCTTGGCGGTGGAGATCACGAGGTCGAGAAATCCGCCCGGTCCGCAGACATACAGGTGAGTTTGGGAGTCCGGCGTTGCGAGCAGCGCCGGAATAGCAACCTTCTGCTGAGGGTCCCCGTCGTCGTAGTGGAAGTGCACCTTGTCCGCGAACCGGCTGTCCAGGATACGTTCATGAAACGCTGTCCGTGCCTTCGAACGCGTGCAGTAATGCATCTCAAAGTCAGCCCCTGCCTCAGCGAGCTGCTCCGCCATGCAGAGGATCGGTGTGACGCCGATTCCGCCGGCGATTAAGAGGCTGCGCTCAGCGCCGTGCACTAACGGAAAGTGATTGCGGGGTTCGCTGATCCGGACCACACTCCCTTCGGATACGTGATCGTGCAACCGGGCCGACCCTCCCCGAGTGTTGGGATCCCGCAGAACGCCAATGAGATACCGGTGTCCCTCCCTAGCGTCGTTGCATAAAGAGTACTGTCGCACGATACCTGGGGTGACTTCGACATCAATGTGCGACCCCGCACTGAAATGTGGCAACGGGCCACCCGAGGGATCGACAAGTTCGAACGTGCAAATATCCTGCGCTTCGAAGATCTTGCGCGCTACGCGTACTTCCATCATCGTCCTCGTTGCCATCGCCTCATCGGAATTGGAAAGGGTACGGGCTAGCATGGTTGTGCACTCCCGATGAAATCGTGGTTCATCGCTCAATGCACCGTGACGGGGAGAGAGGACAATCCGCGAAGGACGTTGTTGACACTGTACCTGGGTTCGCCAACAAGTTCGAAGCGCTGGATTTTCGGAATCAGTGCCTTCAGCAAACAGCCGATTTCGAGTTGCGCCAGGTGCATGCCTGCACATTGATGGACACCGTGGCCGAAGCCCAAATGATCGCCCACGTTCCGGCGTACGTCGAACCGCTCTGGATCCTGAAATTTGCGCTCGTCGTGGTTGGCCGACGAGAACATCACCAGCGCCCGTGAGTTGGCTTTCAGGGTGATACCGTCGACTTCGACGTCGCGAACGACCAGCCGAGAGAATTGCCTGAGCGGCGAGTCGATGCGGACTGCTTCATTGATCGCATTGCGGATCAACGAAGGGTCGTTACGCACCAGTTCATATTGCTCGGGAGACCGTGCAAAATGGAGTATCAGCGTTGACGTGACATTGATGGTCGAGTCGAGCGACGGAATAATGTAGTCCATCAGCAGGTGGCCAGCTTTTTCTGGCGAGATTTCACCGCTATCGACCGCTTGAAAGATGTCATCGCCCCAACTGCCTGGTCGCACAGCCCGAGTGGCGACACAGTGATCGATATACGCCGCCATTTCGCTAATTCTGTCCTGTGCGGCATGCGCGCGGTCGTTCATCGGACCGATCGAATCGAACGCGGCAGCAGCCCATTCGAGCATGTGATCACACCCCTCATCGGACAGGCCAACGAATTCTGTGACCAACGACATCGGCAGGTGATGAGCCAGATCTGTGACGCCATCAAAGCTGCGACGCGCGACCAACTGCTCCGACAGGGCGTCTGCGGTCGTCTGAACCCGCTCGGTGATGGCGGAAAGCGCGCCTGGCAGCATTGGTTTACCCATGATCTTGCGCAGCTTGGTGTGCAGTTCGCCGTCGCTAGTCACTGCGTTACCGCGCATGATTGTGTTGAATCTGTCATTCAACGCAATGCCTTGTCCCGAGATGAAGACGTCCGCATTCCGTAGACATTCCTTCACTTCCTTGTAGCGTGGGATTGCCCACGCTTCGTGCCGCGGAAGCCATACTGCAGCACCGATGTCCCGCAACTTCTTGAAGTGAGGAAAAGGGTTCAGGTGGACTTCGTCGCTATAGAGATCGACATCGTAAGTTGGACTGGCGTTGTTCACGGTTTTGTCTCCTTGTGAATTGTTCGGGCCCTTGGGCGCTTTTTAAAAAAAGTCCTGGGTTTCTGGGACGCCTGACAACGGAAATTTTTACGCCAAGCGTTTATAAAAAATCACGAATTGCAGGCGCCTTGCCACCGGCCGGCCCATATCGGGAATGCCGCACTCCGTCGTCGATTGAAAGCATTTCTTGCTGCACGGCAGGCGCGTGATCGATGCAATTCGTATTGGGCTCCACAGCTCGTCTTTCAATTCGAACACAATATTCCGTTGACCGGAATTCTATTGCGTACAATGGAATTAATGTAGCTAGTCCAACGGGCATTGTCAAGGGCTCTCATACTCGGCACCAGTGATATGCACACCAATCTTTCGGATGTAGTGCGAGGGGCAAAGCTTCGATTGTCAGGAACGTTTGACACCGCCAGCATTACCGGCGTCAACTCAACATAGACGCCGGCGTCACGGTGGTAGGGCCCTAGGCCTAAAAGAAGCACGGTTTGCCAACGAGTTGAAAATTTCACTCATGCCCGCTCCGGCCTCGACCGTGCCAAAAGATGGACCACCCGCAGCGCCGGGGATAACCGCTGCTGATCCGGCTCCGTCGACTGGGCACACTCCTCCGACGACCGCGCCTCGAAATCACCGGCCCGGCTGCAATCCAGTTCGCTCGGGATTTGCCTTTGCGGTATTCGCCTGTTTTAACGGGAGATTGGTCTGCTCCAAGCCGATGAAGCGGCAAGCTTCCAGATCAAATGGGATCACCCGCAAACAAAGCCCGTCATCGAACTCAAGCACGGACATTGCGCTAGTGAATGTATTCCGTGACCGCGAATTGCTGTATGAAAACCGATCGGCAGTCGACAACAAGGAGAACGGCTCAGGGACGACTTCTTTGAGGAGTGAGTTGTCAAGTGCCGGTCAACTTTGTGGGGATGTTCGGGTCATGAGTGATTCCTTCGAGTCTGGGGCCGCGCGGTCCAGACTCATCATGTTGAATTGGAGCCGGGTGATGCGCGCGTGAGACACCAGCGTCTCAACAACTTCTATCCGCCGGTGTTGTGCCGCCTCATCCTTTATGCGCGGTGCACCAGACAATGCAATCCGGGAGAACTGCCCCATCTAGTTATCGGTTACGTCGAGCAACCCGTCGGCCCTCCGGGCACATCACACTCCAACCTCCAGAATGGCGAACTGTGTACCCGATTTCATGCCGGCTTGAACTGGGCTCCGTCGGAAATGATGCCGTCCCCCACGTCGCGCCACAATGCAATCACCAGCCTCCTGGCACGCGCAACGATCGCGATGCGGCGTGCGCGGCGATCGAGTCCGGTGCCTTGCGTACGCTCGTTGAACCAGCTCGCCAGTGCACTGCCGAGCTGGTATGGCAGCCAGCGCCAGACCATCTGGACGAGCTGGGTGCGTACCCGTCTGGCTCCCGGCTCTGGCCGCTGTCGTACGGCTGCGGCACCAGTCCCACGCATGCACCGAGCTGGCGACAGATGTTGAACTGGCGCCACAACAGTTCGTGCTTGAGGCGGGATGCGCCGATATGACCGACGCCCCTGAGGCGCCTAAGGTAAATGATTCGCTCACGCACCGGCGAGCGCAGACGCTCCTGAAGCGTGCGCTCAAGCGCGGCGAGCTGCTGTTCAGCGAGCTCGAGGCGCTCGGTGTCGCGATAAGCCTTTTGCGCAACTCGTCTGGCAATGGCGAACCGTCTTGACAGGTCAGTTGGCCGGCTGCGAGTCACCTGGCGAACGACCTGTGGCCGAGTTTGTCTCAGCAACCCAACGTGACAAGCAGCTTGCGCATGCGCTCGCGGTGTTGCGGCACTTCCTTGTGCAACTGTCCGCGATTGCGGATCAGATGGCGCAACGCTTCGTCGTGCGTGGGGGTCGCAAGCACCACCCGCATGCGGTCGCGCTCATCATGCAGCCAGGCGCGTAGGTTGGTGACCAGCCTGATAGCATCCAGCCTGTCTGTCTTCGCACGCCGCTTGTGGCGCTCCACCGGAATGCTCGCGGCATCGACCATATAACAGTCGATGCCGCGTGGGACAGCGCCCGGAGGATCCAGAATCCGTCCTGCCCGGCTTCATAGCTGACGACCACGCGCACGTGCGAGTGTAGCGCTTGCCTCGAGGCTGCTTCGCCAGTCGCCGCACTTGACGCTGACGCGTTTGCCCAGCGGGCCTGCGCACGCTGTACATCCGCGACGCCGCGCCCGGCGGCCAGATCCTCGAGTTGAGCCTCGAGTGTCTCGATCGGCCGCTGCAACTACTCGGGCTTGCGACCGAACTGCATGCGCCTGAGCTTGTCGATCTGGGCCCTGAGCTGTTCGATCTCGACATCTCGTTCGGCAAGCAGGCTACCCGGCTTCTTCCCTTCAGACTGTGACAAAGTGGTGCCCATCAGATCGGAAATGATGAGCATCACTATGGCGCCTCTCTCAGTCACCGTCTATAACGGCCGGCGCGAGCCGCTAACGCTTGATCTCACACAGGCGTCGAACTGCCGAATCGTTCCAAGGATCGCGATCAGGCCCGGAGACACAGTCCGTTGTCTAGGCAACAACACCGGGTTGCCGGACGATCGCTGCAAATGAGTCCACACCCGACAAACCGTGCATTTCGCGCTTTCAATAGTGTTTAGTAACGGCTTATCACGGTCGGAAACTGCGGCAAGACATGCTCGCCTAACTCTTGCAGGACGTCGATTGCAGGGCGCCTCGACACCCTTAGATTTAAGGCCACGTGAGACACACCTTGATCGCGTTGTCGTTTCCAGAAGTCAATTAGCGATTTTCGGCCTCCTCGCATCATTACGCCGCGGACGAACATAGGTTCATCCGGGTCAGCGCTCAGATCGAAGTACGTTCCGTAGCCGAATGGTTTGAAGCAATGCTGCTTATTTGAATTGCGCCACATCTCGATGATCTTTGGGACGTGCGAATGGTCGAAGCCGTGCCAGATCCAGCCATCCATTTCCTTGGCGAGCCAGTCGACTTGTTGCCCCGCCCTCCCGATCGCGACGGTCGGTAGCCTTCGCACGAAAGGCTTCGGCACAAGATCTACCTGTCCCACCAGGCTCCCAAATTGTTCGGTGTTGTATCTCGGAAAATCCGTTTCAGTTACCGCGCGGATTATTTCTCGCGCCTCTCTGTAACGGGTGCCTCTCTCATGATAATTGACACCGAATATCGGATACTCGATAGGTCGGTCGCCTGAGGACAAGCCTAAAATAAACCGGCCGCCCGTCAATTGGTCCAGACTGGTGGCCTGCTTCGCAATCGTCAGAGGATCGCGCAGCGGCATAACAATGCCTGCAGTGCCGATTACAATCTCGCTTGTTAGTGCTGCAAGGTACCCTGCGTACGCGATCGGGTCAAAGATCTGCCCGACATCGTTGAATCCCGGGTCAAAGAGCGGAACGTCACGCAGCCAGATCGCCGCGAAGCCCAACTTTTCCGCTGCCTTCGCAATCGCAACGTGATTTTCCATTTTCGGGCTCGGAGAGTGTCCGTATCCCTCTATTGGAGTAATGAGGCCAAAAGTCAGAGCGTCAGGCTGAAACACCCTCGAGTAGCCCGGGTGTTCGGATAGATCTGTTGGGAGCAGATTGTTGCTTTCAGACGGCGAACCCATAAATTTGCCCCATACGTTTAAATTTCACTCACAGCGCCTAGTCAGCAGCTCATGACAAGATTGATGATGTACGCGACTGTACTCAATCCGCGACAAAATCTACGCTAGTGGGCAACAAGGATAAGAGGATGTACGCTCGTACTCACGCGGCAATTGACGAATTGCGGCCCAATGAACCAGGAACGCAGATCCGCCGTGGTCGCGTGAAATTGTCCGCCAATGGCACGACGCAAAATCCAATGGCTAACGGGCCGGATCGGCCTAGCCAGCTTGACTACGACATTTTGTGGACAACCGCCAGTTCACCGCAGATGGTCGTAAAGCCTGTGACCTGCTCCACGATTGGCATCAAGTGCGCCAACGCGGTAATACTCACGCTGGGACCGGAACCTGATGTTTAGCAGTCTCGCCTCTGCACCCCTCACTTTGCCCGCGTAACGTCGCTTTAAGTGCCTGCCTGATGGACGACGACCGAGTAGCACCGTCGATACGGAAAATGAGTCGATACGTGCGAGGTTCACCCGTATTGCGCGTAGACCTCCAGATTATCAAGGTCAGCCGACTCGTCTTGAATGCCGCCTTGACAGTCGCTTTTGAAAAAAATCAACTACGTCTTCAAGTGCCGCGGGATACCCAGAAAGATCTTTGCGTGTTGTATCTCGATATCGCACAACCTCGGTATGAACACCTGCCGCAATCAGTTCACTTGCGTATCGCTCCGCTTCGACGTGCAATTTGTCCCCGTGCACACTTGCAATCAACGCGGGCGGCAGCCCGACCAATCGGCGAGACTCGAGCGGCGCTGCATACGGGTGTAGCCGTTGCATCGCGGTCGGGAGGTATGCGCGGTAGCAACTCGCGCACGTTCCCAAGTCGAAATGAGCGTCCCCTTCGAGGTCGTCGGCAAGACGCGTCATACTCGGGTCGAGTAGTGGCGCAAGCAGAGCTTGCGCGCTGATATGCGCCGTGTGTCGATCTCGCGCCATTGCCGCTACGGATGTCGCCAGGTTGCCGCCTGCATCGTGGCCAGCAATGCCAATTCGCCGAGGATCGGCACGCTGATCGCGCGCGCACGTCCAAGCCCACAGAAGAGCACGCCATCCATCTTCAGGCGCATGAGGAAACGGGTATTCGGGTGCCAATGAATATCCGACTGAAACGACCCACGCCGGGGTGCCACGCGCAATGGCCTTCGCTGCGACATCCCCATCATCCAACGTGCCACCCGTGAACGAGCCGCCATGAAAATAGATGATCAGGGGAAGAGCGGAGCCGCTGTGCGATGGCCGATAGCTACGCAGGATAATAGGTTGGGCGTGGCCGGTGATTGCCACATCCTCGACACAGAGACCCAACTCAGTAAGCTTTGCCATGTTGTGCGCCGACGCCCTCGCGCAGTCCCCTAATTGGTATCGGCTCATTTTGGCCTCGGCAGGCGCACAGATAAATCCAATTCCGCACGAAACACAATTCATTCCCGGCCAACAATATTTTTTTGCACAGCGCCGTAGCAAACGACCCCCGCGGAGATATACGCCCGGGACGGATGCGTTGAACGGAGGGTACTCGCCGTGAAATATCTTGAGAGCGGGTGCGGTCGACTGGTCATTCGGTCAGCGTCGTCCATCTTCCAGCTACGCGCCCATCCACGTGCTGCGACGAAACCATAGCCGTCGTTGATCGAATCTAAGATTGAAAGACGCACTGCCGCGCGCACACCTTAGCGTAAGGGGCCACCGCAATTCGGCTATTCAATGTCCATTCTCGACTTTTGTGAGAGTTCGCGCACAAAGGTGCGGCCGAGCATGCGACTTCACGCCCGGATACCGCTCCAGTGGCACCGCAAGCGAGTAGCATATGAGCAACTTGACGATCTCCTAGCCTCCCGTATCCTTGTCTCAGGTGACGGGAGCTGCTGCGTTGGTCGCTGCGTCCAGCCGATTCGAATCATCTACGCCGGCGAGCATTGTCGGGCTGCGACGCACTTTCAAATCCCCCTGCCCGGACAACAGCTCACATTCACTGAAGAGATCAGCGACCCAGTCGACAAACACCCGCACCGTTGGCGAGAGATGGCGATTGTGCGGATAGATCACGGAAATCGGCATAGGTAGCGGTTTCCACTGCGAGAGGATTTCTACTAACCTTCCCGACTTCAGATGCGGCAGCGCCATGAATCGGGCAGCCTGGATGATACCGATTCCCTCAAGGCCGCCTTCGACATATGCGTCCGCGTCGTTGACAGCGATCTGCCCTTTCACCTTCACCTTGACCGGACGACCGTCCACCTCGAAGGTCCAATCCATAATGCGGCCGGTCCGCCCCCAGAAATAGTTAACGGCCACATGACGTTCCAGATCTTCGACTGACTCTGGAACGCCACATCGCTTCAGATAGTCAGGGCTCGCAACGGTTACACCTTGGTATACGCCAATGCGGCGAGCTACAAGCCGGGAGTCCTGGAGAGTACCGATACGAATAACGCAGTCAACACCCTCCTCAATCAGGTCAACAGGCCTGTCCCCAAACCCCAGCATCAAATCGATGCCCGGGTAGCGGGTATGGAACTCGTGAACTCTGGGCATAACGGTCATTCTGCCCAAGGCTCCCGGCATATCTATCCGCAACTTGCCTCTAGGCGCCTTTCCGGCATTCTCGAGCGAACTTTCCGTTTCTTCAATGTCCGCAAGAATTCTTACACAGCGTTCATAGTAGGCCGCTCCATCGGGTGTCAAGTTCAGACGGCGCGTCGTGCGCTGCAACAACCGCACCCTTAGATGTGCCTCAAGCTGCTGGATAATTACCGTGACAGAAGCGCGCGGCAAGTCCAATACACCGGCTGCCCGACTGAAGCTGCTTGTCTCGACCACTTTCGTGAAGACGTTCATGGCCTGCAGTCGATCCATATCCATCTACCTCTCAAGTGAGTCGCCAGAACCACAAATTTCCTTGGCTTTCGGCACAATAGCGCAGCAGGAGGGCGCAGTACGCACTAACAAATTTTGACGAACAAACGCGTGCTGCGTTGGTGCACTGCCGTCAGTGACCTTGTTACGCCAGTGACTGCACACGTGGGGCAATGTGTGCACGACCAGGCCTCGCGTGCGAGGTTGCACGATATCCGCCGTCCGCTACATTGAAACACGATCAACCGACAAAATACTATGTCTGTACATATTGCACCATGAATCTTTCTCAAGGTCAATAATCGATGCACATCGTCCGTGGATCATCAACACAGGCAAACTCACCCACCGTCTGATCTCTGAAATTGACGGCGGTCTCCCACTTACCATATGTACGACCATATTGATTTTGTTTGGCACAGAAAGAGAGGCGTTCGTAGGGCGCGCGTCATGTCGGTTTTGAAGTCTCCCCACCAACGACGGGAGCCCCCGCCCGACTCTGTCGACGCAAATCGCCGAAGACCGCAGGTTGGACGTTGACGCAGTTGGCTAACTCCGCAAGCAGAATGAGCGAGCTCCCACGAGACCTACCACACCAGTCAGCCAAGTGATCGGTCGTCCATCTCCGTTGTTCGTGCGGCCGGATCGGACCTGCCGAATTCTCGTAAGGCTTACGCCTCGGCCCCTGGACGCGAGCTGACTGGCGGCAATCAACCGATAGTGCGCGGCAGGAAACGTTTGCTATGGGCGTCCAACGGCCTAGGCGGTTGGATTTTCGACAGCAGGCGGCACCGTCATCCATTGTGCCGTCGCCGGCGGAGCGATTGCGCTATAATATGTACGAGCGTACAATTTACGACCACCATCATGTCCAGACCGTCACACAGAGATACTCTCCTCGCCAAAGGCATGGGTGTCGTCCATGAGCACGGCTTCAATGGCGCAAGCGTGCGGGACATCGTCCAGGCGGCGGGAGTTCCACACGGATCGTTCACAAACCATTTCGCGTCCAAGGAAGCGTTTGGTTTGGAAGTGATTGATTTGTATTTTGCCGATGCTTGCCTTGACCTTCGCGAGACGCTGTGCAATGACGAACTCGCTCCACTGCTTAGGCTACGCAAATATATGGACGCGAGCATCAGGCACATAAGCCGGAACGATTCCCGCAACGGATGCTTATTCGGTAATTTCGCCATAGAGGCAGGCGACAGCAGCGAAACTATACGGCTGCGAATCGTCGAGATTTTTGCAGAAATCGAAAAATGCGTCGCCTACTGCCTGACGGCGGCAGTCAAGGCACGCGAGCTTGGTGCCGGCACCAATTGCGAGGAACTTGCCTCGTTTATCGTGGCTTCTCTGCAGGGCGCGTTCTTGATGGCAAAAGTGCATCGAGATCCCACTCCCGTCGTCAACTTCAAAGAGATCTTGTTCACGGTGATTCTACGCTGACCTACAAGGCACGTTGCGAGCCGGCAGACCGATCTCCGGCTCGCGATTCCTTCACCGTCATCACACTGCATCAGATCACGTAACCGGGCTAATGGTCCCCGAAAAGCAAAGTCGAGACTCGGCTACGCGAGCGGGTAAATGTCCGACCGACGATTCATACGGCTTGCCCAGCACAAAACACTTGAGTCAGTCAGCAGCCGGCGCAGCCCTTTTTTACGGTAATTCAGGCCACAGCCCAGGTCGCTAACGACCTCGACATCGGCGAAACCTGCGTCGATGCAATGACGCTCGGGCGGGCCGCCCGCGTCTTCAGCTGTCCGGCCTGATCGTGCGAGGAAACACAGGCACAGCAGCCGGTCCTGCCGGCGATAGCTGGCTCAGCGTCCAGGTGGCGCGTACCGTGTCACGCTGTTATCGCCGATGGCCGCCGACGGTCCGGCCGAACGGCATCAACAGGCCCTGTCGATGCAAGCGTCGCAGCGTGCCTACCGCTAGCCCAGTTCTGCCGCAGTCTCGCCAATTGATAAAAGTCGCATCCGATATCTCCACAAGGATACCGGGTGTAGAACCCGTTTTTTAACGCGATGGCCCGGTTTGAGCAGACCCAGCGCTTACTGCTACAGACCCGCGACGCCGCGCGTCATGACGCTGCTCCCTCACAGTGCTGTGCCGCTTTCCGAAGCAACGACGGCAACCATCACGGCCACACAGATTCTGTCAGTGTCACTTCCAGACAAGTTCTTTGGTCACGGCCTTGGTGCGTCGGGAACCGATACGGAATCGGTCGACGCACGAACGTACGGCATATCTCCACCTCGCGGCTGACCAGCTATGGCTTGATGAATACGCTAGTGTCTGGACGATTTAACAGGTCACGCTGTTGGGACACATCATTCTTAATTGGCAAGTTTTGTCAATGAAAGGGCAGATTTGGACATTGTCCGTAAAAGTCGCGAAGGCTACGATCAGCCCTTTGACCGCCCTGTCTCACCCCCGCCCTGCCCCGGAGCCTGGTCGAGCATGACAGTCAACCACTCGCAAAATGTGAAGGAGACGCGCGATGAGCTATACGGCGCCCATCAAGGACATGCTGTTCGTGATGCAGGAACTGGCGGATCTCGACGAGATCACTACGCTGCCGGGTTTCGAAGACGCTAATTTCGATACCGCTCAGGCTATCCTCGAAGAATCGGCGAAACTGTGCGGCGAAGTGCTGGCGCCGCTGAACGTTGAAGGCGACCGCAATCCCAGCAGTTGGAAGGACGGCGTCGTTACCGCAACGCCAGGCTTCAAGGGGGCTTTCCGGCAGTTTGCCGAAGGCGGTTGGCAAGGTGTGCAGCATCCGGTCGAGTACGACGGTCAGGGCCTGCCGAAGCTGATAGCTACCTCCTGCCTTGAAATGCTCAACGCGTCAAACCTCTCGTTCGCGCTGTGTCCGTTATTGACCGACGGCGCGATCGAAGCGCTGCTGACTGCCGGCAGCGAAGTGCAGAAACAGGCCTACGTGCCGAGGCTGATCTCCGGCGACTGGACCGGGACGATGATCCTCACCGAACCGCAGGCAGGCTCCGATCTCGCCCTAGTGCGCACGCGCGCCGAGCCGCAGGCCGACGGTTCATTCAAGCTGTTTGGCACAAAAATCTTTATCTCCTGGGGCGAACACGACATGGCGAAAAACATCGTCCATTTCGTGCTAGCGCGCACGCCAAATGCTCCCGAGGGTGTTAAGGGCATTTCACTTTTCGTGGTCTCGAAGTTTCTTATCAATGATGATGGCTCGCTGGGCGCACGCAACGACGTGCGTTGCGTGTCGCTCGAACACAAGCTGGGCATCAAGGCGAGCGCAACCGCTGTGATGCAGTTCGGCGATAATGGCGGCGCAATCGGCCATCTGATTGGCGAACAGAACCGTGGTCTCGAATACATGTTCATCATGATGAACGCAGCTCGCTTCGCGGTGGGCGTCCAGGGCGTCGCGATATCAGATCGTTCGTACCAGAAGGCGGCCGCCTATGCGAAAGAGCGCGTGCAAAGCCGCCCCGTCGGCAGTTCTGCAAAACAGCCAGTCGCGATCATTCACCACCCGGATGTGCGCCGCATGCTCGCAACGATGCGCAGCTTGACCGAGGCGTCGCGTGCGTTGGCATATGTAGCCGCAGCACATTGCGACATAGGCCATCACCATCCAAATGCAGCGACGCGAGCCGACCATCTGGCGATCTACGAATTCCTGGTCCCGATCGTCAAGGGCTGGACCACGGAGCTATCAATCGATGTGACCAGCCTTGGCGTGCAGGTGCATGGTGGCATGGGCTTCATGGAAGAAACAGGAGCCGCACAGTACTATCGCGACGCGCGCATCCTGCCGATCTACGAAGGCACAACCGCCATTCAGGCGAACGACCTGATTGGCCGCAAGACGGTGCGCGACGGCGGTGCGATTGCGAAATACCTGCTGGCCGGCATCGCAAAGACGGTCGAAGCGCTCGGTCGCCATCAGGGGACAGCGTTCGAGTCGATGCAAAAGCAGTTGGCGCAAGGACATCGCTCACTGGAAGCGGCTGTAGAGTTTGTCATCGCCAATATCAAGCGCGATCCAAATGCGGTGTTCGCAGGCAGCGTGCCTTATCTGAAGCTTGCTGGACTCGTCCTGGGCGGTTGGCAGATGGCACGTGCGCTGTTGGCAGCGGAAGAAAAGCGCGAGGAAGACCCATCGTTCTACGGCGCCAAGATCGCAACGGCGCAGTTTTACGCTGAGCATGTGCTTCCACAGGCCGCTGCGCTCGAAACGTCGATCGTCAGCGGGAAGGGAAATGAAGGCGTACTGGCTCTCGCCGAAGATCAGTTTTGATGGAAAACATTAAAAACTCACCCCATACGAGACTCATTGAGCAGTACGGTCCACGCGAGTCGATGGAATACGACGTTGTGATCGTCGGCGGCGGCCCGGCTGGCCTGTCCGCAGCGATCCGCCTGAAGCAGCTGGCGGCGGAAAAAGGCGCCGAGCTTGGCGTGTGCGTACTGGAAAAAGGCTCGGAGATCGGGGCTCATATCCTGTCGGGCGCGGTGATGGATCCGCGCGCCATCACCGAACTGATCCCGGACTGGAAGGAAAAAGGCGCGCCGCTGACGGTGGACGTGACCGAAGATAAATTCCTGTTCCTGACGGAAACCGGATCGAAAAGCGTGCCGACGTGGGCGCTGCCGGACAACTTCAAGAACCACGGCAATTACGTGATCAGCCTCGCGAACGTCACGCGCTGGCTGGGTCAGCAGGCCGAGGCGCTGGGCGTCGAGATTTTCCCGGGCTTTCCGGCTGCTGAGATTCTGTATAACGACGATGGCTCGGTCAAGGGCGTCGTCACCGGCAATCTGGGGATCGGCAAGGACGGCGAGCCGACCGAGAACTTCCAGCTCGGCATGGAGCTGCATGCAAAGTACACGCTCTTCTGCGAAGGCGCGCGTGGACACCTCGGCCGCCAACTGAACGATAAATTCAAGCTGCGCGATGGCGTCGATCCGCAGGTCTACGGTATCGGTATCAAGGAACTGTGGGAAATCGATCCGGCGAAGCACAAGCCGGGTCTGGTGATGCACACCGCGGGCTGGCCGCTGGAAAACGACACCTACGGCGGCTCGTTCCTCTATCACATGGACAACAACCAGGTGGTGGTGGGCTTTGTGGTCGGTCTGGGCTACACGAACCCGTACCTGTCGCCGTTCGAGGAATTCCAGCGTTACAAGACGCATCCGGCGGTCCGCGCGATTCTGGAAGGCGGCAAGCGGGTGTCGTACGGCGCGCGGGCGATCACCGCGGGCGGTCTGCTGTCGCTGCCGAAGCTGGTGTTCCCGGGCGGCGCGCTAGTGGGTGACGATGCGGGCTTCCTGAACGCATCGCGGATCAAGGGTTCGCATGCGGCGATCAAGACCGGCATGCTGGCGGCTGAGGCGGCATTCGATGCCGTGCAGGCTGGCCGCACCAGCGACGAGCTGACGGCCTATCCTGAGTCGTTCAAGACCTCGTGGCTGCACACGGAACTGCATCGTGCGCGCAATTTCAAGCAGTGGATGAGCAAGGGCCTGTACCTCGGTACTCTGATGGTCGGCATCGAGCAGAAGCTGCTGGGCGGCAACGTACCCTGGACGCTGCATCACCAGCATTCCGATCACGAGATGCTGAAACCTGCGTCGCAGTGCAAGCAGATCACGTATCCGAAACCGGATGGAAAGCTGACGTTCGACCGTTTGTCTTCAGTGTTCATTTCGAACACCAACCACGAAGAGAATCAGCCGGCTCACCTGACGCTGAAAGATCCTTCGGTGCCGGTGAACGTGAACTGGCAGACCTATGCCGGTCCGGAGTCACGCTACTGCCCCGCAGCAGTGTATGAGTTCGTAAAGAACGACGACGGCAGCGAGCGTCTCGTGATCAACGCGCAGAACTGCGTGCACTGCAAGACCTGCGATATCAAGGACCCGACCCAGAATATCGTCTGGATGACGCCTGAAGGTGGCGGTGGGCCGAACTATCCGAATATGTAGAGCGACCCGTCATTCCAGAGCCTTTGTCAGTTGAGAGGAACACACCTGTGCAAAGAGAAATCATGATCGTTTCTGGAGTCCAGACGGCAATCGGGACCTTCGGAGGCCCTTTGAAAGACGTCCCCCCACATCTCTGAATGCACTGGCCGTACGCGAATCGATGACGCATGCCGGTATCAGTGGAAACGAAGTTGGTCATCGACTGGTGCACTTCTGACCGTCAAGGCCATTTGCCGGTTGCGCCGTAACAGCGGGCGCTTTGCGCTCTTGACCATGTGCATCGGCGGCGGGACAAGGCATCGCTGCCATCTTCGAGAATCTACAGTGAGCGGGACGCAGCGTTGCGGGGCAATTCAACACAGGAGTGACATATGACGATCAAGACAGTCGGTACCCTCGGTGCCGGCACGATGGGCAATGGCATTGCACAAGCCGCGGCAATGGCAGGCCTGGACGCGATCATGGTCGACATCAGTGAAAAAGCGTTCCTAGAAGGCGTAGAGTCTGCCAGACGCAGCCTGGACAAGTTTGTCGCAAAGGGCAAGCTCGACACTGGCGCGGCACAGCTAGCTCTCGCGCGAATTCTAACGTCGAGAGACTACGAGAGCCTCGCATCCGCAGACATCGTTATCGAAGCTGTGACAGAGAATGTTGATACGAAGATCGCCTTACTGCGCAAAATTGAAGCTGTCGTCGGGAGCCACACCGTAATCGCAACAAACACATCGTCAATCTCAATCACCGCTCTAGGTGCAGCGCTGTCTGATCCGACCCGTTTCATCGGTATGCATTTTTTCAATCCAGTACCGCTGTTACCGCTCGTGGAAATCATCGAGGGCCTGCAGACACGCGCGGCTACAACTGAGAAAGTTCGAGAGCTAACGACGAAGCTGGGCAAAACACCGATTGTCGTAAAAAATTCGCCAGGTTTCGTGGTAAACCGCATCCTCCTTCCGATGATCAACGAAGCATTCTTCCTACTGGCCGAGGGTATCGCAAGCGCGGAGGAAATCGACGCGGGCATGCGATTCGGCGCGAGTCACCCGATCGGTCCGCTTGCATTGGCGAACCTCATCGGATTGGACGTATGTCTAGCAATTCTCGACGTCCTTGCACGCGACTTTGGAGACCCGAAATACCGCGCATGCCGCCTCTTGCGGGAACTGGTTGGCGCGGGGCACCTGGGACGCAAAACGGGCAAAGGCATCTACACCTACAGTTAGATTTCGGACGATCTGACCTGTGCCTGCGGTTCAACGTAGCTCACGATTGCAGGCTTGAACTCCATCCAACGAGAGCCGCATACCCGCCGTCAAAAAACGATCAGTTTGCTTATGATCAGCGGTCGCTTTAGGTCCTAGCTGGAGGAGAAGTGATCGCGCAGCAACCACGACGGTCACCGACGCCTCCGACACGGCATCAACGACTACGCGGGCATCGCAGCAGCTTCCGTAAGAATTTTCGGGTACGTCACACGACTGTCGCTATCGGAGCATTATTTCGACATACGATGCCGGTACAGATCTCTTGACTTCATATTGCATATCAACAATCGCACTCCACACAGGGATGTAAACGCGTATACGAATAACAACATGGCTTGAAACTTCAATCCATCACGGTCAACTCCATATGTTGCGCTGGCAGAGCGTCTAGTCTTCACTCAGATTTCATTAAATTGCAGGAGATTGGTGCCGTAAATTCGTATACCTTACTTTGCGAGTGCCCCCCATGCAGCATGATATGCAGTCAGAGCTGGAAGCTCCGCGAGTCAAAACCCTGATTTCCCGGCGTAGCTTGTCTGCTGTGTTCCAACCGATTGTCGACCTCGAAAGCGGATCAATCTGTGGGTACGAAAGTCTGGTTCGGGGACCAGCGACCACGCCACTTGAGATGCCAAATGCCCTGTTCACACAGGCGAAGGCAGAAGGTTGCTCCATTGACCTGGAGTGGGAGGCTGCGCAAACCTGTATCGAAGCCTTCGCACGCCTTCGGTGCGAAGGTAAGCTACTTCTCAATTTCAGTGCAGAAGCGCTTCAGCAGATTGTGGTTGAATCCAACAATCCACTTGATCTTCTCAAGGAGTCCCAGATAGATCCAGCGCGGGTCATGCTCGAGCTGACCGAACAAAGCATAATTCATGACACTGGCAAATTCCTTTCGGTGGTAGCAGCACTCCGGGCCGAGGGTGTACAACTCGCGCTGGATGACTATGGGACCGCGAATGCAAGCATGAACTTGTGGGTACGCCTGCGACCCGACGTTGTAAAAATCGATCGTTTCTTCATCCATGGGATCGCCAATGACTCGCTCAAGTTCGAGGCGGTCAAGGCAATGCAGCACTTTGCGAGAGCAAGCAGCACTCGACTCATTGCCGAAGGTATCGATAATATGGCAGACCTAGTGGTCATACGCGACATGGGCATCACCTGTGGCCAGGGATTTTACTTTGGACGACCCGATGCTCAGCCATTGCGCTCTATTGACCCTGGCGTAACCGCGTTGTTGCACAGCAAGCACATCGCGGTTTTTCCCGAGCCAACAAGGGACACACGCGCATTGCCATCGGGAGGAATGGCGGCCACGAAGATGCTGGTTCACGCACCTGCATTGCCGCGCCACGCAATCAACAACGATGTACTCGAGCTGTTTAACCGGCTCCCCGAATTGCACGCGGTCGCGATTGTCGAGAACGACCAACCGGTTGCGCTAATCAACCGGCGTGATTTCATGGATCGCTATGCCCTGCCCTATCATCGTGAACTGTTTGGCAAACGTTCCTGCCTACAATTCGCTCATGCATCGCCTGTGATCGTCGAGAAATCAATGGCGATCGAAGATATGGCCAAGCTCCTGGCAAGCGATGATCAGCGATACCTAGCTGACGGATTCGTGATTACCGAAAACGGCAAATATGCTGGTCTTGGCACTGGCGAAACCCTTGTGCGCGCAGTGACCGAGGCGCGCATCGAAGCCGCCCGTTACGCAAATCCACTGACCTTTCTTCCGGGCAATATCCCGATCAGTTCGCACATCACCCGCTTGCTCGACAATGACACCGACTTCCATGCCTGCTACGTTGACCTGAATCACTTCAAACCTTTCAACGACCAGTATGGCTACTGGCAAGGTGACGAGGTACTGAAGTTCGCTGCGACCGTACTCGCCACTATATGCGACCCTACCCGCGACTTTCTCGGCCACGTCGGCGGTGATGATTTCCTGATTTTGTTCCAGAGCGACGACTGGAAAGAACGCGTGCTGCGCGCAATCCACGCGTTCAATCGAGGCGCGCAGCGGTTCTATGCGCCGGCTGACCGTCTGGCCGGCGGTATTCACGGTGAGGACCGGCGAGGCAATGCTACTTTCTTCGATTTCGTCACCATGGCGATCGGCTGTGTGCACGTGGAGCCGACCGGCGGCCCTTCGCCATACAGCAGCGAAGAAATCGCGTCGATCGCCGCACTCGCGAAACGAGGCGCAAAGCAGCAAACCTCCGGACTCGTACTAATTGATGCTAGAGAGGCGGAAATCCTGCTGCGAGGAGACACTGGCATAAAACGTGAATCCAGCTAGCTAGAGCTTCCAAGCGAAGGACCTGCAATGGGACGATTGCTATTAGAGCAAGGGGGCGGTCCTTCTAACGACACTGCCAACGAAACGGGGATACGGCGCGACCCCGTTGGACAACGAGCGAGTTGAACGGTAGTGTAAGTATCCCTCGCAATCACGGAATGAAAGCATACAGTGAGGAATTATTTGAGAATCGGGCAGACGCATCCCTCAATGCCGTAATCATCAATCTGGCATCCTAGCCAGCCCCACTCCCGGACGCACGCCACCCGGCGCCGACTGGGACGATCTGGCTCACACGATGCGGCACTCCCTCATTCGAGACCTGCTGCGGGAACATGTATGAGTTGGCCGACGCTCTAAGCTAGTTACCAAGATGGAGAGGCTGGTACTCCGCTATTTCGGCAGCCGGTCGCGTCCGCAAGAGATAGCCTGAAAGAGGCTCTTCCAAATGCCGGCTGCCAAGCAATGCAATCTTGCTCGCCTCCCCTGCACGCGGCGGCCTGAAGAAAGGCGATCCGAACTAGCCGCCTTCGCCCCAGCCGCGCAGCTGCACGATTCGCTAGAGATAGGCGATTTGGTATGCCGCGGAGGGACAAGGGTATGTCCAATCCATGACCAGCCGACCCAATCGTGACCAACCAACAGGTCAAGCGCCGTGTGCCCGGAGTCGGATACCACGGGCGGGATTGTGCTCTTCCAGACATCAGAGGACGTTTGGCCTTCATGCAGCGAAACAACAGCCCGCCCGTCGTCCACGTCGAGACAAGCAATCTCTTGCTCCAGGTTTCCACACGAATGTCTAGACTGCTCTTCCGCTGAGGACATGCTGTTCCACTAAAAAAGGTTGCAAGTGAGCCGCCAGAAGCGCTTTTAATCAGACAGCGCGTTTGAAAATGTCGACCTGGCACCAGCTGCTCGCTTGACGAATTTTCAGGCTGTACCGTCGCACCGCGGCCACGACTGCCGAATCACAGCTATGCAAGACGCTGCTCTACCCCCGATGCGCGCTAAGTTGGTAGGACGCAATGCGCCTGCACACCGCCAAGCGTCTTCACCTGCATACGCCACGCTCACGAGCATGCTTGCGGATAATCTAAAATTCAGCAGAGACGTCGCGCGCTGTTTGGCGACAGCGACGCCGGATTCCCGCAGTAACGGGAAGGCGCTGACAAAGCTCCTGCTTCAGGCTAATTTCCGCAACCACTCTGCTATCGCGGCACCGATCTCGTGAGGGGAATCCTCCTGCAGGAAGTGGCTCCCTTTAACCGTCACCTCCTCCTGATTTTTCCAGGTGCGACACAACTCCCGCATATCACCAACGAGGATGCCACCCGGGTCGCCATTAATAAACAGCTTCGGAACATCCGTCTCGCCCATCCATCGTGAAAAGTCGTCAACAATTTTGGCCACCTGTTCTGGCTTCCCGTCAATCGGTATCTCACGAGGAAAAGTCAGGGTTGGTAGTCGGTCTTCTCCCGCCCGGAGGTAGGGTCGCCTGTATACGTTCATTTCGACCTCTGACAGTTCGCGGACCGTCCGAGCAGGAAGCAGCTTCTCGATAAAGACGTTGTCCCGCAATACCATTTCCTCACCTTCGGAAGATCGCAACCGTTCAAATGTGCTGCGGACAATCGGATCCATTTCGCTCAGCGTTCTGGTGCGCACCATCGCCTCCAGATAAGCAATGCCGCGTACCTCGCGAGCATGGCGCCGTGCCCAGTCCATTCCAAGCGCGGCCCCCCAATCCTGTACAACCAAAACCACGTCACGAGTCGCATCGACGCTTTCCAGGAAAGCATCGAGAAAACGTCGGTGCTGCACAAAGCTGTATCGATCCGCACCGCTTTCTTCGAGCTTTTCAGAATCGCCCATGCCAATGAGGTCTGGCGCAATGCACCGTGCGTAGGGTGCCACGTGTGGTATCACGTTTCTCCATATGTAGGAAGACGTCGGGTTTCCGTGGAGGAAGATGACCGGCCGCCCGTAGCCCACCTCCACGTACGCCATTTTTTTTCCATAAACTTCGCTGAAACGCTTAGGTTGCTCGTCGGTCGAAAACATCAGGTTCTCCATTGGTAAGGGTTTCCAGCGATCCCGAGACGTGTCGCGTGTGGACAGTTCCAGGCACCGCCGAGACAGCCAACGTCAGCGGCCATCGCAATTAGTCGAAGGCGGTTGCCAGTGATATGCGCTCCTGCTCAAGAAATGCAGAACGCCGCGTGCACGCCCAAGGCGCTCCCTAGAACACGCATCAGCAGGCCAGCCACCGAAGGAAATCCGACACACCCCTTACGCAAGCATGCAACAAGGGGCAAAAAAACTGAGTCACTTCTGACGCATGGCTACCGATCACATAAAGCTTTGCCTCAGGGCTCCCTCAACAGACAGCGGCTTCGAGGGGCAAAGCGGCAGACGCAGTCAGAATCGCTCGCTCTGCCGCCCGGTGTTGCGGCATGGCATGCTTCACATGATCGATCCACGCCCTGACCTTGGCGCCGAGATATCGACTCGGGGTATAAAGTGCAAAAATACTCCTCGGGCGGAGCGTAAACTCGGGAAGCACGCGAACTAGCGTTCCGTCGCATAGGGCTCTCACAGCCGAATAAGCAGGTACCTCGCCGATGCCCATTCCACTCTCAAGCGCAACTACCGCAGACTCCGCAACATTTACGCGAAAGCGTGTGGCAACCCTTATCGAGACCCGTTCCGCCCCTCTGTGAAGCATCCGCCCATCTTGCGGAACCGATGGAGTGTCAAGTTCGACGCAAGGCAACCTCTCAAGATCCTCTGGACGCTCCACTGTCGGATGGCGTAGAAGAAATTCTGGAGACGCGCACAAAATGCTCGCTGTGTCGCCAATATGCTGCGCGGCCAGCGCAGAGTCCTCTAGCCTCTCGGCTAAAACGATTGCCACGTCAAAGCCATCATCGAGCAAATTTGGCGTTCTTTGTGACAGAGTAAGCACGACGGAAACATCCGGGTATTCGCGCTCATAGCTTACGACGCAGGGAACAATACAATGTTGACCGATTCCATTGAACGCGTGAACCCGAAGCACGCCTGACGGCCTTAAGTGTGTACCTCGCGCCTCGTCCTCGGCCACGTCTACTAACCTCAGGATATGCGTGCATCGGTCCAGATACAGTTTTCCAGTCTCCGTTAACGCCATCTTCCTAGTGCTTCGATGAAGAAGCCTAGTACGCAATTGTCGTTCGAGCGTCGTAATAGCACGCGAAATGACAGAGGTATCGAAGCCCAGAGATTCGCCCGCACCAGTGAAACTGCCCGCTTCCACTACCCTCACAAAAATTCGCATTGCCTGCAACTTGTTCATTGCTATCCCATGCACTTTACCCAATGATTTCTGGGAAGAAGCCCAGTTTCGTATTTGTGCTCCGATCCACGAAACGTCCCTGATCCTTTCGTCTGATGTCACATCTGCAACCACATCGGAGCCCCAATATTCAACCTGTACGCGAGCTCAATCACTTCCCGCTCACGGTCACACCTCATTCTGTGCGTCAGGGCGGGTGATTATCGGACACAAGAGCGGCATCATATGTGGACATCTTAGGCGGTGGTGGTCGACAAGTTCATGATCCGACGCCATCTTTTACGCACCAACCATAACAATTCAGGGCAATGTCATCCTTCGCGATTTTGGCACCCATCTGGACGATTCCGACACCCAATCAAATTGACGCCGGATTCATCAACTATCCTCGAACCTGCCATTTCGATAGGATTCCTGATTCTATATGTGATATATAGCCACAAAAAATTCATAAATCAGACGACAGTCCGGTACCAAAAAATTATGGCGTATTCCGCGGCGGAGCGCTGTCAGAGCCATGCCTGACTGACACACGACGCCATGCGAAATAATATGTACAGTCATATTACTCGTCAAGCAGTTTCGGCGCGCGAACTTCACGTCCTATCGTTTGCGCCCGGTAAGGAAGAATAAACGTGACGCCGACCAAGTCGAGACGCGGATATTTTCGCTCCGCGCGCGCACCCAACGAGCAGAATGTATGCCGCACACGTTGCCTTGCTGACCGCTTGCATGCTGATACGCCCCGATCATGTATACGTCGGCGCGTTTCAGTAGGCGGCAAGTGAGACCTAGTGAGAAGTCGCTGATGTATCTCCGCTTGAATTCGTGTAGCCATCCGTCTGCAGAACTCGCTGACGATGCGCACATTGGCTTCATCACTGTGCTGCAGCACCCTGAGCCGAACAGAGTTGCGACTCGGCAAAATCGGCAAGCAGTGGAAACTATGCTCGCATCAAATATACCGCCGTAGTTTCAACCTCGCGACGCGTTCGTCTCTACACAGGCCTCACGGTGTTGCGATATGCGGTGGGCGTGCTGCCCGTCCAGTGTCGGAACGCGCGGTGAAATGCGGTCGGATTATCGTAACCGACTTCATAGGCGATCACTGCGATAGCATCGTCCGATCGGGTCAATCGCTGGATCGCGATGTCCCGTCGTACTTCGTCTTTGATTGCCTGGAATGTGGTGCCCTCGACCTCGAGCCGGCGGCAAAGCGTGCGCACAGAGTAGTGCAGTTGCTGGGCAACCGCCTCGATAGTTAGGGTCGACGGCAGTCCATCGGCTATGCACTGCCGCACGCGATGACAGACCATTTGCACCGCAAATGACTCAAAAATACAGTCTTCGGGCGCGCGGTGCAGAAACTCCTTTAGGTCCGAATTGCGTTGCCTTATTGGCATGTCCAGGTACATGACGTCGAAACACAAGCGCGTCGCTTCGTGACCAAATCGCACCGGCCCCGAAAACAAGTACAGGTGATCGCTGGTATGAGCGGGCCGCGCGAGTTCGAAATCGACCCCGATCAGCGGAATTCTGTGCCGGATCAGCCACGATGCCACCCCATGCACAAGCTTGAGCATCAGCTCCCGGCCGAGCATGCTCACACCGGGCCCGTCCGGGTCGGTTATGAGTTCGACGTAGCCCAATCCCTTCTCGCGCCGCGAGTCGAGTTTGAAATCGTCGAGAAGCAGATGAAAGAACTGGCAAAAGCGGTGGAGCGCGACCTCGAGTTTCGGTGCGTCCAGCAGGCCAAGACACAGAAATTTCAGCGTACCGCTGCGCATCGGACGGCTAAAAATACCAGGCATCTCGTCATCGAGCTCCGCCGCGAGCAGCCGGTAAAGCATTGAAAACTGCTCCTGAGTGACCCTCGCCTCGGGCTTGTGCAACAGTTCATACGGTATTCCCGAGCGCCCGGTGAGCCGTGCGACCGCCGCCCTGTCAACTCCAGATAGGAAGCCATTGACGACCGAAATCGGCACAGTAGCAGCAAGATTATTCAAGGTAGGCATAGTCGGGGCTACGGGTTGCCGAACGTATCCATAACGGAACGTTCGGCGTGAACGGCATGCGACAACGCGACGGCCGTACGAAGGTGGTTTAGCTCTTGCCTGTGTAAAATCCTGCTGTAACTACCGACGAAAAACGCTCACCACCCTGTAAGCGGCCCACACCGAATGCAGATGCCCACACTTCAGGCAAATCGGTTCGCGTGAACTCTTCCACCAGCCAAGACGCAGAGCCGTCTGCCCGTTCGGACGCAACAGCCAAGTTACCGAAATGACAGCTCGGATCGGGGCTATTCCGCTCAACCTCGCACCCTACTCCGCTTCAACTGAAAGGACACTGCAATCCGGTCTGCTGGATAGCATGTATCAGTAACTTCAAGCAGGCGGCCATCGGCACTTCTGTAGTGGCGGACGAGGCGAAGTCCTGCCGAACCAGGGTCGACACCGAGCGTATCTGCGAGTGACGCGTCGAGCAACGTCGCGGTAGCAACTTGTCGAATTTGATCAATCGGGCGCCCATACTGCCTTTCGATTATGGAGCTGATTAGCACTTCCGGGTGGCTGTAAATCTCGTCAACAATCCCGCCAAACGAAGGATCAATGTAAATATCCGCCCATGCAACTGGACTACGGTTTTTCCACACGTCGACGCGAGGACCCGACAGCCGGATCCATTGACTTCCAACAGGTGCCTCAAGACGACGCGCAGTCGCGCGATCGAGGGTAACGAGATCGGTCGTCTCGATCGCGCGAACTTCCGTAACTGCAACTCTAACCAGGTCGTCAACACTGTCAATCGACTGCGTGTACGCGACGGTTGGATTCGCGTTTTCGACAATCGTACCGACAGACTTTTTGCGCGAAATATAGCCGAGCTCCTGTACAAGCTTAAGTGCTGCGCGCACAGTGTGGCGACTAACACCATAACGCTGCGCCAACTCGTGTTCGGTCGGGAGCAAGCTACCAACAGCATGATGCCCGGCTACAATAGCCTTCACCAATATGCTGGCAAGTTCGCCATAACGAGTGTTGGCCGAGGCTGAATCAGGACTACGGTCTCTGGAAGGGACGTTCATGTGATCACGCGGCAGTTTGTCATGTTGGCGACAGATTCTACCTTCACTAGAGGCCGCGTACATCGCTGCCCAACAGCCACCCGACTAACACGCAATCCGCGCCCCGGCGACTCAACTCGCAAAGAACCGCTGCTTCGCTTCAGCCGGTATCTCCATTCCAGTCACCTTCGCCTTTTCCAACACCGCCCAGAAGTAACGATACGTCGCGCGGTCGTGCAACTCTCCCTTGTACTGGACAGGACCCCAGTTGGCATCCTGAGCTGCAATCAAAACCCCAGCCGCGTCAGCGACTTCACCAAAATCCGGTCGCAGCGCATTCACAATTGGCAGTATCTGCGCCGGATAGATGCTCCACATGCGCAAAAACCCGAATTCGTTGCGCGCGCGATGAGCATCGCCCGCAATGATTTTGTCGTCCTTGAGGTTCAGACAGACGTTATGCGCAGGCACTATGCCATTTGCAAGTGCTGCTGCAACAACCTCAGCCTTGGCTCGTACCAGCAAAGCATGCTCAAACTGCCCCGGGCTACGCATGGCGGACGCCGGGATTGCGCCGTGATGGCCGCTGACAAAATCCATCAAACCAAAATCAAGCACTTCGATAGCCGGCAGAGCGGCGATGGTAAATACTTCGTGCAACGCGCCGTGAGTTTCGATAAGCACATGGATAGGAATTATCCGGTCGACGGCGGCAGCTCGAGCAGCATCCTGGATGTATTGAATAACTTCTGAAACCTGCGCTGCGTTTGTAGCCTTCGGTACCGTGATATAGGCCACGCGATTTCCAGCCTGCCCTACAATGACGTCCACATCCTGTCGCCACGCTGGATGCGCCGGATCATGAATCCGCGCCCCTGCTCTGCCGAACCTGTTTTGATCGGAATTGATCATGCGAGCAACCATGGTCGCGTGCTCGCGCTCCTCCCCTGCAGCCGCCCCATCTTCGCAATCGCAGGTGATGTCAAAGACCGGGCCATGTTCAGATTGCAGCTGCATGGCCTTGTTGATCAACTTCTCACTGCCGGCGAAATGCTCGCATACGGCCAATGTCGGGAAAGCACGCTCGCCTGCGAATAGCGCGTCTTTCGGATGCGTTAAAGCATTCATTGATGTCTCCAGTAGCTACATTCTTTTGGGGATCGCGATCGTGTAATCCAGATCGAGAACTACATTGCCTGGATACGACACTTTGCCAAGCTTCGACTCTGGGAATTCGATTGATTCGGGCCGTGCATTTTTCACGCCGACCGTGCGCAACCGGAGCCCGCCGACATAATTTGAATTGAAGTCGAACTTGTCAATCACCTCAGTCGCACAAGCTATCGTGTCGGAAGCATACGTCGGGTTAACGTGGCTTCCAGCGTTGATGGCCAGAATCGATAGGCCATTCTCAATCCCGTCATATGCCAACGCCTTGCAAATCGAAATTACGTGTCCTCCGTAGACCAGCCTTTGGCCTCCGGCGGCTGCAGCCGAGAACCCGTCGAAATGTGCTTTTGCGGTGTTTTGGTAAAGGCGTGTGGCGATACTGTGGTCACTATTGTTGATCGTCATTGCGCCCGGATGAACTATGCGCTCACCCACGGCGTAGTCGTCCCAAAGATCGTTCACACCTGTCGTCGAGCAGATCTTCTGCACATCCGCGGTGTAGGCGCCCCACTCCAGACGGTCGGCCAGGACCCACGGATCAAGAGACGGCACAAATTTCTCTGGACAGTCAGCACCGCCATCTCGCTTTCGAATCATTACCCACCGGATCCATGTCAATACTTCGATTCCGTATTGGTTTGTTGCAATGGATCGCACATAAACTACCCCACTTTGTCTGCTCGAATTTTCCTTCAGGCCGATGACCTCGGATTCCACTGCGAGCGTGTCGCCTGGATAAACGGGAGCCACAAAGCGCACGTCCGAGTAGCCGAGATTCGCGATGGCATTGAGTGAAATGTCAGGGACTGTCTTGCCAAAGGCCACATTAAACACCAGCAGATCCTCCAACGGTCGGCGCTCGAAGCCAAGTTGCCGGGCGTTGGTATCTGCGGTGTGGAGCGCTGCGCGACTACCCGTGAGACCAACATAAAGACTCTGGTCTCCCTCCGTCAACGTACGCGGCGTCGCATGTGTGATCTTTGCGCCAACCTGAAAGTCTTCGAAATAATTCCCGTTTCGTTCTTTCCCCACCCTTCCTCCCGCTGCGGCATTTCACGCCAAATAATGTCTTTCCACAATGTACGTACATAGTGGCAGTCGATTTGAATCAAGTCAAGGCGTCAGCGCATAAAGTTGCACATCACAGAAAATTCACCGATACTATGTCCGTACATACTTATCACCATATAGCGATGGTGAACCCAACGGTAGATGGAAGAGACCTATGCACAGACTTACCGACGAGCGGCGCATGATTCAAGAGGCCGCTCGGCAGTTCACCATGGAGCGGGTTCTGCCCATTGCGAACAGACTCGATCCGGAGAAAGGCAAGATCCCGCGCGAACTCATCGACGAGATGGCCGAGTTGGGATACTTCGGCATTCTGATCCCAGAGGAATATGGAGGGCTTGGCCTCGGCGCGTACGAGTACTGTCTCGTGGCAGAACAGTTGTCTCGCGGCTGGATGAGTGTCGCAAGCTTGATTGCGCGAGGCAATGGCCTAATCGGCGCGCTAAAGGCCTTGTCTCCCGAAAAGAAGGCTGAGTATCTGCCTCGTATGGCGCGCGGCGAATTCCTCGGAGCATTTTCTCTGTCGGAGCCAAATGCAGGGTCCGACATCGCCAACATTTCCTGCCGCGCTGTACGCATCGGTAGCGAATGGGAGATCACAGGGAGCAAGTACTGGTGCACATTCGCCGATGATGCAGATTTCATTCTGGTAATAGCACGAACGGACGCTGCGAGCGATCCGAGAGGCCGCCACCGGGGGCTCAGCGCCTTTATTGTGGAAAAACCACGTGGGCAATTGCCAGAAAACGTGAAAGGTAGCGTTATTCCCAAAATTGGCTATCACGGATGGACGACTTGGGAACTTGCCTTCGACGGATGCCGAGTCCCTGCGTCTGCCATGGTCGGAGACGAAGGCACAGCGTTTTATCTGGCGACTGCAGGACTGGAGACGGCGCGCGCGCATACCGCAGCCCGTTCTATAGGTCTGGCCCAAGGTAGCCTGGAAGACTCCATGCAGTACGCCTCGCAACGAAACCAGTTCGGCTCGCCAATCGGTGACTTCCAGGCGATCCGCTTCAAGCTTGCTGACATGGCCACCCAGATCGAAGCGGCGCGCGCATTGCTCTATTCGGTGTGCGAGAAGATTGACGAAGGCCAGCGATGCGATACGCAAGCCTCTATGGTGAAACTGTTTGCAAGCGAGATGTCCGAGCGGGTAACCAGTGAAGGTCTGCAGATTCACGGTGGAGCTGGCTACACCACCTATTTTTCAGCCGAGCGCTACTGGCGCGACGCCCGCCTAACAAAGATATTCGAAGGCACGTCGGAAATTCAGATGCGAATCATCTCAGACGCGTTGCTCGGCAAGGTCGCCTCATAACGTGGCTGGAGCAGCAACCACATCGAAGCACCGAATACCCATTACAAATGAAAATGGAGAGAAAAATGGAGCCCCCGAAGCAGCCAGGAGCCCTTTCCGGCCTTCGCGTCGTGGATTTGACGCAGATGCTTGCTGGCCCTTTTTGTACACAAATCTTGGCCGATCACGGTGCCGATGTCGTCAAAATTGAAACACTCAAGGGCGATGGCACGCGCCCGATAGGACCGTTTCTCCCGGACGATACTCTCCGTGATTATGGCGGATATTTTCAGAGCGTCAATCGGAACAAGCGTTCGATAGCAGTGGACCTGAAGACGGCCCATGGTTGCGCCGTTGTGCGTAAGCTGATTGACGGAGCAGATATCGTTGTCGAGAATTTTCGGTCCGGCGTTATGGAGAGGCTCGGTCTGTCTTTCGAGCGACTGAAGGAAACCAACCCTCGCCTCGTCTACGGCACCGTGCGCGGCTTTGGCGACCCCCGGAGCGGCGAGAGTCCTTACGCGGACTGGCCTGCCTATGACGTCGTCGCCCAGGCAATGGGCGGCATGATGGGCATCACAGGACCGGACCGCAACACGCCGGTCAAGATTGGGCCCGGCATTGGCGACACAATTCCCGCGTTGATGCTCTGCATTGGCATTCTGGCGGCGGTCCACCGGGCACGCGAATCCGGCGAGGGGCAATTCGTCGACGTCGCAATGACCGACTGCATCCTGGCTGTGTGCGAACGCATCGTCTATCAGACGTCCTACACCGGTTTCGTGCCGGCACCGGAAGGCAACCGTCATCCGCTGTACTGCCCTTTTGGCCTTTTCCGCGCTCGCGACGGTTACGTCTCCATTGCCTGTGTACACGACGAATTCTGGCGAAAACTCGCCACCATTATCGGGCGCCCGGAGCTGATTGAGGACGAAGCGTTTGCCACCAATGAGGCTCGAGTGCAGAATGTACAACTGGTAGTCACGACTATAGAAGCATTCACATCGACACGCACGAAGGAGGAGCTGGCACAGTGTATCGGTGGCCGGGTGCCATTTGGTCCCGTCTATACCGCTTCGGAGATTTTCAACGATCCGCACTACGAAGTCCGCGACATGTTGGTCACTGTCGAACAACCGGGCTCCGCGTCACCGGTCCGGATTGCAGGCGTGCCGATCAAAATGAGTGCGACGCCTGGCCGGGTGCGACATCGAGCACCAATGCTCGGCGAGCATACGGACGAAATTCTGCTCGGGGCGGGTTATGCAGCGCGAGATATTGAAGCGATGCGCGCGACCGGAGCAGTCCGCTGAGACGAAAGCGGAAGTGGGCTATGAGAGCCTGACACCAGATATGGGCTCTGCTCGATTCCCTCGAGTATATTGGCGGACGCGGTGCAGGTCATCGGACAGCATCCTCCGAGACAGGAAAAGGTCCCGCCCATTGCTCGCCGTCAGCACCGGTGAGCCTCGATCGTAGACCGTATCGTCAATCCTCATCCGGTCGCACGTCCTATGTGAATCGGTATCCGCCTCTGAAGATGGTCCACTCGTCGACACTGCGCGCCGCGCGACAGGAACGGCTCGCCGTATCTGAACCAGCGCTGCGCTCCTGTATCCAGAATGCACCGGTAGCACCTGCATGACGCGCAGCAGATAACTCCTTCTTTCCGTAGTGCCAGACCTGCAAAGGCGTCTATCAGTCCATTGCTAAGTTCAATCACACAGCCAATGCTCGTCTAACCACGCGAGATCTGCGCGGCCACATCGCAGTACTGGTGTGCGCTACAGCCCCATTCTCCACGCGTTTTAAAACAGAGGATATCGAACCATCTACCCTCTTCCATAATTCGCTCGATGTCGCGATGAATCTGAATTTTTAAAATTTGACGTTTTGTCGATCAACGCTGCGCGCGTCACTGAAAATTCACAAGTGACCTCCTGAGTCACCCAGAGCCCTCTCCGTCAGCTCCTTCCTTCACGCCCGCGGTCTGGCTCTGCTTTTTTCCATCGATCTCCTACACTATGTACGGCCATATTATAATTAAAACGTACGAAGGAAGTTGGCTCTTCAGACGTTTAACGACACGCAAAATCTCAAAAAAGAAGTTTACGGCGAATAG
The DNA here is from genome assembly GCF_050436625.1 of Paraburkholderia sp. GAS334. NCBI lineage: Bacteria > Pseudomonadati > Pseudomonadota > Betaproteobacteria > Burkholderiales > Burkholderiaceae > Paraburkholderia > Paraburkholderia sp. GAS334. The sequence continues at coordinate 63,265 of NZ_JBNDMO010000012.1, read as the reverse complement.
ATTTAACTCTACTATGTCCGTACATACTGATGACAAAAAGGAAGCAGCCTTCGCGAAGACGAGGGATGGAATAGATGAGGATGACGAAATCATTGGACGGAATGAGAGTTCGCCGCAGTGAGTTCTATTGACGGTTTGACCGAAGATGCATCCGGGCGAATGGGATAACTGGAACCCGGTCTACGGCAGCACAGTGGGCGCGTTCAATCAGACGCGCTTCTCTCAGCAATTTGTGTGGCTAGATTGACGGATCAGATACGCCTAGTGTGCTGAACAAGAAATTCACCAGAAGAACTACCAGGGTAGCCGCTGCGGCTTCGTTTGATTCCCTTCGGCATTGATCACACGAGACGGCAAACCCCTTAGCCGAAGCCACGACCTCTCGAGTACAACGAGGCGCGGCTGACGAACGGGACTTATGTTGACGGAGAAGCAGATGAACGCGGAAAAGTCCTTGCGCTTTCTGGTGGAAAAATGGCTAACCCAAAATTTGGCTGCGCCGGTTCGCGTAACCAGATTCAGTCGCATGATCCATAGTCGAAGGCGCTACGTATGCGTAGAAGCGCAGCGGCCGAAGGGCTCGATTGCCCTTTATTTCTTCCGGCACGACGATGGTGCGTGGCGCGTGTTCCCACCTGAGGCAGTGCGGCTAACAATACATGCTTACGCAAGTGTCGAGTAATCTGGATATCGGCCGCAGCGAACACACCTACTGCCCCACCAGGATCACTATGATGGACGAGTCACAGTTCATAACGCTCGAGACCTTATGGAAATTGGAAACGTGGGCGTGCGCCTGGTTTGACGAAGCGCTCGAAGCGAAATTTATCAGCACTTCCTATTCTCCTGACGCCGCGACGGTCGACCTTCTACGAGGCTACTTCAGAGCCGGGCTGTCGCCCGCCGAAGCGGCTCAAGCGTCCTTTGGCGGCAGACACTAAGAGTATGGCTTCGCAAAGACTGTTCGGTTCATTGCCGAGCGTTCCAGTGGACCAAGCAACAACCGAGTTCAGGGAAGGCTTTTTGAACATTAGTGCGACGTTCGAAGGGAGCAGCAGAAGGCGAAAATGAAGCAAGCAGGCGTGTGTACGCTTGAAAAACCGCTATTCGAACCGGCATACTGAACAGCTTCGACCAGTCAATAACTGACCGTTGTAGAACCGGCTCAGGTAGATCTTTGAGAACGCTTCCCCGACTGGCTTCATTTATCCCGCAAAGAGAAGATTCGATTCCCTCATTCATTTTCTGGTTCTAGATACATACACAACGCGATCCCGGAGCGAAGATCCTCTCTTCATGAAATCAGGTGGTGAACTGCGCAACCAGTTCTTCCATCTTCGAAAGAAACTGCTTCAAAACTGCTGAAGTGTTCGACCTACTGTAGCCGACAACGAGGTCGATGGTCGGCGCGTCGCCCACAACAGGTCGGCTGACCACCGACCAGGGCAACAGGTTAGTTGCGTACTCCGGCATTAATGCCAACCCGCGTGTGGACGCAACTAGCGAAACCGCCATTGCAAGATTGTCGACCCCGTGTTCAGGCGTGACATCAATCCCATTTTCTTTCAGATATCGCTCGATTACCTCGTGCAACACCGCCGCCTTATTCGTAGCCATGATGAACGGCTCGTTCATGAAGTCCTTCGGATGGATTTCTGTTTGTGCGGTCAGCCTGTGGTCACTCGGCATCAGCACGATGAGCCTCTCTTTATTAACGACCCGATATTCCAGATCAAACCCGGGTTCAGCGCGCAGAAACGCCAGGTCGAGCCTGCCGCGGGCGAGCGCTTGGGCAAGGTCTGGCGAATAATCACTTGATACCGTGACCTGGATGTTCGGCAGTTCATCGCGAAGAATCTGCATGGCCCGCGGCAGCCAAGTCATTTCCTGCCCGGTCAAAAAGCCGAGCGCAAATACTTGTTTCATCGGTTTCGCAGCGCGGCGTGCAGCCTCGGTCGCTGCATCGACCTGCGACAGCGCTAACCTGGCATGGTCGAGAAACGCTCTGCCAGACGCAGTCAGGCCAACGCCACGTGCACTGCGGTTAAACAGTTGTACACCGACCTCGTCCTCGAGATCACGAATCTGTCGACTAAGTGAGGGTTGTGATGTGTGCAGGCGCTCCTCGGCCGCGACCGTGAGACTACCTGTCTCAGCGACGGCGACGAAATACCGAAGATGTCGAAGCTCCATTGATTCCTCTTTTGTGTCCCATGCCTCAAAGGCATGCGCATCAGCCTACAAAGTCTTTCTCGTTTCCGCAATAGGCAGCTAGATTAATCGCCAGATATCGGGGCGCCCCTGTCCGATCGCGGTAGGGACCGCAACGCCGTCACGGTTCGCACCCTTTGTCTGCAAATGGGGACCAGAACCAGGCAAGGCGATGATAGCGATCACACGCACCTGCCTCTACGGTGCTGCATGAGCGCATCGACGTGAGCAAGGATACGGCTCGGTGGCGCTCTTTTTTGCGCCTTCGATCGAGCGTCGCTCATGGGCAGTCACATCACCGCCGCCCATAGTAGTAAAGGAAACAGTTAGTACCGGGCAAAAACCAACAAGGAGAACTGCCATGACTGGCTATACACATCAAACGGCACCAACGCAATTTGTCGAAGCAAACGGCATTCGCTTCGCTTACCGGCGGTTCGGCAAAGCGGGCGGCGTGCCGCTCGTGTTCAATGTCCATTTCACCGGCACGATGGATCATTGGGATCCTGCTGTGACTGACGGACTGGCACAGCATCGCGAGGTTATCCTCTTTAACAACGCCGGAATCTCCAGTTCGTCAGGCGAGGTACCGGAGTCGATCGAGGAGATGTCTGTCAATGCTGCGGCGTTTATCAAGTCGCTCGGCATCCAGCAAGCCGACGTGCTGGGCTTCTCAATGGGCGGCCATATCGCGCAGGAACTGGCGCTGATTGAGCCAAAACTTGTGCGGCGCGTAGTTTTGGTGGGTACCGGTCCACGCAGCGGCGAAGGTATGGAATCGCTCACTCCTGAGGCACAGGAAATTTTCGGCGCTACGTACGAGGAACCCGATCACCTGTGGCTGCGCGTGCATTTCTCACCGTCGGTGGCGAGCCAAGCCGCGGGCCACAAATTCCTACATCGCTTCCGCCTGCGCACTGAAGGCCGGGATCCGGCACCTAATGAAAAGGTCGCTCCTGCGCAACTGGCTGCGATTGCAAAATGGGGCATGCCGCGCGACAACCCCTACGATTATCTGAAGTCGCTCGCTCAACCGACGCTAGTGATCAACGGAGACAACGACGTAATCGTCTACACCGCCAACTCGTGGATCCTTCAGAAGCACATTCCGAATGCGCAACTGATTATCTACCCAGACGCAAACCATGGCTCGCTGTACCAGTATCCCGAGCGCTTCGTCACTCATGTTGCGCAGTTTCTGTCCGAACCCGACTGAATTTCGTCCATGAAATCCGAGCGCCAAACGATCGGATCACCCGCCCATTAAAGAGACGAATTCTGACAAAAAATGAGCGAGGTTATCCCGCCTTGATCGTCGGCGCGTCCCTCTGTCCTCGCAGCACTGGTGCTGGCAACTGTCACCAGTGCTTTTTTACTGCGCCCCATCAGCTGGCAATACTGGGAAAATAGTTACAGGCCGAGTCAGGTATTCATGTCGGCGACCCGGAAACCTACGACATGATCTCGCTTGATCATGCCCCCTACACGCTTGAAGTCGACTGCCGCGCTTTGTCGCTGAACACGCCGAGGCTCCCAAGAACCGTTCCCCGCGCACGGTTCGATCGGTGCAACAAGCCTAGCCAGCCTCCGATTCGCCGAATGTATCGCGCAGGGTACAAGAAAGCAAAGATTGTCGCGGCCACCATCGCTGACAATGCCTATTGCCACGCCGGTCGATACGACAAGTCGGACTGGAAAATTTCAATCACGAAATGAATCATGCTCTGGATGGCGCATATGCTCAGTTTCCGTTCACAAGAAAACCAGATCCGACGACTGCAGAAGAACTTGATGGGCCGCTACAAAGCCGTGTTCTCCCTTGACAAAACAAGGCACGTCGAGATAGCCGGCCACCAGACACCGATCTTGGTCAATGGCGATCGCGCGGTGAACATGGACCATGCAGTAGTCGATAGTTTTGCCCAAGAGACCGGGGGAAACGCTTCCCATTTTGTGCGCCACGGCGAAGCTTTCATCAGGGTCGCAACCACAGTGAAGGATGCAAAGGGTGCTCGCACCTTGGGCGTGACCCTTGAACGTTCTCATCCTGCATATCAGCTGCTTCTATCTGGAAGCAGCTACTTTGGCTATTCGACCTTATCCGGCAAGAAATTCACCGTTCTTTACAGCCCTATCTACGACGCTAGCAGTACGATAATCGGCGCTTCTGTTGCGGGTATAGACATCAGCAATGCGAAGCAGCCAAGTCTTGCTCTAAAACTGTCCTTTCTGGTGATGGCGTGGACCACAGCGCTTGTTGTAGGCCGCGACGTGGCCGCCTATCTACTACTTGACCCAGGAACACCGCTAGTCGCAATTCCCGGCGTCGCCCTGAATCTCGCGCTGGTGTTTATGGTTGGCATAGGCGTATTCGCGATCGTCGGACGTACAGTGAGCCGTTCGCTGCGCGACGCGGAAACCGCCGCCCAACGTCTGGCGAGAGGCGACTTATCCGCCCAGATACCAGTGGATCGAGGCGACGAAATAGGACAGATACTCGAAGCTTTGAACGGAATTAATATAGACTTGGCCGGTTTGGTACGAAACGTCCGGGGGACCACGAGTAACCTTGCAAGTTCGTCCCACGAAATCGCAGCGGGCAATATGGACTTGTCGGCGCGAACTGAAGAACAGGCGGCATCGCTTGAGGAAACGGCCGCCAGCATGACGCAGTTGACAGAGACTGTGAAGCAGAATGCCGACAATGCGCGTCAGGCGAATAGCTTGGCAACGAACGCCACACATATGGCCGAATCAGGCGACGATGCCGTCCAATCTATGGTCGGCACCATTGGCAAAATTAGCGCAAGTTCGAGCAAGATTTCCGAGATCACCGGCGTCATCGAAGGCATCGCCTTCCAGACAAATATTCTCGCGTTGAACGCTGCCGTGGAAGCTGCACGCGCTGGCGAAGAGGGACGTGGCTTTGCTGTCGTGGCCAGCGAAGTTCGTAGTCTAGCCCAGCGTTCCGCCACTGCCGCGAAAGAAATTAAGGAGCTAATCGGCTCGTCCGTGGCAACAATTGAAGACGGTGCGCAGCAGGCTTCCCAGGTAGGCGTGACCATGGGTCAGATTAAGCAGGCAATCAAACAAGTCTCTGACATCGTAGGCCAAATCGCCGCCGCCTCTGAAGAACAGAGCCGCGGCATTGAACAGATCAATCAAGCGGTCACTCAAATGGACGAGGTCACGCAACAGAATGCAGCACTGGTCGAACAGGCAGCGGCAGCATCTCAATCGCTTGAGCAACAGGCAGGCCAACTAGAGGACGCAGTCTCCTTGTTCAAGGTAGCTGACGCGGACGCAGTCGCTCCCCGGGTCGCGGTCGCCCACAGCGAACCTCGCCTGTCCGCTCTATCAAGGGGTTCGACGGAGCGAGACAGCGCCGAAAGAACGCCCACTATCACGAAAACACCGTGAGGTTAATGGTGCACAAACCTGCACACGCAGAGCGTTGTCGCAGGGGGTAACGGTAGTCCCTGCTGAGGGGCACGGCGTTGCCACCATCGTCCGCGGTGCCTCTCGCAGATGACTGTACGGTCGCACAACGTGGATTGTCCGGTACTTACGAGAAAAATAGGCGGTGTAGCTGACGGGAGGCGACGACCTAGCCAGTGACTGGCGAGGCCGATGAATGTCGCCGCTCTCCGCCTCTCCCACGTACATATGTGGCCAGATGGAATGAACAGGCGTGTCGGCGAAGTATTGGAGCTACCTATCCTGGCCCGACTCCTTCAATAAGCGGAGGATGACATTTGTGAGTTCGAGAAGAGCCGAGTGGTATTCGCCGGGGAGCGCCACATCATCCATCAACGACATGGCATCTTCGATCCCACCTCGGAATGACTGACTGATTTCGACGCACTGTGACGCCGTAAGCTGGGGCAAGACCATGTCAAAAAACTTCCCCAGAACCATAGCCCGAGCGGCTAGAATGCCGATTTTCTTCGTGTTGGCAGTCACCACCTGGCTCATTTGACCAAGCGCTTCATCCAGGTTGTTCATTTTTTAGTCACTCAAGAAACGCGCGCGTCAGAAATATTGGGCGCAGCCAGATTAGCTCCGTCTCCGGGAGCGGCTGGTTTCATCTTCGATCCTGTCAAGGCCGCGCGATGGAAAATATGTGACACGTGTTCTGACGGCTAGCAGACTGCCAGAACAACCTGCTCGATATCAGCGCTCTACTCTTCCGACGCCCAAGAGATTTCGGTCATCATATCGGCCGTCCGTTCCGCCGGCACCATGACCTCATTGATCGCCTCTCCGTTTCCTCGACGAGCTCCGACCAGGTGTTAATCGGATTTTTCAAACTCGCCGATCAGATCCTTGATTCTCGTGGCCGCCGCTGCACCGCGCAGCGCAAGCGCGCGAACCTCTCATGCCACGACGACGAATCTATGGCCCAAATCGCAGATACAGGACGCCCCGACCGATGCGCTTAACGCCAGAAAATTGGCCTGAAAAACTATGCCATCAACCACATTAATGGTCTCGATCATCCCGATCGAAGTGTCCGGGATCTCACTCATCGTCAAGACTTGCTACCAGTACCTCACCGCACCTCGTGCTCTCAAATGTGGCACTAGCTAACGCATTGGCCCATGTCTGTTTGTGACAGGCAAGTAAAATGGCAAACGGGTCTAATAAATCAGGTGCGGTCACCCACTGATCATCAAACAATCAGTAAACCGTATGAAGATCGCTCGAGTTGGACGCAGGTTGGCTACCGCCTGATACCGAAGCGCTAGTCAAATCGGAGGAAGATTCACGAGACGCGTTGTTCGCGCTGTTACGCTCCGCAATGATGGTCTGCTCGCTTTGGCCGCGCTGCGACGCAGGTGCACCGACCGATGGCTGATAGAACGGTGCAGGTCCGTAGCCACTCGCAAAAGCCGGAAATGAGAGGGAGATCAGGGCTGTGACGAGTGACGCGTTGAGAAATTTTATCTTCATCTAAGACTCCAATGAGGCACTGAATTGTGGGCGCGCCGCTCTATGAGACACGCATAAAAATCCAGTGTAAAACACATCCGCCCGGAAACTATATTTATAGACTGAAATCACAATTATTCGAACGTGAATAATTCCAGACGACACACCACGGTTCGCCGAGCCAAGCGCACAGCACAGTTCCGCATCCTGCGGCATGTGGAGTTTGCAGCGGTGTTGGGCCAAACGATGTTGTCGTAGTCAACGCCCTGCTTTCCAGAAAGGACTGCGACGATATCTCTGCGACCAAATATGAACAACTCGGTGCTCTTGTCTTCCCGATCTGTCCAGGGTGTTTTTCAGATAGCGCGCTCGCCGACTTCCGGGTCGAGTTCGATACACTTGCCGACGGTATCGCCACTTCGCTCTTGAAGCGGTTCTTCTGCTCCCGTCTGGCAAACAGAATGTTGGCGCCTCATTGTCTGCGCAAGGTTGAATGCAAACAAAGCGAGCTGCAAACGCATCGCTGAAATTCGTTCTTCACGCCATCTTCTGAGCCCCCCCTTTTTCAAACGGAAATTCAAGTAGACGTTCTCCATACCACTGGCGGCTGAGCGTCCGACAACCCGCAAGCGTCGCAGCGAGACGCGAGACTCATCGGTTCGCTTGACCAATTCAATATGGACGACTATATTGGATCTATCTTGACACAGGTATCTTGGACCTATGGCCAAAGCATCGCATCGAGAAAAAATTCTGATTGCCGGCATGCAAGTGGTCCACGAGCGCGGGTTCGGCGAGGCAGGCATACGTGACATCGTCCAGGCGGCTGGTGTTCCCCAGGGCTCGTTTACGAATCATTTCGAGTCCAAGGAAGCGTTCGCCTTGGAAATCATCGATCTGTATTTTGCAGGCACACGCATAATGGTCGAGAACACCCTCCGAAACGACTCTTTGCCTCCACTGCAACGACTCCAGGCCTACGTCGACGCCGCAATGTCGAAGTTGAACAAGAACAGCATGCGGGACGGTTGCTTGTTTGGAAATTTTGCAGCAGAGGCAAGCAGCCACAGCGAGGGCATCCGGCTCCGGCTGAATGAGATATTTGCCGAAATCCGCGAGAGTGTCGCCTACTGCCTGCGCGCAGCCGTTTCACAAGGCGAATTGACACAGAGTACCGATTGCGGCGAACTAGCAGCGTTTATTGTCTCATCCCAGCAAGGGGCTAATCTTCTTGCTAAAGCACAGCACAGTGCAGAACCGGTTGAGCGCTTCAAGCAGATACTGTTTTCCAGGATATTGCACGGTAATACGGCATAGCGTGCGATATCCTTGCGCATGATCAGGGGTCCAGGAGCAGCTTCAAAGCAGGTCCTGCCAAGAATGGACGGTCAGGGAATCTAAAATCGAGGCCCGATTTTTGTTACAAATGATCAAAGCCCCGTTAATCGATCTCGAACCATCATCAAAATTGCGTTCAGACGTCTTGATAAACGCGAGTTAAGCTTTCATCAGATTGATTATTGAATGCCGTGATCCCCACGCGCTATCAGTTGCTATCAGTTCTTCGACTTTTGAGAGAAAGAGTTTCAGGACTGGAGAGGAATTCGACGCGCTGTAACCTATGACGAGGTTGATTGTCGGTGCCGCGCCTTGAACAGGCCGGCTGACCACAGACCAGGGCAGCAGATTGGTCACGTACTCCGGCATCAACGCTAACCCACGCGTAGACGCCACCAGCGACACCGCCATTGCGAGATTGTCGACCCCGTGTTCGGGTGCGATATCGACTTCGTTCTCGAGCAAATAGCGCTCGATCACGTCGCGCAACACCGCAGCCCTGTTCGTAGCCGTGATGAACGTCTCAGCGGCGAGTTCCACTGGATTAACCGCTGTTCGCGCGGTGAGCCGGTGATCGCTCGGCATCAGCACAATGAGCTTCTCCTTACTAACGATCTGATATTCAAGATCAAACCCTGGTTCAGCGCGCAGAAACGCCACGTCGAGCCTTCCGCTCACGAGTGCTTCAGCAAGATCTGGCGAATAACCACTTGAAACCGTGACCTCGATGTTCGGCAGTTCATCTCGGAGAACCTGCGTCACCCGCGGCAACCAGATCATTTCGTGCCCGGTCAGAAAGCCGAGGGCGAACGCCTGCTTCGTCGGTTGCGCGGCACGGCGCGCAGCCTCCGTCGCTGTATCAACCTGCAAAAGCGCGAGGCGCGCATGGTCGAGAAACGCGTGGCCCGATACAGTCAGCTCGACGCCGCGCGCGCCGCGGGTGAACAGTTTCACGCCGAGTTCCTCTTCGAGATCACGAATCTGTCGGCTAAGCGAGGGTTGCGATATGTGCAGACGGCGTTCCGCCGCAACCGTTACGCTGCCCGTCTCCGCGATGGCAACAAAATACCGTAGATGTCTGAGGTCCATGGACTCCCCGTCAATGTGCCATGCCTCATAGGCATGCCGACCAGCCTACAAAGTCTTTCCGCTTTCTTCAATAGACAGCTAGTGTAGTGAATAATAAGTTCGCAGGCCAAACTAGGTAGCAACACCGTTTTTTCCGGATCTCGCTCACCGTCCATCCCGCGAAGTGTCGAATTTCATCATGATTGACACTACTTCTTCGGTCAGTGCAACGCAACTCGACTGAGCCGAAGAAGACGACGCTGAGGGAGATGAGAATATGAGCGCGGAGAAGTCGTTACATTCTCTGGTTGAGAAATGGCTGGCACCAATGTCATGGGCGTCAATCCGGGTAATCCGCTTCAGTCGCATTCGCCCCGAAGGAAGCCGTTACGTGTGTGTTGAAGCGCGAAGGTCGCACGGCTCAATCGCACTATGGTTTTTCCGGCACAAAGACGGGACATGGCGGGTGTTCCCGCCCGACGTCAAGCGCCTTACCGTAGACATGTATGTGAGCGCAAAGTGATCTTGGTTTTGGCAGACCAATAAAAGTGGACAGGTCGATCGAGTTATCAAGGATCCTGAGAAGGTGCGAGTTACGACGTGACACTAATGGGCTTTCGGCGACTGAGAACGCGGACGCGCGCCTAGTCTGAGGTAGCGGTCAAGGAGAATTTCGCAGACTCCCCCGATCTCCCGGAAGCCGCTAGCCGCGACGACCTGCAAGACCGAACGAGATAGTCGCGCCGATGCGGCTCGCGGCATCCGCAGGATGCGGCCCATCACATGCACCAGCAGCAACTGGCGAAAAAATATCGCGAAGCCCGCACTGTCAGATTGTCTGGCACCAAAAGCCAGCATTGGACCAACCAGGTAAAGGGATCACCAAGATGCCAAATGCAATACCGGTACTTTACGAATCAACGACGTCCCCTAACTCGCGCCGCGTGCGCTTCTTCATCGCGGAAAAGGGTATCCACATTGACAGGAAGCCTGTCGATCTCAGCGTGAAGGAGCAGTTTTCCGGAGCCTACACGGCAATCAACCCACGCAACCAGGTACCGGCTCTCGTGCTGGCCGACGGCACAGTCATCACGGAAGTGCTAGCCATCTGGCGCTATCTGGAAGAGGCATACCCCTCCGCCCCGTTGCTCGGGACGAACTCCAAGACCAAAGCGCTCGTCGCGATGTGGGAGCGCCGCGCTGAACTGGACGGCTTCGCGCCAGTCATGGAAGGCGTCCGAAACGCAATTGCCGGATTGAAAGGCCGAGCGTTGTCTGGACCACATGCCTATGAGCAGATCCCCGAACTAGTTGAGCGCAGCCGCCAGCGCGTGGCCAACTTCTTTGAAGACTTCAATGAGCGTCTTGCAACCGTGCCGTTTGTTGCTGGAGATGAGTTTTCCGCTGCGGACATCACGACGCTTGTTACGGTGGACTTCTCCGCGAATGCGCTGAAAATGTCGATTCCCGAGACACACAGTGCTTTTCGGCAGTGGTACGACAGAGTGTCCAGCCGCCCTGCCGCGGGCGCGTAACCTGAAATTTGCGAACGCTTGCCAGTTGGCTCAAGCGTCACAACTACTATCTCCAAAAAGAATGAACAGTTCGGCATGACCGCCGTGACGGTGTGACATCGAAGGGGCACAAACGTGCCGGACTGAACACTGCGAACACTTGACGGCAAGCACACCCGTGCCACCTGAAGCACAAAATTTGTCATCGAGACCTGCTTTTTTCGCCGGCGAACACACAAGGAGTTGCCCTAACATGATTAACGACGTATTCGTGGTTGATGCATCGGCGCACAGCTACAACCTTGCAGACGAGAACCACGCCGCAGGTCGATATTCGAAAGCAGTTGTTGACGCTTTCTACGGCGCCCACTACGGCCTGTCTCCAGCGGGATATAGGCTTCCACAAGAGCACTACGCACGTGACTGGACGCTTCCGGAAACTGCAAATATGCTGTTCGTCGAAAGCGATTACGACTTCGCATGCCATCACGTGACCCCGATAAATGCGTTCAAGGACGGTGGGTGCAGCATTCAGAAGGCACGGGAGGCTCGCGAAAAGTGGCCCGGCCGCTTCCAGGTGTACGCTGGAGTGGATCCGATATTTCCGGAGCAGGCTCTTGATTCGCTAGAGCAACAGGCTGAAGAACTGAAGCCCGTTGGCATCAAGCTTTATCCGAACAGCTACACGGCGGACAAAGTTGTCGGATGGCACATGGATGATCCCGAAATCGCCTTTCCAATATTCCAGCGGGCCCGTGATCTAGGGATCAAGGCCATCGCTATCCATAAGGCCGTACCTCTCGGGCCTGTTCCAATGGAACACTATCGGATGGACGACATCGACGCGGCCGCAGACGCATTCCCGGATTTGCAGTTTGAAGTCGTCCACGGTGGATTCGCGTTCATCGAGGAAACAGCGTTTCAACTCGCAAGATTTCCAAATGTCTGGGTGAACCTCGAAATCACAGCGAGTCTTGCCGTAGCTAAACCGGCCGCCTTTGAGAGAGTCATGGCAGGCCTCATCGCGCACGCCGGAGAAGGAGCGCTCGATCGAATCATGTGGGCGTCGGGAGCTAGCGTTTTGCATCCCGATCCGCCGTTGCGTTGGTTCTGGGAACAATTCCAGTTCTCAGAAGAAATGCGCGCACGCGAAGGCCTGCCGGAAATCACCGAGGCGATCAAGAGGAAGATTCTCGGCCTCAATTACCTTCGGATGCACGGGCTCGATGCAGAAGTGCTCGCAAAAAACATTGAGGGTGATGAGTTCTCAGTTGCCCGGTCTAAAGGCAAGCAGAGGCCGTACGAAACCACTTACGCAAAGGGGCTTACAGTATGACAGCCTTTTCGGAAGACGACGTTATCTCTCGCCTGCACAAGGTAATTGACCCTTGCAGCGCTGCCACCAAGGTTCCCCTGTCGATTGTCGAAATGGGAATGGTCGAGAGCGTGGAAATTGAATCTGGGCAGGTAACTATTGGCCTTCGCATGACATCACCGCTGTGCCACGCGTTGCCCTATTTCGAGATGGAAATAGAACGTGTGCTGGCGGACGCCTCTGGAATCGTCGGTGTTAGCTGCACTTTTGATCACGGTGGAAATTGGCAACCCGACGATATGACTGCTGGAGCGCGACGCAAACTAGCGGATCAACGAGAGTTCGTTAGAAACAGGGCGGATGGGAAAACCCACGCGGGTTTTCGCACGCTTCGACCTGTAGAAGCAATCAAGTCCCTAAAAGCGACCTGACTGCACTTACGTGCTACCCGCCCCGCGAGCGCCAACCAGCGAGCATACCTGTTATGAGGTGCGTGCCGACGTGCGAAATTTATGCTGGTTCCGCCTGCGAAGCATAAATCACCTATCCATACTGCCTACGACGACGATAAGGCAGAAACTCGAACCGTTACCGGCCAGGCAGGCGCGCCGTTGACGGCGCTTTTCGGCGGAAATCTGTCGAGATGATATAGCCAACAGTTCTCCGACGGGAAGCGAACGTGAAACAGATCCCAGATTATCCAGCTAATCTGGGGCGTGAGTACATGAGGATTTCTGAAAATGACCACACACTCTCACCAAAGCGCTCCTACCCAATATGTCGAAGTCGGTGGCATCCGCTTCGCCTATCGCCGCTTTGGTAACGCAACCAATGGCCTGCCGCTGGTTTTCAATCAACATTTCAAAGGCACGATGGACTACTGGGATCCGGCGATCACTGACGGCTTGGCCAAGACCCGCGAAGTGATCCTATTCAACAATGCCGGGGTCTCCAGCACCTCCGGCGAAGTGCCCAGCACGATCCAGGAGATGGGCACGGACGCGGTCGCCTTCATCAAGGCACTCAACCTTAACAAGGTCGACGTTCTTGGGTTTTCCATGGGAGGCAGGGTCGCGCAGGAAATTGCCGTGCAGGCGCCCGACCTCGTGCGACGCCTAATACTGGTAGGCACGGGGCCGCGTGGCGGCGTGCCTATGACGCAAGCGGGTGTAGACATTTTTGGCGCAACCTACGATCCGCCTGAACGCCTCTGGCTCGCCGTGCACTTTTCCCCCTCTGAATCAAGTCAGGCTGCCGGGCTTGAATTTCTCAAGCGCAAGAACCTACGCAAGGAGAATCGCGACCCCGAGATAAACCAAAGGGTCGCCCCGGCGCAGATGGCAGCACTGGCAAAGTACAACACGCAATCTGAAGGGGCTCACGACTATCTGAAGACGATCTACCAACCCACGTTGATCGTCCAGGGGAGTAACGACGCAATCACCCCTACGGTGAACTCCTACAACATGCAGCAAATCATGCCCAACGCCCAGTTGATCCTGTATCCGGACTCCAACCATGGATCATTGTTCCAGTATCCGCAACTGTTCGTCCAGCATGCCTCGCTGTTCCTGAATGCCTAACAAAAATTCGCGCGCCCGGTCTCGATAGAAGGCCGCGTGCATCATCTGGTGACCGTGCGATTCGCACGGCTGGCTGGGCACGGCTCTCACAGCAAACGCATCTGGACCGGATTTCGTAGCAAGGCAGTTCTCCACGAAAGCGACAAACTGCCGCGCTTTCGTGTTCGCCAGTCGTCCAGCCAGATACACCGTCTACAGATCCGCAGTTGGAGAAGCCCAGTCATCCATTACCGATACCACGGCGCAGGTTTTGAATTCCGGCGTAAAGGTCCACTCTGACACCACGGCAAGGCCCACGTTCTCGAACACAGTGGCGTGCACCCATTCAGCCGCTGCGATTTTCAACCGGCCGCCCTGCATCTTGACCGAGACTTCTGCGGTCTCTGATTTTTCGCAATTTTATCTTCTTCGAGCGGCAATTTCGCAATAGTCAGCGCCCAATCCAGTATCAATGGGCTCCTCGTGTCGCCGTACAAAAAATCAATCATACGGCCAAAAAAAGTAGTTTGCGTCGTGAGGCCCATCAAAACTACGATGCTCCCATGTGCCTAGTCGCGTGTGTAGCGTGCGACATACGCTGCACAAGCAGTTGCAATTGGAAACCCTCCTTGGCTACCGGCTTCCCATACTCGGGCACCGCATGTCACGGCTTATCAACTTAAATTTTCCACAATAACAATCTACGGAGACCGACATGGACACCACCATCTCACCCAGTGCTGAGGAAGTCTTGCCTCCGCTCACGCGGACACAAAAAAAAGCTATCGTAGCCGCCACACTCGGAACCGTTGTTGAGTTTACAGACTGGATCATCTACGCGGCGTTTGTTTCGCTTTTCTCTCGGCATTTCTTTCCAGCAGATAACGAGAAGGTCTCATTGCTCGCTGCCTTTGCCGTGTTTGCTGTGGGTTTTGTGATGCGCCCCATCGGCGGCGCAGTACTCGGCGCGTATGCGGACAGACACGGACGCAAGAGCGGCCTGACACTCTCCGTTGTGCTGATGGCTGGAAGCTCCTTGCTTATCTCAGTCTGCCCTACCTACACAACGATTGGTATTGCGGCACCCATCATCCTTGTCCTTGCGCGCCTTCTGCAAGGCTTTGCCGCCGGTGGCGAATTTGGCTCCGCGTCGACGTTTCTGATTGAGTCCGCAGCGCCGGCTCGGCGCGGTTTCGCGGGCTCCTGGCAGCACTTTGCCGTCAACGCCGGCGTGCTGGTCGCGGCGCTAATTGGCTATCTGCTCACCTCAAATATCAGCGAACGCAGCATGATTGATTGGGGATGGCGCCTAGGGTTCGCTATTGCTGGTCTCATGGGTCTCGTCGCCCTCTGGTTACGTCTCTCCGTTTCGGAAACCGAAGTGTTTACGAAGAAGGTTCTTGGCCATCAGCGGCGCCATCCATTTCTTGTTGTGGTACGAGAACATCGTCGCGCAGCTCTTCGAGTGGTTGGAATTGCCATGGCCGGTAACTTGTCGATATATCTTTGGATGGTTCTATTTCCGACATTTGTACACTTGCGTACAGGTCTTCCACTGCGGCAGGGATTTATCGCTAGCGTCATCTCAATCGTTGCGTCGCTAGTCGCGATTCCTCTTTTGGGTACTCTGTCCGACCGCATCGGCCGTAGGCCCATTCTGCTTGCCTTTGCTGGCGGATCGGCACTATTTGCGTGGCCAAGCTTGCATTTCCTCTCGAACGACTTCTGGACAGCCACAATCATTGTCACGATCGGCATGCTGCTTTCATCAGGGTTCACTGCTACCTGCGCGACCGTAATGGCCGAACAGTTTCCCGCAGAGGTCCGTTCAACAGGTGTTGCGTTGCCTTACGCAATTTCTACGACACTTTTTGGTGGCACGCTGCCCTACATCATGACGTCTATGTCAAACGCTGGCCTGTCGCAATTCATTTGGATATATGTGGCGGTAGTGTGCATCGTTGGTTTCTTTGTTTACGCGGCGATGCCGGAAACAAAGGGAAAGATTCTGGATTAAAAGATCTCTCACCTTACAAACAGTCTTCCTAGATTAGTACAGGGAATGCTCCTTTCAAACTAAATATCTGATGAACTTTGAATTAACAGACGACCAGGACATGTTCGTTTCGGCGGCGAAAAAACTGTCTCAAAGTCGACTCACCCCAATCCTCCAACGCCACCCTTCGGATCGCCCACTTCCGAAGGAAGCGATGCTGGAGATCTACGGAGCGTTGGGCGACTTCGGCATCACAGCCGCCCGTTTGCCAGCCGAACATGGCGGCGCCGGCCTGTCCATGATTGACTACGGCCTCGTTATCGAACAGTTACCGCCAGTAATCGCCCTTTCACTTATTTCTCACGATGGCTCGATTACCCGGTTGCATGCTGGCGCATCAGCGGAGCTTCGCGAAGCATATCTGCCCGATCTGATAGCAGGCAGGAAAATAGCGTGCACTGCCAATTCGGAGCCAGAGGCAGGTTCCGATTCAAATGCCATCCGGACCAGGCTTGAAGTTGAAGGGCCTGACGCGTACATCACCGGTCGCAAGTTGTGGATTACGAACGCCTCCGTTTGCGACGTAATGATTGTTTCTTGCGCAGTCGGACTCGATGCCGGCGATCGCCCAATCACTAGCCGCGTGCTGGTCGATCGCAGCCAAGCCGATGTCGATATCAGCGAAATTCCTCTAACGGGTCTCAAACAGGGGCACCTCAGCGAAGTTGTCTTTGATAGAACACGGGTGCCTTCCGCCAACATCATCGGCTCTCCGGGAGACGCTGGGAAATACATGACATTGGCGTGGAACGGCAACCGCCCACTGCTTGGAATGATGGCTGTAGGCATCGCTCAACGAGCGTTGGATATTGCCCGGGAGTACGTGGGAGTCAGACAGCAATTCGGAAAACATCTGGGAAATCACCAGTTGGTGCAACAAGATCTCGCCGACATCGAGACGGCCGTAATCAGTTCTCGCCTGATGTGCTTCTTCGCGCTTGGATGTCTCGATCAAGGCACCCGTGCAAACGGCACATCAGCCATGGCCAAGCGTTTCGCCACAAAGAATGCCTTGAGGGCCGTGGATCTGGCGATGCAGCTTCACGGTGCAATGGGAATTGCCGAAGAAGTTGGGCTTGATCAACTTTGGCGCGATGTCCGCGTGCTTCAGGTTCCTGATGGAACGATGGGAATTCTCGCCCTTATCCAGGGTCGGGAACTCACTGGCGCCGCGGCATTTCGTTGATGGTTCCGACCTCGGATATGTGCCGACCGAGTCACGAGTTCGGGAGTCAAGAGCCGAAGTTGAAACATCAGTGCCCACAGTAGATTTTTTTGATACCGGTAACGGAGGACATCATGCGTAAGGTAGTCATCGGCGGCGTTGGAATGACGCCATTTGGAAAATTTCTGGAACGTAATCTGAAGTCCTTGTCCGAGGAAGCAGTAGGCCTGGCGCTTAAGGACGCTCGGGCGACCGCGAACGACGTTGACCGGATCTTCTTCGGCAACGCTGCTGCCGGAGTCGTCACCGGTCAGGAAATGATTCGCGCGCAATCGTCACTGCGCAACACGGGCCTTGACGGAAAGCCAATGTATAACATTGAAAACGCATGTGCGTCGGGGAGTTCTGCACTCAACCTGGCATGGCTTTCTATCGCGTCAGGTCAGTCTGAAACGGCGCTGGTTGTCGGTATGGAGAAGCTGAGCCACGAAGATAAAGCAGTATCCTTTGGCGCGTTTGCAAGGGCCGTGGACCTCGAAGAGCCGCTACCAGCGAACGTCACCACGGGAACAGGCTCCCTTTTCATGGATTTGTACGCAGCCAAAGCCCGGAAATGGATGGACAAAACTGGCGTGACCGCTAGCGACTTCGCCCGAGTCGTTGTCAAGAGCCGTCGCGCAGGCTCCTTGAATCCCCTCGCCCAGTTCCGCAAGGAGACGACCATTGAGGAAGTCCTGGAAAGCCGGATGGTCAGTAACCCGTTGACTCTCTTTATGTGCTCCTCTATCGGCGATGGGGCGGCCGCCCTGTTCGTGTGTTCGGAAGAGTACGCCAAGAAGCACGACATTCGTCCGGTCTATATTCGCGCAAGTTCGATTGTATCGGCGAAAGCGGATGGCTCTGGTGATCTTGTGGCCGTACGTGCAGCGAAGGCGGCATACGAACAATCAGGTATCGGTCCGAGCGATGTCCATGTCGTGGAACTCCATGACGCCTCGGCTCCGGCGGAGCTGGTCCACTACGAGAACTTAGGCCTTTGCGAGCCGGGCGAGGCCTCGAAGCTTATACGTTCCGGCGACACCGACATCGGCGGCCGCATTTCAGTGAACCCGAGCGGTGGCCTCCTATCCCGCGGCCACCCGATGGGAGCGACGGGCGTGGCGCAGATCGTCGAGCTTACGGAACAGTTGCGCGGTACCGCCGGTGCCCGTCAACGGCCCGGCGCCAAAGTCGCGCTCGCCGAAAACAATGGTGGTCAACTTGCCGGCGATTCGGCAGTCGCACTCGTGACCATCCTTTCCACCTGATCCCAACCGAAAACACTGACGGAACGAAGCAGATGAAAACAGCGATTACGCGCGGACTTGCCGAGAAAGCTCTCGCAATCCGGCTGCAAACAACGCCATCAGACGTGGTTTCGATTGCGAAGCAATGCGTGCTTGACTGGCTCGGCGTAACCCTCGTAGGACAGTCGGAAAAACTGACGGCTTCACTTACGTCGGTGTTGGAGGCACAAGGTGGAAATCCGAGCGTTACCATAGTAGGCAGCTCGACGAGGCTGCCGAGTTTCAACGCTGCCCTTCTGAACGGCACGTCTTCCCACGCGATTGACTACGACGACGTAAGCTTTTCGATCCCCGGTCACGCTTCGGCACCCGTGCTTGCTGCTGTTCTCGCGCTGGGTGAGGAAATTAATGCAACAGGTGCTCAGGTACTCGAAGCGTTCATCGCCGGTTACGAAGTCAGCTGTCGCGTCGGTGCGTTGGTCGCCCCTGACCACTACTCGATGGGATTCCACGCCACGTCAACGGTCGGAACGTTCGGAGCGGCGGCAGCGTGCGGTAAGCTGCTGGGCCTCACTTCGGAGCAGCTATCTCAGGCCCTTGGAATTGCCGCAACGCGAGCTGCCGGCCTGAAAGCATCGTTCGGTACTTCATGCAAGCCCCTCCAATGCGGCAATGCTGCTTCGAACGGCGTTCTCGCCGCGCTTCTCGCGAAAAGTGGCTTCGACGGCCCCGCTGACGTACTTGAACACCGGCAGGGCTTCGGGGCTACGCACGGGGAGAAATTGAACGTTGACGCGGCATTGGGCATTCCCGCCATGGTTCGCGACTTCTCAGAGCGCCCGCAGGTGGGATCGGGCCACGACGGGTATCACTTACGGTTCAACCTGTTCAAGTTCCACGCAGCATGTTACGAGACTCACTCGGCCATTGAATGTGCGCTGGATCTCGCCAAGCAGATCGGTGATAAACCTGGAACCATCAAATCAATTCGCCTGCTTGCAAATCGCCACTGCGATGACATTTGCAACATCCTGAACCCAGCAACAGCGCTTGAGTCAAAGTTTAGTATGCGTCTCGCCGCCACGTTTGGACTGTTCGGCATTCCGACAGCTGATCCTGATTCGTTTAACGCCGAGAATACGACCAATCCAGAGATTGTCGCCTTGCGGGACAAGATCACGGTGGAACTGGTTGACGATATCAGCGTTTCCGTAAATGTCATGATTGCGGAACTAGAGGATGGCCGTGAACTCCGTGCCTCACACGATTCGAGCGTCCCAGCGTCAGACATTCCAGAACAAGGCAGCCGAGTCCAGCAAAAATTCCTGGCCCTCGCCCGGCCCGTTCTCGGCGACGAAGTCGCACAACGCGTTGCCTTTGAGACTTCGCAACTCGAAAAGCACTCTTCAATCCGGGAATTGATGACGTTGGTAAGCCTCTAACGGTTCCGGGCCGCGTGGAATTGGTATTGAGTCATCCGACCTGAATGCGTTGATTTAGTTTAGGCGTGGATGCGTTGTCACGCGGGCTGGTTCGAACTTTGACCAGATGCCGACTCATGGGACGGCGACACAGGTGATACGGTTGATTCTCCGTAATCACAACATCCGAGCTGCACTGTCTTCCCCGCCTTTCATCTCCGGCCCGAAGGCCGGGCCCCTCGCGCTAGCTGCGATTAAAAAAGCCCGGCGCCAAGCCACAAGTCTTCGAGGCCTGGAGGGGCTTGGCGGACGCTGCAATGAGGGAACTCCATTGCAGCCGCTTGTTTCCCCTCGCGCCGGCGTTTTCTGCTCCGCGCATGTCAACAAACTTTGACCATGCATTTCAGCCCATAACGAACGGGTTTCCTTCGCGCTTAACCGTGTTGATGAACACGCTTTTCGCCTCCAGGAACTCGTAGATGGTGCGCAAGCCGTTTTCGCGCCCCATGCCCGACGATTTGACACCGCCAAATGGTGCCATATAGCTCACGACTCTGTACGCGTTAACCCATACCGTCCCTGCATGTATGCGCTTCGGTAGCATCAAGGCACGGCGAAGATCCGACGTCCAGACTCCAGCAGCAAGACCAAACTGGCTGTCATTCGCGATCGAGACAGCGTCATCTTCGTCGTCGAATGGAATGACAGCTAGCACCGGACCAAACACTTCTTCTTGTGCAATACGCATCCGGTTATTCACGTTGGTGAAGATAGTCGGTTCGACAAAGAAGCCCTTCTCGCAACCAGGCCGCGTCGAGCGCTCACCACCCAGCACGCACGTGGCCCCCTCCGATCGTGCGATCTCGATGTACTGCAAGGTCTTGTCGAGTTGCGGAGGCGTCGACACCGGGCCAATATCTGTATCGGGCGATGACGGATCTCCCAGGCGCGCCTTGCGAACCGCTTCAACAAGTTTTTCGACGAATTTGTCGTGAATGGACCGCTGCACCAGTAGCCGTGAGCCTGCCATGCACGTCTGGCCAGTGGCGGCGAAGATGCCTGAAATAGCGCCACGCGCTGCAGCGTCGAGGTCAGCGTCTTCGAACACAATGTTGGCCGACTTTCCGCCCAACTCCAACGAAACGCGCTTGAAGTCCTTTGCCGCCGTCTCGTTGACGCGGCGCCCGCCGGTATCACTACCGGTAAATCCGATACGCGCAACGAGCGGGTGCTTTACTAGCGGTTCGCCGACCTCCGGGCCGAATCCCGTCACGACGTTCACCACGCCCGGAGGGATCCCAGCAACATCGCACAGGCTAGCAAAGAAGATTGTGGACGCCGAAGAGAATTCGGAGGGTTTGATAACCACCGTGTTCCCCGCAGCGAGAGCCGGGGCAACCTTCATGATTGCGAGCAGCAGTGGCGAATTCCAGGGCGCGATGACACCTACTACGCCTTGGGGTTCGTATTGAACGTAGTGAAACATGCCCGGCTTGTCGATCGGCGTAACGGCACCTTCGACCTTGTCAGCAAGTCCGCCGTAATAGTAAAACCATTGCGGCAGATATTTCATCTGACCAAGCATCTCAGCCCGCAGCTTTCCATTATCCAATACTTCGAGCTCGGCCAGTTTCTCGGCGTTCGCAGCAAAGACGTCACCGAGTTTGTGCAACAAGACGCCCCTCGCACTCGCCGTCATCGATGACCACGGACCGGACTTGAAGGCGGTGTGCGCCGCATTGACCGCCGCGTCGACATCAGCAGCGCCTCCTCGGGGAATCTGCGCCCAGGCATCGCCGGTGAACGGGTTCACGCTCTCGAACCATTGGCCAGACCGCGCCTCACAGTCTTCACCCGCAATGCGCATGTGGAATTTCTGCATATCATCCTCACAAGAAACAGATCAATTGAACTGGTGTTCGTACAGCGGTAGGAAAGGATCACATCGCTGACTCTCTCCAGCTTACTGAAAGTTAGGCGGCGAACGCGGCGGGGACATTCCCGAGGGAATGTCCCTGCGGCACCCGCCGGCCGACCACCGCGGTGTTGACCCGCGTGGGCAATCCATACCCTAGTTACTGCGCGTATTCCGCCTGCTCCGCCTCAGCAAGCCGCGGCTCCATGTATTCACTGAACTTCGGCATGACTTCCTTCGCAGTGAGTTCCATCGACCGGCGCCACAGTGGTTCATCGTCCCATTCGTGGAAGGTAGTGAGCAACGTGCCAAAGGGACCGGTCGTTTCGCTAAATGCCACCAGTTGATCGACCACTGACTTCGCGTCGCCAGCAATGACCATTTCCTTCACGCAATAGTCGACTGTTATTTCGTCGTCAGACATGTCCGGCCGTGCCTTGAGGATGTTTGCATAGCCGACGGACTTCAGAAGAGTGGCCATCAAATTGAAGTACGTGGCCAGCGAATTGGTCTTGCGGGCCAAGTATTCATCGGCCTGTGCCTGAGAGTCAGCGACGAACACCGAGCGTGCGATGCGCCAATTGCGTCGGTCGGGTTTCACGCCTGCCGACTGCGCACCGTCAGTGTAAGACTGCCAGTGCGATGCCACGGTCAACGGAAGATTAAAGTTTGCAGAAATGACGTCCCAGTCGTTCGCGCCAGCGAGTCTGGCTGTGCTCGAGAGGTTGCTCATTGCCGACGTCGCGACACGTGGGAACGGGTTTTGGTATGGCGCAGGCATCAGCCCTAGGCCCAGTGATTCGTTAACCGTGTTCTTGATGCTAACCTTGTGGTGCGCAGATTCGAGGTCGTACGGCGCCTCGGAGTTCCAGATCGCGCGAATCATCTGATAGCAAGAAGCCAGCATCGCCCCGCTTGCCTTATGGTCGCTTTTGTAAACCTCGAAGTCTGAAGCGGTGCCGCCGGGGCCGATGCCCATGATGAAGCGCCCCTTCGACATGTGGTCGAACATTGCAACGTCGGCAGCAATACGGGCGGGATGATGGTGCGGCAGGTTCAGCACACCAGTGCAAAGCTTGATGCGTTCGGTGACAGGAATCAGCGCCGACAGGAACTGCAGTGCGTTCGTCACTGGCTCGGTTCGCTGCGACGTATGCTCACCCATCCAGAATTCGTCGTAACCAACTTTGTCCGCATGAATGGCACACGCGAAATCCATGTCGTACATTTCGTGATACGGTGTGCCGAGCAAATGCAGCGGCTGCATGAAAATGCCAAGTTTCATATCATCTCCTGAATCTTCTATTTGACGAGCCATCGACGGACCGTCATCAGCCATAACCGCGCTGACACTAATTTCAGTGGTAAGGGACTTACTGGGAAAGAGCGGGGTTTCGTAGGTCCCCTCACCACCACCTGATTACTACCTTTTTGTAACGCTGGCAATTGGAATGCTGCTAGCTGTATAACCGCCGATAGCGACCTCCGGCGTAAACCAATGGCTCCTTGATCTCCGGCAGAACGACGTTCATAACGTTGCCGATGATGATAGTGTGGGTGCCATGTTCAATTTCTTGGGCAACCTCGCAGAAGATGGCCGCTTGTGCGTCGGCCAGATACCGGATACCGTGGGTGCCGGTTTTCCAGTCGCCTTCGACAAATCGCTGCTGACGCATATCCGAGCGGCTGAATACCGCGCTGATATGTTCGTGCTCGCTCTGCAGAAGATTCACGCAGAAGATGCCCGCTTTTCTGATAATCGGCGACGCGCTCGCCGATCGGTTTACGCAAATGAGCACCGACGCAGGGTCCATCGACACCGAAGAAAAAGCGGTCGCCGCGAGACCGTGGGGGCGATCGTCACTATCAACTGTAGTGATGATCGTCACGGATGAAGCGAGTCGACTCATGGCAGATTTAAAGCCTGCGGCGAGTACGGGCGTACTGACAGCGGCCTCGGTATTTACGTACATTGTGTCCCCTTCATTTTCAATGTCACACTTCGCGTCTACGAACATTAGCATTGCGAATCTGAAAAACACTATTTGCTTTTGACGAAATGACTTTTCACTTTTTCTGTAAAGTAGGATCGGGCTTGAGCGCTGCCTTCGACCTATACTGACTCGCATCGGGTTGACGCCGACATGACATCAATCGCCAGAAATAGAACGACACTTGAGACAAACGAACCATGGCTGACCGCATTCATGACATGCGACTCTTCCGTTTGGTGGTCCAGACGGGATCGCTCTCGACGGCAGGAAGGCAACTAGGTCTTTCGCCTGCAGCGATGAGCGGCAGGCTTAAAGGCATGGAAGAGCACTACGGCGTTCCGCTACTGAAACGCAGCACGCGCGGCCTGAGCACGACGCCTGAAGGACAGTATCTCTTCGAAAACTCAGTGAACATCCTCGAAGAAGTCGAGTCGCTCGACCGGGCGATTAAGGCCGGGCGCGCCGGTCTCGAAGGCACGATTGGCGTGACCTGTCCTATCGACCTCGGTCGCCAGTACATGTCTCAGCTTATCAATGCATTCATCGCGGAAAACCCTGACGTCACCTTTCGCATCATCTTCAGCGACCAGGTGCTGAACTTCGTGGACCGCGGCCTCGACATCGCCATCCGTTGGGGTAGCCTTCCAGACAGCTCCATGGTCGCGCGCCCACTTGGCAACGATCGCCCGGTAGTTTGCTGCTCACCTGACTACCTCGAGAAACACGGGACACCGCGTACGCTCGACGATCTGCGTCACCACAATTGTCTGATTCAGTTGCGGGCAGACTTCCCACTGGACCGCTGGCGCTTCATGCAGGACGGCTTTTCGACTTCCGTTCAGGTGAAGGGCAACCGTATGACCAACGACGGTTACATCCTTCGTCAGTGGGCTGTCTCAGGGCTCGGCCTTGTGTGGAAGGGAGCGTGGGAAGTCGGCGCAGACATCGAAGCAAACCGGCTCGTTCCGGTGCTCGAGGACTATCACCTGCCGGCCGAGCGTTTTCACCTGCTGACCGACGGCTCCAAGCGGCTTACGGTGCGGGTGAAGACGTTTGTCGATTTTGCTGTTCAGTATTTCAAGCAGATGGAAGAACCGGCTCGCCACCTCGTTGCTGCGCGGTCAGCCCACCTGCTCGACTCCGTGGTCTAGTGAGGCCTTGCCACATCACGGCGAGGGCGTAACCGACATATCGTAGTTTTGTCTGATACAAAACTCTGAACCTAACCGTTCGAGTCCTTTTCTGAGAAGTTCTGGATCCGGCATGTAACTTATATAGAGGATTACTACTCATGAAGATAGATCTATCTCAAAAAATGGCATTGATTACGGGCTCCGCCCAAGGCATCGGCTTCGCGATTGCCCGGGGACTTGCACATGCCGGAGCATCGGTTGTCATCAATGGACTGACTAACGAAGAAGTCAATCGCGGTGTCGAGAAACTGCGCGCCGAATTCACTTCAGTGGCGGTACGGGGGGTCGTTGCCAATGTCGCAACCGCCAAGGGTGTGTCTGCGCTGGTGGCTGCGGTGCCAACAGTCGACATTCTCATCAACAACGCCGGCTACTATACCGCGCAGGACTTCTTCGAGACGCCCGATGACACATGGCTTGATATGTTCGAAGTGAACGTCATGGGCGGGGTACGTACGGCACGCGCATATCTGAACGGAATGGCACAGCGCGGCTGGGGTCGGGTCGTCTTCATCTCGTCGGAATCAGGACTTCATATCCCCGTCGACATGATTCACTACGGGATGACCAAGACCGCCAATCTGGCTGTCTCCCGCGGGCTCGCAAAGCGCATGGCCGGGACCGGTGTAACGGTAAACGCGGTGCTACCGGGACCAACGCTATCCGAAGGTCTACAGGCATTCTTCGAGGAGGAACAGAAGAAATCCGGCCTTCCGATGGAAGAAATCGCTGCCGCCTTCGTCGTCGCTCACCGGCCAACCTCTCTCGTCCGACGCGCTCAGAGTGTAGAAGAAGTCGCCAATATGGTGGTCTACCTGTCCTCGCCGCAAGCATCGTCAACCACGGGTGCCGCTTTGCGGGTCGATGGCGGCATCGTCGACACGATTGGCTGACGAGGTATCAGGCAGCGCGACCGCGTTCGTGAAGCGGTCGCGTCAGGTTGAGCACAGGAGCGAGGGTCTGACTTCTCGCCAGTTCGCCTACCAGCCAACGAAACGTGCGAATTTGGACACAGGTTCGCGTTCTGTTCGCAGTTGGTTGGCAGGCTCTGCCGGGTCAGGATGCCCAAGCGCCATCCCACAGACAACTATCTCCCCATCAGGTATGCCGAGATGCGCTCTAATGACCCGATGGTAACGCGCAAATGCCTGCTGCGCGCACGTGGCTAGTCCATTTCCCAGCGATGCGATCATAACGGCTTGAAGGAACATACCCAAATCCATCCACGCAGCTTGACCGAGATCGCGCTCGATTGTAAAGAATAGGCCGACAGGTGCACCAAAGAACTCATAATTTCTGGAATATTGCCGCTGCATGCCTGCGTCATCACCTTTGGGTATGTCGAGCAAGGTGTAGAGCGCCTTGCCAACATTTCTCCGCCTCGACAGATAAGGGTCGCGCCAGACAGGTGGATAGTAGACGTATTCTTCCTGTTGCTGGCCTCCGCCCAAACTATGCAGTGCGGTAAGTTCTGCGCTCAACTCTTCCCGTGCACTGCCCGCGCACACATACACTCTCCACGGTTGAGTGTTTGACGCACTCGGACTGCGCGCCGCATCGGCTAGAATCGCTTCGACAGTCTGCTTCGAGACAGGCGTCGAAAGAAAGCCTCGAACACTCCGTCTTGCGCGAAGCGCCTCGATTGCGTTTAGGGGACTCATATTGCCACCCGCCGCTGACGGTACTGCCTGTCAGTCTTCGAGTTGGTTTCGTCACACCTGATCGCACCAGAGCCAACCAGATTCGCAATCTCGGGATCCGTGTATCCCGCGTCGCGTAATACATCGCGAGTGTCTTCACCGCACGACGGAGCAGCTCGCAATGGTCTCGCATTTTCATCCGCGCTGTTAATCGGGAATCCCGGCATGCGTATTGTTCCGAGCTTCGAGTGCTCGACGCTAGACATCATTCCATTGGCTTGCACTTGCGGATGTTGCATCACATCGTCATAGTCGGCTACCGGCGAACACAGAATGTCCGCAGCACGCAAAATTTGCAGCCATTGTTCAGTCGAACGCGTGATGAAGACACTTGTCAATATGTCAACCATTTCGAAGCGGTTTAGTACTCGCTGGGGAGACGTAGAAAATCGTGGATCCGTAGTCAGGTATGGCAGCCCTAATTCATCGCAAAGCCGTTTCCAGCGATCGGGCGTATAGGCGGCAACCATCATCCATCCGTCTGACGTCAGAAAGGCCTGATTCGGCGCAGAATACGGCGCTGCACTTCCGGATTTGGTGGGTAATACACCATCAGCCAAGTAACTGGTAATCGAGGATTGCTGCAAGGCCAACGCTGAATTCAACAGATTGACGTCAAGATGGCCACCCTGTCCGTCCCGTGCTCTCTGGGCAAGCTTGCCTAGCACTCCCACACACGCGACGTAGCCGGTCATCACATCAACCACCGGCGCCTGAACCTTGCAGGGCTCGCCTCCCGGCACGCCAATGAGATGCATGAGGCCCGAGTCGGCCTGAATAATCCCGTCGACACCGGCACGATCGGCATAAGGCCCATGCTGACCGTAGGCCGAGATTGAACAGTAGATCAACGACGGCTGAGTCTGCGAAAACTGCGCATATCCAAGGCCAAGTCGTTCCATCACACCTGGCCGCATGCTCTCAACTAAAATGTCAGCTTCGGCAACCAGACGCTTCGCAACTTCGACTGCCTGCGGTTGCTTGAGATTCAGTGAAATACCAAGCTTATTGCGGTTAAAGGCATGGAACAATGCACTGTCCTCGTCTATCCATGCAGGCCCCAGACCGCGTCCGATTTCGCCGTCGGTAGACTCAATTTTCAGAACGCGCGCGCCCATGTCGGCTAGCAGCATTGTGCATGTAGGACCGGCTCCGATCTGTGTGAAGTCTACGACGGTTACTCCGTCCAATGCGTTGCGCAACATTCCAAAACTCCAATCCCAATTAGAAAATGTTTTTAACTTGCAATTCCGGGCACATCCGGAGCCATTACTGCAGACCTTTGACAAGACACCTATGTTTCGCTATTGCACTGCGTCAGCCGCTTAGTTATGACACGCGTATATGTTTCAAAAAGAACGTCCTGGAACATTCATCATCCGAGGCTACGAACGGGAGGTCAAATCAGTTTTTCTCGATGCTCAATTAACTTAATTTTGGTAGACATTTGACGTCCTCCCCGCCCTCCGGCTGAGGTCGGGGAGGACGTCAATGCGAGCTCAATTTCCACTCCTTAAACCAGGACATTATCCGGACGACGGTTAGGTATATCTCCGGCGGCACCAAATGCAAAGCCATGCTAACATTTTGTTATGCGAATCCTACCGTCACTTAACGCGCTTCGAGCCTTCGAGGTAGTCGGCCGTCTCCTCAGTGTGCAACTCGCTGCAGATGAGTTGAACGTTACGCCGGCGGCAGTCAGCCGCCATATCAAGTTGCTCGAAGATCAGTTAGGAGTGGCATTGTTCGACCGTGGCCATCGCTC
This sequence comes from Paraburkholderia sp. GAS334, assembly GCF_050436625.1. Classification (NCBI taxonomy): domain Bacteria; kingdom Pseudomonadati; phylum Pseudomonadota; class Betaproteobacteria; order Burkholderiales; family Burkholderiaceae; genus Paraburkholderia; species Paraburkholderia sp. GAS334. The sequence goes on along the minus strand of NZ_JBNDMO010000012.1, from coordinate 34,830 downwards.
GATCTCGTTGACCCCAATGGGCCACCGGTACCTCATAGACATCGCTCGTGCCTTCGAATCGATGACGGCCGCGACGATCAACCTGGTCGAGACCCGGCGCCGGAGGACACTAAAGATCCGTGCATACACCACCTTCTCGATGAAATGGCTTTTACCTCGTCTGTCGACGTTTCATCAGGAGAATCCCGACATCGAGGTGAGCCTCACGACGTCGGTGCAAGCCGTCGACTTCAACGCTGAGGACGTTGACGCAGCGATCAGACTCTCTCATGCGCCTTCTTCGGATGTCGGTTTCGATCGCCTGGTGCCCAATGAACTGACGCCAGTATGCAGCCCGGAATTCGCACAGGCCCATCCGGAACTGAACGACGAAACTCCAGATAGTTTGAACAAGGTTCCGTTACTTCACTCGCTTGCGCGGCGAGATGACTGGGCAAAATGGCTCGACGCGGCTGGCATCCGTGGAGTGAACCCTCTTGGCGGCCTAAGCTATGAGAGTTCTATCCTCGCGTATGATGCGGCTGCCCGTGGCCACGGGGTTGCGATGGCGCAACAAGTGTTAGTCAGTGACGAGCTAGAGAAGGGAAAACTCGTCAGGCCCTTCTCGTTCATCCTGAGTGAAGGCTCGTTCACCTATTACCTGGTTTATCCAAAAAGCCACTTAGCCAACGCGGAATTCAATCTATTCCGTACGTGGCTGCTTTCGACCGGCTGCGGGGAATCGTGATCGCGGTCCACCCAGCTTGGGACGCGTTATTCCAGACCGCAGCCGCTCCCGTCTATCGCCCTTTAAATTGAGGCTGGCGCTTTTCCGCGAACGCCTTGCGTCCCTCGATGCGGTCCTCAGACTCTCTCATTGCACCCCACGCTAACTCCGTAAATTCGATGGCTTGAGTCAATGGCACATTACTGCTAGTTTCGGCGATTTTCTTGATCATCTGGACAGCCAGCGGACCGTTAGCGGCAATGGAGGCACCCAGTTCAAGCGCCTTCTTCATCAAAGAATCCGGTTCACACACATCCGTGATAAGTCCAACGCGCTCGGCGTACGCTGCGTCGATCTTGCTCCCCGTCAACAGCATTTTCATCGCGACGGCCGAGGGGACGGCCTTCTGAAGAGCCTGAATGCCGCATACCGCTGGGATGCTTGCGACCACGGCCTCCGGCAATCCGAAGACGGCATTACTCGCCGCGATACGGAGGTCACATTGCAGAGCTAGCTCGAGTCCCCCACCAAGACAGTAGCCATTGATTGCGCCGATGATAGGTTTGAATATTTTCAGCGAACTGAGGTCAATTAGTCTGACGTAGATACCTTCCGCCGCCGCGCGGTCAATCGATTTAACAAACGATGAACTGAAGCTGTTCGACGGCGGCAGCGTATTTTTTAGATCTGCGCCCACGCAAAACGACTTTTTCCCTGCTCCTGTCAAAACAATAGCGCGCACGTCGTCATCATCGCGGGCCGCGGCAAGAACCGCGCGTAGTTCTTTCAGGCTCTCCAGATCAAGTGCATTAAGTGCCTCTGGACGGTCCAGAGTAACGGTCGCTACGTATTCTGAAACGGTGTAATGAATGGTCATATCGGATTCCCTCAGACGCTCGGTGACGATAGTGATCGACCACCACAGACATATAGTGTCTGGCCAGTGATGTACGACGATTCTTTCTGCGAGAAAAAAAGAACCGCGTGGGCAATGTCGTCAGGAGTCCCGATTCGCTTGACGGGCACAGATTTCTTCAGACGCTCCTGTAATTCGTCGTCAAATTTTCGGAAAAGTGGTGTGTCTACGATACCGGGAGCAATGGCATTCACAGTAATCCCCGCACTTGCCCACTCCAGCGCCAGGCTGCGCGTCAGGCTAACGACGCCACCTTTGGCCGCCGAATAGTTAGCTTGCCCGACACCACCCAGCCAGGCGCGTGAGGAAATGTTTACGATGCGGCCGTATTTCGCAGGGACCATGTGTCTCAGTACCGCCCGACAACACAAGAATTGTGATTTAAGGTTGACGCTGATCACAGAATCCCAGTCATCGTCGCTCATTTTGGTTATGCGCTTGTCCTTTACGATCCCGGCATTGTTCACCAATATATCCACCTGACCAAGCTTATCCGCGATGGCATCCACCGCGTGGTCCACAGATTCGCTGCTGGTGACATCAACAGGCATGCCCAATACGTCCGCACCAGCGTCAGAAAGCAACGTGGTTGCTTCATTTAGGGCTTCGCGATCCAGGTCAAACAGGACGATCCGTCGACCTTGCCGCGCGAGCGCCGAAGCGATGCCGAGACCGATGCCTTTCGCACCACCTGTTACGATCGCCACCTCTCCATCGCCAGAGAATGCTGATGAGTTCATGATTTTTTAAAAGTCAAAAGATGAGTGGAAGTGGAATCGGCGCATCACAGACTGACGGTCCGTGACCGCTCTTTCCGAACGAAGCTGAGAACAGACGGGCAACCAGCGTCAACTTTGCCCGGCGCGGATTGCGCAGGACGCGCGGAAAAATCGCGAATAGGGTCGCGCCAAGGGTGCATGCGAGCCAACGCACCCGGCACATCTTTGTCTCCTCGAGCCGGCGTTCATGCGAAGTTATTCCGTTATTAGAGGAGGCAGCAAAAGTCCTCCCTAGTTCAGATGCTATTACCCGGCTCGATGGCGGGCAAATCACTTTTTCGTCGAGTTCGATTGACTTTCGCTTAAGTCACGCATTCTTAATGCGCCGACTTATGGCAAAACGTGACTTCAGACAATGCTCTTCACTTCGAAACCGTTGCTGCAGGCGTCGATTTTTAAAGTAAGGAGCAAATTCCTCAATGGACAGCGATTTGGCCAGCCTGGCTGGATTCCTGTGATGAGATTGGCCAGAAGGAGATTTCGTTAACCGGCAGTCACTTTTAATTCCTACTCCTTCAATCAGATGCCCATTGATTTACTTACGTTTGCCTGACGTTCCGCCACGATTTCACAAACTTACAGACCAGTTCGCCGCAAAGAAATCCGCCGCCAGGACCATGAAGTACCCGTAACAGGCTCGGCCCAAGGGACTCAAAGATATTCCATGCCTTCGAAGCATGTCCGCCAGCCTACAAAGCATTTTAACTTTCTATAGGTAACCGTTACATTACCCATCAGGCGAAAGTGTGACGCAGGCGTGTTCAATCAAGACATGGCACAGGCTTCCGTCCATGCTAACTGCCGACATCGCAGAGGATCTGAGAATGAACAACCCCGATGTAGCGACCAGGGGCGCGTTGATCGACAGCTTTCGCACCGACACACCCACGCGCACTGAAAAAAATGCAACGCTTGTCATTTTTGGCCGTCACGAAGCGGAGGGCAAGGCTCTAGAAGCCGAACTTTGTGAGTTTGGCATGGACGCCGTCTTTGTCCGCATCGGCAACAATGCTGATGCAGCCGGCGCGCCAGTGCATCAGCGTCGCTTTTAGCAGCCCGTTTCGACGCTATTGACGGAGAGACTGCCCGGCCTGTGCGGCAAAGAACCGCGGGAGCAAGTGCGCAGCGCCGTTGCACACTATTTCGTACGGTTTACGCCGAATCGCCAGGAACTCGACTATGAAAGCTCTCAGCGGGAAGACCGCGCTTGTCACGGGCGCCGACTGCGCCGTCGGCCGCGCCATTGCTCTCTCGCTCGCCAGAGCCGGCGCACAGGTGCTGGTTCAATACACCAGTAGCGAACAGGAAGCCGACGCTGTCGTCTTCGAGATTCGCTCAGCGGGCGGTCGCGCTGAGAAGCTTGCGGGGGATCTGCGCGAACCAGACGGTCCGCATCGGCTGGCAAGACGAACACTCGATATTGTCGGGGCCCGTCTGGACGTTCTAGTGTCTAACAATGGCATCGGGAAGGAAGCGAACATCGAAGACACCACCGTTGAGGACTTCGACAATCTGTTTGCTGCCAACGTGCGGGCACCCTATTTTCTCGTGCAGCAACTTATGCCAGCGATGTGCAAGAACAGCAACATCATATTTGTCTCTGCGCTTACCTCGTACACGTCGACGGGCGCGCTATCTGCCCACACGGCGACCAAGGGTGCCATCGGCACGCTCGTGAAGCACTTCGCCGCGACTCTCGGCGTTCGCGGCGTGCGCGTGAACGCAGTCGCACCCGGGATGGTAGAGACTGGCATTTCGAGTTCGGAAGCCGGTCGCGCGGCCGCGCGTGGCCTTCAGGCGCTCACACGTATTGCAACACCGGAGGATGTCGGAGCCGCAGTAGTCTTTCTTGCATCCGACGCAGCACGCTGGATCACGGGTGGCACGTTAAAGGTTGACGGCGGATTAAGGTTATAGACCGAGCGACGAACCGAGTATCTCCCGACGCGCGCCGGCCAGGAAAAACAATATGCACGCGGCTGGACGCTTTCAGATTCAGTAGCTCTCGCTCCGTGCCGAGCGATTGGAGTGCTGAATGCGAATAGTTGACTGCATTGTGTGAAGCCATGCCTGGGAAGCATGATGACCAGCCCACAAAGTCTTTTACCTTTAGCTCAGACACCACTAGATTAGCTTGCGATGCAGCGGCGCATTTAACGACCCACGTGCCGCGGCTTCGGTCCATGGCGGAACTGCGGATACCCGAGTCCGACACGAACAACAAGCGTCCAACCTCACCGGAGACCGATTATGGCCCACCCTCCCGGCAAGACAGCCCTCGTCACGGGTGCGTCGCGCGGCATTGGGCGCGCCAGCGCTCTTGCGTTGGCTAGGGATGGCGTCAAAGTACTCGTTCACTACTACAACAGCGCCAAGGAAGCAGATATGGTGGTCGGCGAGATCCGTGAGGCGGGCGGCAACGCGCAGAAGCTAGCAGCTGACCTGCGCGCGCCCGACGGTCCGCACAAGCTCGCAACACTTGTGAGTGAGATCGTCGGCGGGCGTTTGGACATCCTGGTGGCCAATGCAAGCATCACTCGGGTGGTCAGCATCGAAGATACTACCGTGGTGGATTTCGACGATCTGTTCGCAGTAAACGTACGTGCACCATATTTCCTCGTGCAGCAGTTGCTGCCGGTGTTGGGCCAGGGCAGTAGCGTCGTGTTGCTGTCGTCATTGGCCGCGCACTCGGCGATCAGCGCGGTGCCGGCATATGCTGCGACCAAAGGTGCAGTCGACACGCTTGTCAAGCATCTGGCCGTGATACTCGGCGAGCGTGGAATCCGCGTGAATGCGGTCGCACCGGGAGTCGTTCTGACAGAAACGTCGATCTCCGCTAAAACCAGGGCGGAGTGCGACACGGCGCTCAACATGCAAGCACTCAAACGTGTCGGACAGCCGGACGATATCGCCGAAGCAGTTGCCTTCCTCGCCTCCGATCACGCCAGCCTGGTGACCGGCGACATCTTGCATGTCGACGGCGGCTCGAAGCTTTGAGTCAACCGAACGCAATTTCGTCCAAAGACCGTACATGCTCCCCCCCGATAGGGAAATAGAAAATTGAAGATCACAAACTCAAAATGAACAATCAACACCTTAAATTGCTATCCCCCTTCAATGTCGGTCCACTTAACCTTTCGCATCGTGTAGTACTCGCGCCGATGACACGTCTGCGCTCGGATCCCGACGACAGTCCTAGCGCAATGATGGTCGAGTACTACCGCCAGCGTGCATCCAAAGGCGGACTGCTGATTACCGAGAGTGCGCACCCGTCCTATGACAGTCGCGGTTATATCGGCGCCCCGGGCATATACACAGACCAGCACCTCGAGGCCTGGCAAAAGATCACCGAAGTGGTCCATTCGAAGGGTGCTCAGATCTTCATGCAGATCGCACATGACGGTCGCCAATCGCATGTCGACTTGAGTTGGGGCAACGCGCCGATTGCGCCTTCCGTTGTGCCCTATGAAACAACGGTACTTACACAGAACGGCTGGGTACCGAACTCGCTGCACCGGGCACTGGAATTACACGAGATCCCAGCCATAGTCGAGTCATTCCGCAAGGCAGCAGTCCGCGCGAAAGAAGCCGGTTTTGATGGCGTTGAATTGCACAACGCCAATGGGTATCTCGCTGATACCTTTCTCCAGGATGGTACCAACAAGCGCACAGATGCCTACGGGGGGACCGTCGAAAAACGTGCACGCTTCTCGCTTGAGATAGTCGATGCATTTGGGTCGGTCTGGGGCGCAGATCGCGTTGGAGTGCGGGTCTCACCGAGTGGTCGCTGGGGTGCCATTTCGGACAGCAACCCGGAAGCTACATTCGGCTATTTCGCCGAACGCCTTAACGCTTACGGGCTCGCCTATCTGCATGTGATTGAGCCGCGCGTAATGGGCACCGAAACGATTAACGAAGGCGAGGCTCCTGTCGCGTCGTCCTTCCTGCGTAAAATCTTCAAGGGTCCAATTATTGCCGCAGGCGGCTTCGACCGTGAGGGCGCCGAGGCCATCCTGCAAGCTGGGGACGCTGATCTGGTCGCCTTCGGACGCTGGTTTTCGTCGAACCCGGACCTACCCGGGCGTTTCCTGCACGGGCACCCGTTGACACAGTATGTACGGGACGCTTTCTGGGGCGGAGACGAACGCGCCTATACAGACTTCCCGGCATTTGCCGCCTAAGCGGCGCCGGCTCCCAACACCGGTCCGCCGCACTGGAGGCGTCCGGTGTATCCATTCAAGGAGAGATTTCATGGCAAACAATGTGAACACAGCCGCCAGAACCATCAAGGTTCCCGGCCCAGATCATCCAATCACCATCGAGCGCAACCCATCTCGCGTTGTGGTCACGCTCGGAGGAAAGACAATCGCCGATACACGCGACGCGTTGACGCTGCTCGAGGCCGCATACCCTGCTGTCCACTATATCCCGCGCAAGGATGTGGACCTGACGCTGCTCGAACGCACTGAGCACGCCACCTATTGCCCCTACAAGGGGGAGTGCGCCTACTACTCGATCCCGTCTGGCGGCGAACGTTCGGTGAACGCAGTTTGGACCTATGAAAGTCCGTATGAGGCCGTCGCGCAGATTAAGGACCACGTCGCCTTTTACCCAGACCGAGTTGACACAATCGAGGTAAAGACCGACCAGGCAGCACAGGTCTAAAAAAGAACGGTCACCCGATGGCAATGCGGCCGGCGAAGCACCATAGGGTGGTCCGCCAGTATGTCCGTTACCGCGATTGGTCGCGCTAAACCTGCGCTCAATCGCGAAAAGGCATGTGACTCCCGCCTGGGCAGATCTGGCGCAGGACTACAGCAACTCGACGGAAAACAGTGAGGAAATCGCGCCGTAGTGATTGTTCTGCCACGGCGCCATCCAGAAAGCGTGCGACGGACCCGACCAGATTTTCTTTACTTTGACGCCGACCCGGTCGCAGGGCTCCAATTGCAACTCCAGTTCAGCCCGTCACCTGTTGGACTTTACTCGCCATCCCGTCGCCTGGTATCGGAATCTCTGCACGCGTACGCTCCAATGAGGACGGCATACGCAATGGGCCCCTGCACACGTACCACTCGCAATGTGGTAGTGGCGACCTGCAAATCACCGAGGCGAGCCTTCATGTGCGCCGCCACCAGTTCGCCATGCGACCAGCAACGGCGTGTTCCATGGTGGTGAACGCCAGCGCCGAGCCATCGTTCGGATTGTGTCAAGTGCAATCGGCACTGGATGACCGGCAACGAGACAATGCGCGCTGACATCAAAGTTAAATTGGATCGGTTACCAAGGAGAAATACGATGCTTTACGAAATCCGTACCTACACGTTCAAGCCGCTGCGCGGCGCCGACTGGCTCGCGTTGTACAAGAGCGAAGGCCTGCCGCTTCAGCAGGAATTCCTCGGCGAACTTATTGGTTTCTTCACGACCGAAATTGGCGATATCAGCCAGATCGTCCATATCTGGGTTTACAAGGGCCTCGACGATCGCCTCGAACGCCGCGACCGGATGGCCGCCGACAGCCGCTGGCAGGAATTCGGCCGTAAGGTGAAAGCGCTCGACATTCTGGTGAGTATGGAATCGCGGATCATGCGTCCGACCGATTTCTCCCCCCTGAAATAGTCACAAGTAGTGATTGCCTGCACACAGTCGTCCCAAGTCGCAGGCGCCCACAAGCACGGCTACGCGAATGACGGTTAATCTTCCTGATCTCCGTCAGGACAACTCCCAGTCTGGACAAAGCCCCATACGTATAGCCACCGGGTCGAATCCCACGCCATCCACAGCAAAGGTGATAATGATGTCCACTCCCGTTTTTGATGAACTCCCCACGCAGCTCAAGAGCATACAAACGCGCCCCCTCTTCGTCATACGCCTCGATGTCAAGCCGATCATCACCATAAGCGACACTCCAGGCCTCTCCCGTCGCGTAGGCATCGTGTCATCGGGCACATTTGCAGGCGAACGGCTCTCAGGCAAGGTGCTGGATGGCGGTAGTGACTGGTTGACGGTGCGCAGCGACGGTAGCACTGCGCTCGACGTGCGACTTATCCTTCAGACCGACGACGGCATCCACCTTACGATGACCTACCGCGGCGTCCGCCACGGACCCGCCGACGTAATACAACGATTGGGAAAAGACGAAGATATTGACCCGGCCAGCTATTACTTCCGCATGACTCCCGTGTTCGAAGCGCCGGCAGGCAAGTACGAGTTTCTGAATCGGATGGTCGCCATCGGCACAGGCCATCGCTTCAAGTACGGTCCGGTTTATAACGTGTTTGAGGTCCTGTAAACACAGGTCCAACCCCGGCTTTTGGCCGCAATAGAGGAACTAACAATGGAACCGGCCTCCAAACACGGGCATGTCCGATCGCTAGCAGTAGTCCAGATTGTGCTGGCCGCTGCCTGCGGCCTGGTCGCAGCAAACGTCTACTATGCGCAGCCCCTCACTGGATTAATCTGTGCAGCCTTCGGCATGCCTCATGAAAGTACCGGCCTTTTCGTCACCTTGCCGCTGGCCGGATACGGCATCGGGCTGCTAACGATCGTACCACTCGGGGATCTGTTCGAAAACCGGCGTCTTGCGCTGACATTAGTCGGCGCGGAGATGCTGTGTACGCTCGCGTTAAGTTTGACTACCGTACCGACTATCTATCTTGGCATTGCCTTCCTGACTGGCCTTCTGGCGTCGGTGGTGCAGTTGTTCGTCCCTTACGTTACCTACCTCGTCCCCAAAGAAGATCACGGCCGCGCGGTGGGCAGAGCAATCAGCGGTCTGATGCTGGGGATCATGCTGGCTCGTCCAGTGGCGAGTATGATTGCCAGCGTCTGGTCATGGCGCCAGGTGTTCAGATTCTCATCTATGTTGATGGGCGCGCTGATGATCGCTCTACACTTCGTCTTGCCACCGCGTAGCCCAGCACAGCCGCCCACTTACGGTAGCCTTCTGCGTTCACTTGGAGGAATTTTTGCAGGCACAGAATTACTGCGACGGCGTGGCCTTTACCACGCAGCGATCTTCGGATCATTCAGCATATTCTGGACGGCCGTACCGCTCTGGCTGAGCAGTCCCAAGTTTGGCCTGACCCAGCAAGGCATCGCGTGGGTCGCAATTGCCGGTGTCGCCGGCGCAATTGCACCACCGCTTGCAGGCCGAATTGCCGACAAAGGTCTTACCCAGGCAGGCACCGCAGGCGCCATGCTACTTGCTTCTGCATCGTTTCTCATTTCCGATCTCGCATTCGTAACGTCGAATTTATCGCTGACGTTAGTGATAGTGTCCGCCGTTTTGCTCGACTCCGCGGTGTCTGCCAATCTCCTGTTCAGCCAGCGTGCTATCTATTCGCTCGGTTCTGAGCAACGTAGCCGACTCAACGGTCTTTTCATGGCAACCTTCTTCGCAGGTGGGGCAATCAGTTCCGCACTCAGCGGTTGGGTTTTCGCGCGTTCCGGCTGGACCGGCGTATCGATTCTCGGCATGCTTCTGCCGCTGGCTGCCCTGCTATATTTCGCAACCGAGCGCCGAGGTTCGCTCGTTAAACCCATTTCGGCGAATCTACCGCAATAGGGCGCTGGCACGCAGGTATTTCGACAATACGCCTACATTTTGAACTAGCGACTCGGCCAGTCGCGACGGCGAAGGGTCGGCGATCGACGCTCATATATGAGCGTCGATCACCGACATCATCTCTTTGATCTAAGTATGGGACATTAAATGTCCGGCCAACAGGAGCATGTCGAGTGGACAGCCTAAGCGCGCTAAATGCTTTCATGCAGGCGGCGGAAACCAGAAGCTTTACCAGCGCTGGGCGCCAGTTAAGCCTGTCTCCCTCGGCGATCACAAAGGCTGTCTCACGTTTGGAGGAGCGACTTGGCGTCAGACTTTTTCATCGCAATACCCGCGGGCTATCTCTGACACAGGAAGGGGCACTGTTTCTTGAAAGCTGCCGCCGAATCTTCGCGGAAATGGAATCGGTCCACGCCGAGCTAGCCAACTCCAAGAAGGCTCCCATGGGCAAGCTCAAGGTAAGCTTACCGATGGTCGGAACGCTGATGATGCCCACCATCAGTAAATTTATGTCGGCATATCCTGACATCGAGCTTGATCTAGACTTCACTGACCACTTGGTTAATGTCGTCGATGACGGCTACGATGTAGTCGTCCGTACGGGAGAAGGCACAGATTCCCGACTCATCGCGCGACGGCTGGGATTCTTTCGCCTCCGGGTGGTTGGCTCGCCGTCCTACCTCGAGCGGGCCGGCACCCCGCTCGTGCCGCAGGACCTAACAACCCACGCCTGCCTGCATCATCGCTATCCGACATCGGGGCGTCTTAGCCGTTGGCCGCTACAGACAGCTGCAGACGCACCGAAGCTCACGCTACCCATTACCGCGACGGCCAACACAATCGAGCCATTAATTACCTTGGCCGAATGTGGAAATGGCTTGGCCTGTATCCCAGACGTCGCCATTCGCCAACAAATCGCGGATGGGAGGCTGATTGTCGTCCTGGATGAGTTTACAAAACACGCCGGTACATTCCGCGCGGTATGGCCCTCCAATCGTCTCGTCGCTCCGAAGATCCGCGTCTTTGTCGATTTCCTGGCCGAAAACCTGTTCCCGAAATCCAGTACGGTGGCCGAATTATTTCCTGAACTCCCGGAGGACTGAATATCCAGACCTGCCAGGGACATTGAACGGACACGAAGCGCACGCGATACTGATGCGAGGCGGTAAGTCATGTTTAGCACCTCGTCGGCGAAAAGGTGCCTTTACAAATCTGCCAATGCGGATGACGGCGACGGCGTATCTTGTCCCGTGTGGTCACGAACGGTAGCGTTGTGTCCGCGACCGCTTCGTCTCACTAGATGGGCGAGGCCATCTCGCATTCAAGCAGCTTCCTTGAGAGAGGCCATGTCGATTACAAAACGATACTTGACGTCGCTCTTCAGCATACGCTCGAAGGCGGTCTCTATATCCTGCATTCGGATCGTCTCAATGTCGGCGAGGATGCCGTGAGTTGCGCAGAAGTTCAGCATCCGCTGCGTTTCAGCGATGCCGCCTATCAGCGAGCCGGCAATGCTCCGTCGTCCGCCCAGCAGGGTTGCAACGGATGGCGATGGATGCGGATCTTCGGGATTACCGACAAGTGCCATGGTGCCGTTTAACCCGAGCAGAGACGTGTACGCGTCAAGATCGTGCGGGACGGCAACCGTGTTTATGATTAGATCGAGCGTGCCGGCATGAGCGGCCATCTGGCCGGCGTCGCGCGAATTAACGACCTCGTCCACACCAAGCGAAAGGGCCGCCTCGCGCTTGCTTTCGGATGTCGTGAACGCGACGACGCGTGCGCCGAGTGCGTATGCGAGCTTGATCCCCATGTGCCCGAGTCCGCCGATACCGACGATACCGACCTTGCTTCCGGGGCCGACGCCCCAGTGTTTCAGCGGTGACCACATCGTCACACCTGCGCACAGAAGTGGAGCGACTGCGGCAAGGTCCTTCGTCTCGTGTCGGATGTTCAGTACGAACTCTTCACGCACGACGATCGAATCGGAGTACCCGCCGCGGGTGATGTCACCAGTGACCCGGTCGGGGCTGTTATACGTCCATGTTGTTACGTTTTCGCAATACTGCTCGAGCCCGGAACCGCACGCTTTGCAATGTTGACAACTGTCCACCATGCAGCCGACACCGACAAGATCTCCCAATTTGAAGCGGGACACGGAACTACCGACCTCGGCTACCTTGCCGATGATTTCGTGCCCAGGTACGTTGGGATACAGGGTGCCGTCGGGATAGATAAGACCGTCCCAATGGTCGCGTGCAGTGTGCAGATCCGAATGACATACGCCGCAGTACAGGATTTCGATGCGTACGTCGTTGTCGCGTAGTTCGCGACGGTCAAAAGTGAAAAGTTCAAAGCCGGATTTGCTTGAATAAACGGCGTAGCCGCGAGCTTTGGACATCGAAAACCTCCAGATTCCAATTTCAATTGACGGGTTAGCGCCCATCGTAGCCAATGAGTAGGCGTCGTTAAATCGGCACGGCTGAATAGTCAATTGAGCGAATCAGAACAATTCGTTGCGCGGTGAGGGCTGGGGCATTGCGACCAATCTTTACATCGACGCTAACACAGTTCCATAACGTCTCTTACAAGCCATGCCTTTCAGGTTTGGGGCCATGCTTGCGAAGTCTTTGCTATGCGCACCACCGAAGCCTACCGTCTTGGAAAAAGGGGTACTTGATAGACCATACTGCTCAAGTCGTTAGAGAAGTTACAACCGTGCAATCTGTCCTCAGGAGGGAAACTCAATGGCTGCCTATACGCACAACACAGTTCCGACCGAATTCATCGAGGCGGGCGGCATCCGCTTCGCCTACCGTCGCTTCGGCGCCAAGAGCGGTGTCCCGCTGGTCTTCTTCCAGCACTTCATGGGCAACCTCGATGATCACGACCCGGCGCTGACCGATGCGTTCGCTGCCGACCGGGAGGTCATCCTGTTCAACAACACCGGCGTCGCCTCCTCTAGCGGTACCACGCCTGTCACGATTCGGCAGGTCGCACTCGACGCCGAGGCATTCATCGACGCCCTTGGCTTCGAGACGGTCGACCTGCTGGCCCACTCAATGGGCGGCCTGATCGCTCAACAGGTGGCTTTCGACCGGCCCAAGCTCGTGTGTCGGCTCGTTCTGGTCGGCACCGGACCTCGCGGCGGTGTGGGCATCGGCGAGATGCCACCGGAAACGGAGGCCCTCTTCTTCAAGCAGTACGAACACCAGGAAGATATGTGGCTGCCGATCCTGTTCACTTCGTCCGAGGCCAGTCAGGCCGCCGGGCGTGCCTACCTGACACGCATGATGGCCCGCAAGGACCGCGACGCCCAAGTATCGATGGAGACGGTCCAGGCTCAGGCCGCCGCTATCGGCGCCTACGGTGCGGAGAAGGACGAGACTTACGCCCATCTGAAGGGCCTGCACCAGCCGACCCTGGTCGTCAACGGCAACAACGACATCATCATCCCCACCATCAACTCCTACCTGCTACAGCAGCACGCCCCCAACGTGCAGCTTATCCTCTATCCAGACGCCAACCATGGCGCCCATCACCAGTACCCTGAGCTATTTGTCCAGCACACCAAGCTCTTCCTCGATGCCAAGTAGTTCCGGGTCGTACGGCAGAATGCAACCTTCTTCGACCATAAGCCTGTCTCGGCGTTGAACAAGGTAAAAACAGACCCTACCGCACATTGTTCGGATGCGCGGAGGTGATGCCCATGAAAATCACCTCCGCGTCGGTGCTGCTGGAACCGCTGTTCGATCTGACTCTCACCAACGCCACCCGTCAGGTCGGCTCCTAACGGACCCGTGCGCTGTCAACCGGCCAAATTCTTCGGGTGTGGTCGGCTTCGCCGTGTTCGCGCCTGCTGGGAAGCCAGGTCTAAACCAGCACACGTAACCGTTGTTCGGCAATTGTCACTCTAGATTCATCGCCCGGACGGCATCGGGTGTGGCTGCATGCCGAAGATGTTTTGCAAAGTGAAGCTCGTCACCTAGTGGGCGTCTTCGCGCGACAGCCACATGAGATCGACTTATCGTTACCTAGTAAGTCACACGATGCTATCGACGACAGGCGTGGCCTCCTCCTAAACAATTACCTCAAATCGGTCTCTCACAGAGCGCGAGTGACGCGATTTTTAGCTGCAGCGGGCCCGATGCGGCATACGAAAAAAGCATGCGACAAAAAGTCCGAAATGTTCGGAAGGACTCTCCCCTTCAAAGCAACCAGCCAGGATGATACGTTAATCCCAACGAGAGACAATTTCCGTTGCGATCACGGATCAAACCGATAGCGAGACATCATGACAATCAATGCAATATCCGGTGGCACACGTCCAATTCGCGTCGGAATCATCGGTGCCGGAAACTGGGCACACTATGGTCATTTACGAGTTCTGACGCTCCTGCCCGAATTCGAGATAACGGCGATTCAAAGTCGCCGCCGCGAAGTTGCTGAGGCGGCAGCCACTCGGTTCAACATCTCTCATGTTCTCGAGACAGTCGAGCAAGTGGCCGGACATCCCGATGTCGACCTCGTTGTCGTGCTGACGCCTGCACCTCAACATGAAGCCGGTGTAAGCGCCGCCCTGGCCGCAGGCAAAGACGTCTACGCGGAATGGCCACTGTCCACAAGTACTGCTCTTTCGAAGAGTTTCATTGACCTCGCCGAGAAAAGCGGAAAACGCCACCTCGTCGGGCTACAGCGAAGGCTTTCGGCTACCAACCGCTACCTGAGGGACCAGATTGCCAATGGATATATCGGCAACCTGCGCTCGGTTCGAATGCATGTGAGCATGAACTACTTCCAGGCCAAGCTCCCCAAGTCGCTGGCCTGGACCGCTCCGCCTGAAAATTTCTCCAGCATGATGGCAATTTACGCCGGACATTTCCTCGACGCCCTATTCTCCATTGTCGGCCAGCCCGCAAGCTTAAGCGCGCTCACACTCAACCAATTCAGCGAGATTACGATTATTGAGACAGGAGAAAAGATTCAAACGACCAATCCGGATGAAGTTGTCGCCACAGGACAGCTCGTCAGCGGTGGTGTTTTCACCGTACATCTCGAAGGCGGCAAACGCAACGGTTCGGGCGTACAAATCGACATCACAGGCGATGAAGGAGATTTGACGATCACAAACAGCTCGGCCTTCGGCGATGTGGGCGAAGACTACGTCATCAAAGGTGCACATGGAAATCGTCTTCCGCTTGACGTGTTACAAGTGCCCGGCAATTACAATTGGCTGCCGCCATCGGAGCTACCTTCCGCTGTACTTGAACTCGCGAACCTCTACGTTGCTTATGCCCGCGACATAGCGGCTGGAACACGCATCGCTCCAACATTCGAAGATGCAGTCAGGATGCACACCATAATTGATCTGATTGAGCATTCCTCAAAGACAGGAAGCCGGGTCGACGTCCCCAAGGCACCGGCCTGATCGACAGTTGGCGACACTGGGAGGCCTCATGACCGCTCGCGTCTGATGACTCTACCTGCAAGCGCATGTGAATCGCACACCTCCGGCAACCGGCAACATCTGACGGAAGGATTTCGGCGCTCTTCGCTATCGATGCCTTGTACTGCCTCGGGCTACCGCTGCCGGTGCGGTCGTTTTCATACGATCTGTATCCTGAAAACCTCGGCCCTCAGGCCGGGGTGAAAGGCAAGTGAAGACAGCGCGGCGCGGACGTCGTGATTATTCAAAGGGAATTCGAGGTGTGCCGATACGGAGAAACAACCGTATCGGCGCATGCAGCAGACTACCCGCGTTCTCCACCTCCGCCTCCGGCTCAAAGACAGGCACGCCCGTGCGCTGCAGGAGCAGACACGGGCGGTCAACTTTCTCTGGAACTACTGCAACGAGCTGTCGATAAAGCCGCGGGAACGGGAACAGCGTCCTTCCCGCGGCAACCGCAAGCTGAGGGCGGGGAGGACGTCAAGAGATGTGGCACGCGAATAACCAATGAAAGAACAGCTGTTCACTGTGCTTCGCACGGGTCTCGCGTGCTTCTCATTTCAACGCAGTCGTACCCAGCCACCGACACGGAAGAAAGACAGTATCGAAGGACGAACAGGCACTACATTCACCAAGCCAAACCGCCAACACGCTACGGCTTCGCCCTAGTCGCTGACCGTCGTCAATGAATGTGAGACTCGACCTCGAAGATGAATTAAAGCGGGACTTCACACGATCGGCATGAAGTCCCTGGCCCAACGCAACAACCGCGTGGAGATAGGGTTGAGCGAAGAATACATTGTCATCGTTTAAATCGACAGCTTCCAACAATGAATTGTCTTTTCGTTCAATCTGAACAAATGGGACCCCAAACTTCATGTCCTCAATAGATACAGGAAGTTAGACCGCTCCCCGCCCCACCCCACTCGCATAGAAATACACTTCTCCACGCGGATCGCGTGGTGCTCCAGACACATCGCGTGTTTCACGAACTATCGCAATCGTTTTGACACGCTATGTTTACATCCGTCCTACCGACGCAAAACTAAACATCTGGAGAACTACTATATGAAGCGGTACGTACCGACCACTCTCGCTATTGCTCTTGCCGGTCTCACAGGGGCAGTCCACGCACAATCAACCGTCACGCTCTACGGCCTCATTGACGTTGGCATCGGCTATGTTCACAACGCCGATGGTAATCAGAAGCAGATCGGCATGATCAACGGAAATATGAACGGCGATCGCTGGGGCATCAAAGGCACTGAAGACCTGGGTGGCTCCCTTAAGGCATTGTTCCAGTTGGAAAACGGCTTTGACCCGGGTACAGGCAAGCTAAACCAGGGTGGTCGGGAATTCGGACGTCAGGCCTTCGTTGGGCTAACCAGCGACAAGTTCGGCACGGTCACGCTGGGTCGTCAGTACGACCCGCTCGTCGACATGGTCCAGGGCATCACCGGTGACAACTTCTTTGGTGGCATCTTCGCGACGCCAGGCGACATCGACAATTATGACAACAGTCTGCGCACGTCGAATGCAGTAAAGTATGTTTCGCCGACCTATGCAGGCTTCCAGTTCGAAGGCCTCTATGGCTTCAGCAACGCCGCCGGCACAACTGGCCAGGGTCAGACATGGAGTGGCGCCGCGACGTACAACAATGGACCTGTATCGCTCGCTGCCGGCTACTTCTACGCGAACAACCCGTCGGCGAACCGTGCAACTGGCTGGAACAGCCCGTCATCGGATTCGCTCTTCAATAGTCCGGTCAATTCGGGCTACGCAACGACGCACTCGATCGGCATCGCCCGTGCGGCGGCCCAATATGTCGTCGGACCAGCAACCGTCGGCCTGTCCTACAGCAACGCGCGCTATAGCCCGGACGCGAAATCGGGCTTCAGCGAAACTGAAAAGTACAACGTCGGCAACGCGTTCGTGACCTATCAATTCACGCCAGCGCTGCTGGCCGGCGCCGGATACACGTACATGAAGGCGAGTGGCGACACGTCCGCCACGTATCATCAGGCGTCGCTGGCGGCAGACTACGCGATCTCGAAGCGCACAGACTTGTATGCGATGGCTGCCTATCAGCACGCGACCGGCACGCAGGCCGTATATGACGCAGCGACCGGCAGCCACACGACGCAAGCCGCGCAGGCGTCTATCGGCTCCTATGGCTATGCCGGTACGAGTCATCAGGAAATCGTCATCGTGGGTATTCGCCACAAGTTCTAAGAAACACGACCTGGCCTCTAACTGATTCACATATGCCAAAACGGCGCGAGGAAGAATCCCCTCGCGCCGATACGACCACCCGCCTCTCCCGCAAGAGCAGTCACGCACGCATGCATCGCTTTCAAGTGGCTCAACATAGGTCAGCGCGTTGTATCCGTCATAACCGGCTAGGCATCGACTTCATCAATTCAGCATTTCACATCGGCGAGCTCAATGCGCCTGCCGACGACGCAGGTCCCTAGTTAGAAAAGTACAGACACATCGATCAAGCGAGGGAGCAGCCCAAGAGAAAAGAGGCAGAAAAGTCTCATGGATCTTCTCCGGGATCCCGACCGACATCAAAGCTTAAGTCCGTACGCCTATCGCATCAAATCAACTCCACGTTTAGCACGTACTGATTCGATTTTATTTGCCAGCACGTTTCGCTCGTTAAGAAATTGCCTGTTAAAGCCCGTCCGAAAGAAGATGAGCTTCAAAAAATTCCTCCGTCCCCGTCAACAATGTGCTCTTGACACGATTAATACGCTCGCCCATATTTAAACGGGAGTGTCCATGCAAGTGTCAGACCGACTTCCTGAACTGGCTCAGCATGATCAGCAGCACGCGATGGATCAGACCAATCCGTTGTCTTTCAGATATCCCCAGTGAAAACTCCACACAGGCTTGACCAGCACACCAGCTTTTGGGTCTCCGCGGCCGTAGTCGCTCATACGCTGTGGACAAGCGCCGCGCCTGCGCTTACCTATCCCCTGTACGCAGCGCAGTGGCAGCTGACGCCCACTACGACTACATCGGTTTTCGCTATCTATCCGGCTGTCGTCGTCGCTGTGCTATTGCTGTTCGGAAACATCTCTGACTACTGGGGCCGTCGAAACGCAATGTTGCTGGGCCTTGCAGCCTCGTTGTTGGGAACACTGTTATTTGCACTGGCTCCAAACATCAGTTGGATCTTCGCGGGGAGGATCTTTATGGGTATCGGCGTTGGGCTTGCGGCCGGTCCCGCGACGGCCGCAATGATCGAATTCAACCCCACCAGCGCCGCAGCTTATTCAAGCACGATGAATGCTGCGGCCCAGGCGTTGGGGTGGGGCGCGGCCACCCTGATTGGCGGGGCATTGATCCAGTACGCTCCATTCCCGACGCGTTTGAATTTCTGGCTATTGTCCGTTGTGATCGCCGCGATTTTCGCGGTCGCCTGGTTCTTGCCTGGGCATGGGGACGGAGCGCTGCGGCAGCGCTGGCATCCGGGCTCGATCGGCGTACCCAAGGGAATCGCCTTGGTTTTTGCCACGTCGGCCCTTGTGGTCGCATCGGCCTACGCACTCGGCGCAGTCACGCTGTCGCTCGGCGCGCAGATTGCAAAAGACCTCATCGGCTCGACCAACGCCTTCATCAACGGAGCTACGATTTCGCTGTTCGCCATATCGAGCGGCCTCACGACGATTGCGGCCGGAAATTTCACCATCCGCGCCAAGATAGCGTTCGGCACCCTCGCCTCAGTCGTCGGGCTATTCTTCCTCATGTTGTCTGCTTCGACCCACTCGCTGGCATTTTTCCTCGCTTCATCGGCGTCAACAGGGTTTGCCTACAGCCTACTGTTCAGGGGTGGGCTAGCCTTAATGACTGACCATACACCGGCAGAGCGTCGCGCGGGTACGCTTTCCGCGATTTACCTGGTCGCCTACTTGGTGATGGGCTCGATCGCGCTATCGCTCGGTGTGCTTGCTACGGCATGGGGTTTGAAGGTTGCGGTCGAAATCGGATGCCTGACCATAGCAACTATGAGCGTAGCAGGACTTCTGCTCACATATTCAATCAAGCGGGGTTCGCCGCAACTCGAAAGCACCAGACCAGCCACGCGGGCCGAGGCAACAGCGACTACAAAATAATCTACACAGCTCACACAAGAAATAACACACTGCGCGAAGGTCGTCGGAGCCTTGAAGCGCGAGGGCGTTCGCCATGTGGTTGTTCGTCCGCCTGACCTTGAGTGACGCACATATAGGCAAATACCGGATTAGACATCAACAATCCCCTTTAGTCGGGCGACGGAGTGAGATTGCAGCACAGTGCAGGTGCGTATCCAACAGGACGATAGCCACTTCGCGGAGTGTCCGCTTCCATCTGGCAAGCGGAGTCAGACTGATTCAGGCAGCCACTATCACCACGGCTGCACCATGCCATGTCGCGGTTGCTGTTCAATCGCGTCAACCTTGCTGGCATCGAAAGCGACGTACTCCCGGACAACATCGGTCCCCTCGAGCTGTTCGTCGAAGGTCCACGCTGCGCACTCAATGCGAGTCGACCCAAAGAGGATATCGAAGTAGACTTTGTGCCCCGCACCCATCTGGCGCGCGTCGAATTGGCGACGCTTCAGTAACGACATCTGGACGTCTTCGAATGGCACATAGTCGGCTGCAGACCCGGTGCCAATTCGCACAGTGAGTGCGCGACGCGTATCTGCGACAGGTCGCCCTCCCACCCAAACGACAACGCGCGACAAGTTGGGTTTAACTACGATGGCGAGACCAGGTTTCAACATACTCCCGCACCTTTCAACCCGGACGGACGGAGCTCCAATTTTCTGCCGGACGAATATTTCGGCGGCCAAAGCCGCGCAACGTCCGCCGCATCGTTCGTCCGGCTCGAACAGTCGAAAAAAGATTGGCTACGCGTCGGCCCCAATTCAGCAGAGACAGCCTAGCTATGCCCGAAAGCTTCATACCGCGTCCACCGAACAGCGAATGCACCTAAGCTTTCCCGCGACATATACCGGGGCAGACGGAGCAATCAGGAAGCTGTCTTTCCGCCATTCACTGCGACGATCTGGCCGGTAAGAAACGAGGCCTTGTCAGAAGCAAGAAAGAGAACGGCGTCCGCGATTTCGTCGGGACGACCTACTCGCTTAAGGGGGATTCCCGCGATCATTCCAGCCTTTCGCTCCGCGCTCCCGACAAACCGGTTTAGCAACTCCGTTTCCACTGGTCCCGGTGCAACCGCGTTCACGCGCACACCGTAGACAGCGCCCTCAAGGGCGCCTGATTTCGTCAACCCTTCAACCGCATGCTTGCTAGCCGTGTATATCGAGGCTCCCGCGGCACCGCGGCTTCCCATCGTGGACGAGATGTTCACAATGCTGCCACTCCCCTGCACCTGCATAACTCGCAGTTCATGCTTCATGGCCAAAAGCGTGCCAAGTACATTGGTGTCAAATGCTGCCGCATAGCTTTCCGGCGTCTGCTCAGTCACCGGCCCGGGAGTGCCTTCCGTCCCGGCGTTGTTGACGGCAATGTCTAGCTTGCCAAAGCGCTCTATCGTCTTGTCGATCAACGTGCGCACGTCATCCTCATGGCGAACATCGGCGCGGACAAATTCAGCCTCCGTGCCAAGAGCGCGTAACTCTCCAACCAATGCGACCCCGGCTTCTTCCCGGCGACCTGAAATGACGACATTTGCGCCTGCTTTCGCAAATGCGATGGCCGTGGCGCGGCCTATTCCCGCCAAGGCACCCGTTATCAGAACAACTTGCTTGCTCATGTCAGTTTCCTTAAAGGAGGCTGGCGCCGCAATGGCGCGAGGCTTACCAGTATGTACATGCGTATTCGTTGAGTCAATTGATACTATCTGAAAACGGCTATCCATCCATGCCTGGCTTACTTGACACCCCGGCCCAACTGTTTAATATGGCCGTACATATCATGGTCCGTCCTGTTCCAAGGTGTGCGCACGTATACGTAACCTGATCAAATCTGAGGAATCAAATGAAAAATCAAGTCGTTCTTATCACCGGAGCCCTGACAGGTATCGGCCGCGCGGCCGCGTTCGCCTTCGCGAAGAAAGGAGCACGAGTGGTTGTGTCGGGTCGTCGCGACGAGGTAGGTGAAGCGCTTGCGCGTGAACTGCAGGAACTCGGAACTGAAGCTGCGTACATCCGCGCAGATGTCCGGAACGAAGAAGAAGTAAAGAATCTGGTGGCACAGACGGTTTCGCGGTTTGGCAAGCTTGATGTTGCTGTGAACAATGCCGCGACCGAAGGGCAGGTCGGCCCGATCACTGTCCAGACTGCGGAAACTGTAGCGGCAACGTTCGACACGAACGTCGTCGGTGTGGTACTGAGCATGAAGCACGAGATACTTGCTATGGAAGCCAATAGCGGCAAGAGCAAGGGCAACATCATCAACATCTCGTCGACCTATGGTCACCGCGGCGCGGCGTTCGCTTCCATCTATGTTGCTGCCAAGCACGCCGTGGAAGGGATTACCAAGTCTGTCGCGCTTGAAGTCGCAAGCTCAGGCATTCGTGTGAACTGCGTTTCTCCGGGCCCTACGGACACCGGGATGTTGACTCGCTTCACGGGCACAGCCGAAAACAAGGCGGGCCTCGTGAAGCAAGTCCCGCTCGACCGCCTTGGCTTGTCGGAGGAAGTCGCCGACGGCATCGTGTTCATCGCCTCGGACGAAGCCAGGTTTATTACCGGCCACAGTCTCAACGTAGATGGCGGGCACACCGCGTCTTAACCGGAACTGGCGCGAACCAAGGTTTCCGGCTCAAACGGATCCCGAACGAGTAACAGGAACATCCAGCGCGTGGCGTTAGACGACGTAACGACAAACCGCCTTGTTCAACATAACAATTGCTATCGGGCCTGGTTTGACGTTCGCTGGCAAAGCAGCGATCGATGGGCTCTCTACCGACCACGCTGAAGTCTGCAATGACCAACTTGCGGCGTCCCGGCCGCATTGAAGGCACATGCGACTTCGACGTGGTCCCATATCAAGGCATAGAATGGCGTTCTCTCTGTACGATGTGTCGATTCCAGTCATGATTCGTGGTTTGGGAATCATGTCGCAATATCTTGAACAGGCTTCTGCGTTCGCCGCGGAAAATAACATCAGCCCGACCGTCCTTGTCGAGGCGCGCCTCGCTCCCGATATGCTTCCTCTCGCGGGCCAGGTGCAACGCGCGAGCGACAACGCCAAGGGCGCGATCGCACGCCTGACAGGCAGGGAAATGCCCAGCTTCCCGGACAATGAGACCACGTTCGCAGATCTGCAGGAGCGCATCAAAAAAACTGTCTCGCTTCTCGAAGCAGTCGACCCGGACGAGTTCAAAGATAGTGAAGACCGGCATGTCGAGATGCGTTTTGGCGGCGTGGACAACGTGCTGCGACGCGACACGTACGCGCTCACCTTCCTGCTACCGAGCTTCTTCTTCCACGTCACAACGATGCACAACATTCTCCGTCACAACGGTCTAAAGATTGGAAAGGAAGATTACATTGGCGCATTGACCCGCGTCGAAACTTAACTCGTCAGTCAACCTCAGAAAGTTTCTGCGCGAGACCAGAAGTCCTGCCCAACAGGAAGGCCACCGACCAGCGCGTCCCGACATTGATCCGGCAAGCTAACTGAAGACTTGTCACAGTCTGGTTACAGATCAGGTTGGCCGTCCCCGGGTGACTTACGGCGGGACGCACACAATTGGTCCGGTTGTCTGCTGCTGCCTCCGGGAGACTCGATGAAATTGATTAAGGCCGTATCCGGCCACGTAGAAACGGTAGACGCAGCCGCTGGAAATTCATCGCGCGAGGCCCAGATCTCCCAATGATCCTCGCGTGCGGACTCCTTCTCTTCGCTGCAAGTTTTACCTTAGAAACAACTCGACTTCCTCAGCGATGGATATCAACAAGATTTACAAAGCTCTAGCTAGCCCGATACGCCGCGACATCCTCGCCTGGCTCAAAGCTCCTTCAACCAACTTTGACGAGGAGTACGTCCCATTCTTGCATGGTGTCTCCGCAGGTCAGATTCATGAGCGATGCGCCCTGTCCAAATCGACCGTTTCCACACACCTTGCGATTCTTCATGACGCTGAGCTGGTGACATCGCTTCGGGTCGGGCAATGGATTTTCTTCAAGCGAAATGAGGACGTTGTCAATGCCTTCCTCAATGAAGTAACACAACACCTTTAGTTTTCGCTCCGCACCAGCACTCCCGATGGTGTGATCGGACTAAGCAGTGGATCCTGAAGAAATTACATTGCTGGCAGGAGATTCAGTGCTCCGACCGCCAAACTCCGGAATGCCGACTGCACAAGCCGGGCTTCTATTGGTCGCTCAGTAGCGCGTCGCGCAGCGGCGGTCCTTTCGGTTCCCAGCCAAGAAGAATCCGCGCATTCTTCGCGCGCACCCGGGCGTTGGTGGAAAGTGCAATGTATTCAAATTCACCTAATTCAGCGAACGCCTCGTCTGCGTTCCAAGCAAACGTCCTGCTGCCGAAACCAAGTGCATCGCTGACCACAACCGCAATTTCACGAAAGCTGGCCTCCCCGTTCTCGGCAAAGAAAAACGAGGCCGACGGGGCTCTCTCGAGAACAAGAGCGTAGAGATCTACCAGATCGCTGATGTGAACGTTTGACCAGACATTCGCCCCTTTCCCGATATAGACCCCTGCCTTCTGCTTTTTTGATTTCTCAGTTAGCGTAAAAATTTGTCCGCTACCTGACCCGATTCCTGACCCATTGCCATAAACCAGAGCCGGGCAAATAACGCTCGTTCGCATCCCCTTTCGAATGCCAGCCTCCCGGACCATCCGGTCAATTTCCACGTGCGGCGCCCGATGCGACATCTCTATGAGTCGTGAATCTTCATTAAATATCCTGTCCGAATGCCAGTCCCCACCCGCATCGTCGCAGACTATGCTGGCGCCACTTGTGTGAATCAGCGTCCGTCCCGAACCTGCGAGAGCCTCAATAAGGACATGCGCCGCGAAAAAATTCTCCGGATCGGCCGCGTTGATGGTGGCGTCGCACTCAATTGCGCCAGCTTCAAGCGCATCCACATCTCCCAGGCGCCCTATCAGGGGCTCGATGCCGTTCGCCTCAAGCAGAATGGCTTTAAACCAACTACATCGTGCCCAAGCTCTACGAGACGAGTCGCGACTGAGCCGCCCACATACCCCTCAGCCCCGGTAACAAACACTTTCATCCCTTCTCCTCAATGTGACTCGCTCAGTCCACACAATCAGGTCAGTTGGAAACCCGCCACTGCCGCAGAACTCTGCCGGGCTTGTTGCTTGAAACTGGCTATCGTCCAATACGCTGCCGAAAGGCGCTGTGCAGCCGGTCGCCATAAGATTTCCCCACGGTAACGCTCTGCATGACTTTGATTGCCACGCTGGGTTCAGCCATCACCAAGGAGAGCGCCGGGCACAGCAAACCGACTCAGATCGATCCTGCCTGAACTTTCATCATTCAACGCTCATGCCTTCGATGCGATGAGGTCGCGACAGTCCTTCAGTCACGATGCGATTGTTCAATTGAACTGAGCAGTGTTTTCAGCGAAGCCGCTGTATCGCAGCCTGAAAATACGCTACCCTTGGAGGCTCTTTTCCGAATACTGATAGTGCCTTGACTCCATGCGCATTCGGGTGCAATCAGCGTTTTAGGCGTTCCTTTTGCGATTGAAGGGCCGTACCTCCCCCCTGTCCCCTTCCTATCGTGTGGCACGGCCTCGGCCGTGCTTTTTTTTATCCAGACGGTCATCGTTTCTTTGTAGACCTCGTCAACTCTCGAACCAGGTCGTAGCACATGAGTAAACCTCTGCTTCCTTAACCCACACTCACGAAAAAGACCAATTGTTTTCCGTCGAGTGCGGACACGGTACCTTGAAAGAAGATGGACCCGTCACATCCTTGACAATCGTTCCCCGCCAATACCTGCGACAAGCCCTTCTTCATGTTAAGGGTGCCAATCGTTTGACATTCGCCGTCAGCGAAGGGGAACTTCCCTTGCCTCGCTGGAGTTGTCCGACATCCGGTACACGGCTGCTTCCAGAATTACCTCCCCTGAGTTTTGTGGTTCGGATTTCATCCACGAGGGCCGGAAAATCACGTCATGCTTTCGCACAAGCTTGCCGCTCAAAGCGCAATATCCATTCCATTCGGCACGTGTCCGACGCCATATCTGATAACCGTAAAGGCACTTTCCGGGTTCAGTCCAGTGGACAACGAGCGTGCTATTCGTAGGCCTCTCAATTATCTTGATGATGGCAGTCGGTCGACGCCGCCCTGTCGTTGAATCGAGACGGAACGACCGAACTCTCTGGCGATGCATCCCGTCGGACGGAGTCCCACCACGAAACGGTTTCGCGAGGTCAGTCTTCCCCACGGAAGCCGTGGATTGCGAGAACGAAATCAGTCCTCCGATAGTTCGAAGCCATGCGTCACCCGTTTCTTCTACCGACCACATACCAACACCGCCATTAAATAATGGGAAATTTCAAATTCAAACACGATGTGAGTGGGGTACGATTGGCAAGCCAAATATCTGCACCCGATCGATGAATGATGTTAACGTGGACATTGCGTTGCGCTAGCCACAAAAAATGCTGGCAAAGTCCAACGCTCGTGAACAGCAGCCACGTTTCTGCCGGGTCGCGAACTTCGACGCAGCCACCTATCACTGGCCACCGCGTGGCATAGTCGAGTCATGTAACTTAGCTGTCTGAACTTGCTTGATAAAGACCTAAGACACGAATTCACAAATTGTCAATTCCCAACAATCGCGCCAGCACAGTTACGCACTGGCCGTGTTTCCCCGGCAGTGCCTCAGTCCGCATTCCGGCGACGCTTGTGAAAGCGCCGTTATGGGTACCTTTGCCGGCAGTTCCTTGCAGTAGTTTCTGGGAAAGTTGATGCGCACGCCCGCTCCTGTTGCGCACGGGCGTGCCTGTCTTTGAATTGGAGATGGAATACGCAGATAGTCTGCTGCATGTGCCGATACGGGTGTTCTCCGTACAGGCACATCTTCGCTTTGTCTTGAAGAGCCACCACATCCGCCCTTCACTGCCTTCATCCGCTCCTCATCCCCGGCCTGAAGGCCGAGGTCTTCAGGCCGGGGATAAATCGCTGCTGGAGCAAAACCCATGCAGCATCATGCACTCCATGCAAGTTCCAGAATTGCGCGCAGGTCTGTCTCCGTCTGAATTGGACGGAGATTGTTGAGCGTGACCATGGGATGCTCCAGCGCCGGATGGATCATCTCCTCCACTTTTTCGCGGCTCAGCCCAAGATCATTGAGTGTCATCGGCATCTTCAATTGTTCCAGAAGGTCCCGAAGAATTTCGTGAAATGCCCGATTTGGCTGACTCAAGGCCGTGCGAACCCGGTTGTGCTGCGGATCCGCCCAGCCCTCAAGCCACTTGGCTTGTGCAAGCATCAGTACGCACGCCGCGTCGCTGTGCGCGACGCCGCCATAAGGCCCGACGATGTGAACCATCCAATGACTGAAACCGTGCGGCACCGACATCTGCCCCATTCCGGTGTACCACGTGGCGAGCTGGCAGTTTGTCAGTGCTTCACGGCTTGCGTTGCCCATCAGAGAAGGCAGATTCTCCATGTAGAGTTGAATGGCCTTTTCGGCAAGCAAGCTCGCAAACGAGTGCGGGACCGACGAACACGCGGTGTTGATCGCATGGTCGAGACCTCGAATCCCCGTTGACAAGAGCAGACGCGGCGGCGTCTGCGCAAGAATCGCGGGGTCGTAGATAATGCCGCGCGGCGAGCCGTCGGGAACAACGAAACGCGCCTTGAGATGAGTCTCGTCATCGATCGGGGTGCTGACCGGCGTCCACTCCGATGTCGCGAGCGTGGTCGGAATGGCGATCTGCCGGATCCGAGCTGGGGCGCGCGAAGTGGTCAACATCTCGGTTCCGTCTTCGGAGAGAACAAACTGCAGTTTCAGCAGACTGTCCCGGTCGTACGCCCCCTCTGAAATGCAAAGCTGCATCGCCTTGCACATATCCATCACCGAACCACCTCCGACGGACACAATGACATCCGCCCGGACGTCCCGCGCCTGACGTGCGGCTTCAAGCACGTTCGACAATGGAGAATGCTCGCCGACTTCGTCGGTCAAACCCACGAGCCGGCTGCCAAGACATTCGCGAAGCTCCTGGATGATCGTCGTCTTCGTGTTAATCGATCTGGAGCAAACCAGGAATACGCGTTCGTATCCGAACAGCGACAAGAGTTCAGGGAGTGCTTTCGTCGCAGATATGTCATGCAGCACACGTTCGTGCCCGGTAAAGCGATAGCGCGGTTCCCGAGGTGTGGCGTTTTCCATTTTGACTCCTCCAATGCTGGGATAAGGTTCGAAAGACGGCAGATTAAAATGATGTCTGCATCCCCATCCCTTGGAAACAATTGTTTGACGACCCTGCCATCTCCAAAAACGAAGATGAGACCAACGCCAGCCTATATATATGATCAAATCGACCGTTGGTCATCTCAGTTCGCGACGGCACGTTCGCGAAAGAACGCTTTGCTTTGTCACAAGCCCGGCACATTCGACGCCCGACGCGGCGTGTGTCGCGCGACCAAGTCACCAGCCGACAAAGCGAAATCAATGAAGCCGTTCAAAATGCACGTTGGCGCTACGCGGCGCGATAGTCGCGAGAACGGAATTCGCGCGATCCGTGAATGCCTCAAGGCAGAGAGCGTTTTCATCAATTCTGCTCCTCGCCAACCCATTCGCACTGCCCAGGTAAATATGCTTCAATCGGGATTCTCGCATGACGAACACGGGGGTTTTCGATGAGAATCGATCCAGTATCGCTGAAGCTTTTCCTTGCGGTTGCCGAGCTGGGCACGATCGCCGCGGCGGCTGAACGGGAGCATATTGCAGCCTCCGCGATCAGCAAACGTATCTCCGACCTCGAAGCCATTCTCGCAACCGAGCTTTTTGCCCGAAGCAACAAGGGTATCGAGCTGACGGTCGCCGGCGCTGCGCTGCAGAACCTTGCGCGCGGCGTGATCAACAACCTGGACAACGTATACGCGTCCATGCGCGACTTTTCGAGCGGGACACGGGGGTTGGTCCGCATTTTCGCCAACGTATCGACGATCGCGCAGTTCCTTCCGCATGACCTTCAGACCTTTGTCGAGAAGTATCCGCTGGTGCAACTGCAACTTGAAGAACAGATCAGCACTGTTACGTTGCGTGGTGTCGCACAGAACGCAGCCGATATAGGCTTTTATGCCGACCTTGGAAGTCAGCCTGACGGCGTGACGATCATGCCATACCGCGAGGATCATCTGGTCGTCGTCGCGCCTCAGCGACACACGCTAGGCCGTCGCGCGTCCCTAACAACCGCAGACCTTCTCGAGCACCATCTCATCGGACTTCAAACAGGTAGCTTCATAAATCTTCAGTTGATCAAGGCCAGTAGCGAGCTAGGTCTTCCTGTCAAATTCCGGATGCAGGTAAACAGTTTTGACGCGGTCTGCCTGATGGTGGAGGCCAACATGGGGTTAGGAATACTGCCAAGAAGACTGGCCCAACGCTACGCGAAAACCTTCGCCATCAAACTCGTTCCGCTACATGCTCCGTGGACCACGCGCAAACTAAACATCTGCATACGTTCATATGACAGCTTGCCGATGGCGGCCCGTCTGCTGGTCGACCATCTACAGCAGACTGGCGACACGGAAAGCATGACCACAGATCGGAAACGATCAAGCTAGGCAAATCACTGTCCATTGGGATACTTCCGGTCCGGAGCCCGCGGTTGCGGACATCATGACCATCAGCAACGCACGGGGGCGAAGTATCCCCACTCCCGTGCATCCCCTTATCGAACAGTCATTGGCCGCCGCGATGGCGACTCTCCTTTTTGGCGCACATCGGCGAGCCTCACGCCCACGAGCTTGACCTCAACGCGGCGCTAGTCGTCACCGGTCCGGTCGTTGCGGACGCTGCGATCCTTATAGCGCCCCCGGTCCAGACACGATGCGAGTCGACATGTAGTAATTGCTGTTCAGGCACTTTGTCCGAATTGTGATTAGCCGTGGAGCGAACCATCTGTGATAGGTTTGCCACGCGACTCCTTCGCGAAAAAGAATGTCACGACGAATGCGACACCTGCAACCATGACCGGATAACGCAGACCTGAAAAAATGTCGCCTGTAGCTGCAACAATTGCGAACGCAGTAGCAGGCATGAACCCACCAAAAATCGCAGACCCCAGGTGATACGGAAATGACATCGCGGTGTAGCGAATGCGTGACGGGAAAAGCTCTACTAGCATCGCAGATGAGGTCGCGAATGTCATCGTTCCGAAACTCATGGTAAGGATGAGCAGCAGAAGCAGCATCGGTATGTTCATCGCGGCAGGGTCCGCTGCTCCCTCGGAATAGCCACTTTGCGACAGTGCTGCGCGCAGTCGGCTTTCGAAAAGGCGGGATTGCTCGATCGCGTCGGGGCCAAAGGCGTTGTAACCAGGTATCCGAGCCTCGCCGATCCTCACCTCAGCCAGCGCACCGGTCAAACCAGGCATCATCCTGTAGCTGAGGCCTGCCTTTGCCAGACGCGCCTTTACAACATCGCAGCTGCTGCTGTAGCTCGCGGTACCGGTGGGATTGAATTGCACGGCGCATTGACTGGTGTCCGCCACTACAAAAATGGGTGCTAGTTGCTGGGCCCGCTCCAGTGCCGGATTTGCGTAATGGTTCACCATCTTGAAGAGCGGGAAGAAGCAAAGGACAGCCAGCAGCAATCCAGTGAGATATACGGGCTTGCGACCGATACGGTCAGACAACCACCCAAAGAAGAGGTACAGTGGGACAGTCGCCACAGTTGCACCGATGATCAGCAGATTAGCGCTCGCGTCTTCCACTTTTAGCACCTTCGTCAGAAAAAATATCGTGTAAAACTGGCCCGTATACCAGACCACCGTCTGACCGGCCACGATGCCAAAGAAAGCGATCACCACGAGCTTCAGATGTTTCCACTGACCGAACGTCTCTGCGATCGGCGCCTTCGAAAGCGTACCCTCTTCTTTCATGCGGGCGAACTCCGGCGATTCATTCAGCTTCAACCGAACCCAGACCGAGATCGCAAGGAGTACGCTTGAAACCAGAAATGGAACGCGCCAACCCCAGGCAGAGAATGCTTCCTTACCGAGCAGTATGCGCAGCGGAAGCACGACTGCGAACGACAGCAGAAGTCCCAGCGCCGCAGTCAGAATGATGTAGGATGTCCAAGCGCCGCGGGCACGAGCGGGCGCGTGCTCGGCGACGTAAATCATTGCGCCGCTAAACTCGCCGCCGAGCGCCAACCCTTGCAGTAGACGCATACAGATGAAAAGTATCGGAGCTGCGATTCCGATGGCCGCGTAACCTGGTATCAGGCCTATCCCGACGGTACACGCCCCCATCAAGACGATCGTCACAAGAAAAGTGCGCTTTCTGCCGAGCAGGTCTCCGATCCGTCCGAACACCAGCGCGCCGAACGGCCTTAGGACGAACCCAGCGGCGAAGCCGAGTAGAGTGAAGACATAAGCAGCAGTAGGATTGACTCCGGAAAAGAAAGTCTTTGCCAACTCGTTTGTTAGAAGACCAACGACCTGGAAGTCGTACAGTTCGAGCACGGATCCGAGCGAAGCGGCAATGATCACGCGCCATTCCGCCCGCGTAATGCCACTGGCAGACTCTCGCGAATCAAGATTTCCGGCCATGAGGGGTTGCATGCTGTCTCCGTGAATACGTAGGTGTCTGGATGTTATTTCGACGCGAACCGTGCCGAAAAGCTCGCAGTGACATGATTTGATAGGCGTCTTGGCCTTTGCAGAGCGCGCCTCATGGGCGTCACGTCTGTCGCACCGCACATGATCTACCGACGATCGTTTCTTGCGAATCATCGTTTTGCGAGCTTGCCATCGCGTCGCACGATGGCAAAGAGCACTTGCCTTCTTACGGAGCCACTTGAGCCCCCGCATTCGGCAATCTGCTACGTGGCGAGCGATTGGGCCTGGCCAGGAAGATCTGAATCAAGGCATCACAACGCGTGCCTTCTAATGGACCGGCTGCGTGGGGTTGAGCAGGTGGAGAATTGTTCACGTATGATTCTTCGATCGCTATGCCTAAACCGACAGAGGGACCAATGTCATATCAAAATATCGACGCTTTGATTAAGAAACAGGTCGGCAGCTTCTCCTCAATCGAACAGAATGCTCGGCTATCCGCGCAGAACCTCCTTAATGCTCTCGAGGGACGCCTGTTTCCCCAAGGGGCGCCAAGCACGACACCACGGACGTTGTTCGTCCTGGATAGCCAAGGCGATTCCTGGAATGAAGTGCCTTCCACCCAGCATCTGATGTCACTCCATGGGAGGGTTCTGATATTTGCAGTCGGCGTGCGTTTCTTCCAACAAGCGCAGGAGATAGCAAAGGTTATTCTTCCCGTGATACTCACAGCGCACGGCGGAGATGCCGACTTCAAGCTGGGAGCTTCATTTCAGATAGCCTCCGCGTCAAACGGTGGTGATTATTCGCAGGTAGCCGCCCATGCAGAAAATCTGATCGGGCAAGCCGCGGCATCCTGGAGTTACGACCGCCGAGGGATTGAAACAATCATTGCGAAATAGCGGTTTCCGCGTTGCGCAAACCGATCTATCTAGTACGTTGTGATTCCGTTACGCCAAACTACGCTTCTGCCACTCTGCGCTAGTTGCCATGCAGCCTCGACCGGTTCGCCGCTCGGGGCTCTTTTGTTGCCCCCCGCTATCTGGCAGTTACTCCTGGAGGGCCCGCCCGTCTCCCTCATAAATAGAGCACGGCTGCAGGGAAAATCCGGACGCTCGAGCCTCCGAGTAGGCGAGGAGGTCACCCCCCTCACCCCTCACAGACCCGGACGAGCCCAATTAAGGCGTCCTGTTCTTCGTCATGCAGCTTCGCTCACGGTCTGGCGTAGCTATGGACAATCCGAGGCTGCGGTAACGGGAATAGTTTGAGTATTCCCGTGAAGGCAACCCATGGCAGAGAGCGTTTGTTCGACCTTCGTGATAACCACTTGCGCCAGATGCGTGCAACCTGAAACCGCAGGGTCGCCAGGCGCACATAGTTCCTGCTGATGCCGAAGTAGGCATAGTGCCCCTTGAGCATTCGACGCAAGCGCTGGTGCTGATCACGAATCGGCAGGGTCCGCATACCGCGGCAGACCCGGTTGATCGCTTTGAGCGTACGCGCGACGCGATCTTTGGCGGTCAACTGCCGCACCATTGCCCGGCCCTTCTCCGAGGTCACCCACACGTGGGTGAATCCGAGGAAGTTGAAGGTCGTGGCCAACGACTTCTGGTAATCGTTATGACCGGATTGAGGTTGGAAGCGGAAATCGATCATCCGGGTTTTGTCCGGATGCAACTCCAGGCCGTACTTGCCCAGTCGCTTTTCCAGCACCCGCAAGACACGCTCCGCATCGTCTTTGTGCGCGAGTATCACGACAAAGTCATCCGCGAAACGCACCAGGGTGCTCGGACCACGAAGGCGCGGTTGCACCTCAGCAGCAAACCATTCATCCAGTACATAATGCAGAAACACGTTGGCAAGGCAGGGCGAAATCACCCCGCCCTGGGGTGTAGCGGAGTCAGGATAAAACAGCTGACCATCCTCCAGCACGCCCGCTTTCAACCACTTGTCGATCAACCTTCTAACTACACCATCGGTGACTCGTCTGGCCAGGAGCGCTCTGAGTTTGGCCTGGTCGATGCTGTCGAAGTATTTCCGAACATCAACGTCCAGCACCCACTGCCCACCCCGGTACATGATCCCCCTCCACACTGCCCGCAATGCCTCGTGAGCACTGCGACTAGGTCGGAAACCGAACGAACAGTCTCGAAAGTCCTGTTCGTAGATCGGCTCCAGAAGCATGACGATGGCGCGTTGCGCCACCTTGTCTTCGAAGGAGGGAATGCCGAGCCCACGACGCCCGCCGTCCGCCTTTGCAATGAAATGCCGACGGACTGGCTGCGCGTGGTACCGGCCTGACTTCAGTCGGTCGACGAGCCCGAGAAGATTCTGCGTAAGATTCACCGCATAATCCTCCCCGGACTGACCATCAACCCCGACAGCACCGTCCTTACGCGTGCAGTCGTAGGCATACCTCACCCACTCAAAGTCGATGTACTGATTTAACGAGGTGAACGCCATTTCGGGACTACTCCTCGCCAGCATGGCTATTCGTTCCTGTTTCGTTGACACGCTTTCAGGTTTCAAAGCACCTCCGTGTTTCCCACGAACGATTCTGCAACGACGGCGCCCCCCTTCCCATCGACCGGGTCCGCCCGAGCGGCGTTCCCCGGCGTCATCAGTACTACGAGGGCGCTAAGACTTCCTGTGCCGAATACGAAGTCGCTTTTGGATTCGCTTCTTCGCTCCAACCCTTCTTCTCCATGTTTGCTCCCTGCAGCGGAGAGTTCCGCAGGGTATGGCCCTGTTTATATCGCCCCGTGCCTCAGGGCCAGTTAAGGCTGGTCAAACACAGGACCTCCCAGGTTCCTGGGGAATCCATCCTCGTACCCTTGCCCTGCTCTCGGACCCCGGTCGGTCTGGCGAGCCTCACCATTACGGCTCACACAGTGCAGTCCCCAGTATTTGAAAAGTGAAGACACCAACGGTTGCTTCATATCGAGGCTCAATCACACGGCTTCAGTACCCGCTGCCTACGCTTCAAGTAGTGCGTTACCGCACTCGCATGCAAGGCTCGCTTCCGGCTGGTGGTTAGCCTTTGCCGGGAGGGAGTCGAACCCTCTGGATTCCAATGACTGGTTTCCGCCACATACGACTTCCTCCAATCCCAGGCTTCGCCTGGCGCTATCAAATCGAGAAGTTCGAGACGCGACTGGACGAATTGAAGGGCGAGCTACAGAAGCCCGCATCTCAATTCAAATGCAAGAAAGCCAAACTCGCGAAGGCGAAATCGAGCGTCGACGCTTACGATCGGGTGTAGCTCGCCCAAGCTACCCCCTTCGCGTCATATCGAGTGTGCCCCCCGTATATCCGAAACCTATCAGCCCCAAAAGACACCAAGTGTCACGAAGGTACTTTCCTTTACCCGAGGCGCGGCCTGAAGGCCTCGGCCTTCAGGCCACGCCTCGGGTAAAGCGTAGCACTGCGAGGAGTGACGGAATGGTGAGCCGACGAGCCGGCTCGATTGGAGAACGCGTCCAAGCGCTACAAGACGAAAACCTACTTGTGGCAAGTGCGCTCGAACCATGCACGCGACGCTACTGCCATCTGCCTGTTGGCGACGAGGAATGTTTACGCCGACCGAAAATTGAGCCACTTGTAGGGATCGCGCCGACTGAAAATTGAGCCGGGTAATCAACCTATCCTGCTAGTTTTTCAGGCAG
>NZ_JBNDMO010000011.1:0-259108 GCF_050436625.1 Paraburkholderia sp. GAS334 | reverse complement strand
TGCACGACCTGCACGACCTGCACGACCTGCACGACCTGCACGACCTGCACGACCTGCACGACCTGCACGACCTGCACGACCTGCACGACCTGCACAACCCGCACAACCTCCACCGGCGCGACCGGGCCAACCTGACCCGCCGTGCCTCACCCCGCTACTCTCCCACTACAACGTCACCTCTCCCGTCGTCGTCAGGCAAACGTCTCGATGTGCCTCAAAATCGCGTTGAGCATCGCCGCGCCCAGCGAAGCGCTGCGCTCGCCATTCCAGCCCACGCGCTCATCGGGCAGGTTCGCGTTGTCCTTGAACGGCATCTCCAGCGTCAGCGACAGGCAACCGAATTCATTGCCGATGTACTTCGACGCGAGCTTCAGCGCGTCCTGCCGGTACTTGCTCGACTCGTAGCCGTATTTGTCCTGGAAATCCGGACTGGCCTGTTTGAACGCTTCGATAAAGGCCTTCTGTTCCTCGCCCTGCTTCTCCGTGAAACCCGGCAGCATCTCCGAGCCCGCGACAAACACGTACGGCAGCGCTTCGTCGCCGTGGATGTCGAAGAACAGGTCGCAGCCGGTCGCGTGGATCGCATCGCGCACGAGCAGCACTTCGGGACTGCGTGCCGCGTCCGGCTCCATCCATTCGCGGTTCAGGTTCGCGCCCGCGGCATTCGTGCGCAGATTGCCGTGCGCGCTGCCATCCGGATTCATGTTCGGCACGATATGGAACACCGCGTGATCGTAAAGCCTGCGCGCGACCGGATCGCCTGCCCAGTCGCCCCACCCCGCCAGACGTTTCACCATGCCTTCGACGAACCACTCCGCCATCGTCTCGCCCGGATGCTGGCGCGCGATGATCCAGATTTTCTTCTTCGGCTTCGACGTGCCGTCTTCGGCCATATCGGGCGTGCCGAGCGTGAGCAGCGACATTGGCCGGCCTTCGACTGTCTTGCCCAGGTCCGTGAGCGTCGCGTGCGGCATCTGCTGGACCGCGCCGAGAAACTCGGAATGGCGCTCTTCGCCGTACGGCTCGAAATACGCGTAGTGAATGCTGTCGAAGTCGGGCGTGTGGTCGATGGTCAGCACGCGGCCGTCGTACGAAGCCGGCACCCGAAACCAGTTCACACGGTCGTAGCTCGCCATCGCGTTATAGCCGCGCCAGCCTTCGGCGAATGCGCATTCGTGCGCGTTCTCGAAGGTCATCACGCAGCGCTCGCCCGCGGCACCCGATAACCGGAAGTAGAACCATTGCGCGAACTCAGCGTGACTGTCGCGTCGCACGCGCAGGCGGATGTTGTCAGCCTGTTCGCAGGACACGACTTCGATTGCGCCTGCGTCGAAGTTGCTTGTGATCGAAATCGTCATAGTGTTGGCCTGCCTGTGGTACGTGAGGTACCTGGTGTATGTGGTGTGTGCGGGGTCGCGACTTACCCGGCGATGCGCCGGCGAAATACGTAAGTGGAATCATTCGAAGCATCGGGATCGAACGCGTAGCCTTCCGCGTCGAAGCCCTTCAACGCTTCGGGCGCGTCGAGGCGATTCTCCACCGCGTAACGCGCCATCAGGCCGCGCGCGCGTTTCGCGTGAAAGCTGATGATCTTGTAGCGGCCGCCCTTCCAGTCCTCGAACACGGGGGTGATCACGGGCGCGTCGAGCAGCTTCGGCTTCACCGACCTGAAGTACTCGTTCGACGCGCAATTCACCAGGATCCGCGCCGCGTCCGCGTTCTTCTTCAACTGGGCGTTCAGGGCCTGCGTGATGCGCTCGCCCCAGAATGCGTACAGATCCTTGCCACGCGCGTTCTCGAAGCGCGTGCCCATCTCCAGACGATACGGCTGCAAAAGATCCAGCGGACGCAGCAGCCCATACAGCCCCGACAGCACACGCACATGTTTCTGCGCATGGTCGAGATCAGCGGCGGACAGCGATTTCGCGTCGAAACCTTCATATACGTCGCCGTTGAACGCGAGCACGGCCTGCTTCGCATTACGCGTGTCGAATTTCGCGGACCAGTCGGCGTAACGCTGGAAGTTCAGATGTGCGAGCGGATCGGAGATGTCCATCAAGGTGGCGATCTGCTGCGGCGACAGACGCCGCAATCCGCCGATCAGTTCGGCGGCGTCATCGACAAAATCGGGAATCGTGTGTTTCTTGACGTGCGGGGGTGTTTCGTAGTCGAGCGATTTGGCCGGCGACAGAACGATTATCATAGAGGCTTACAGGCACGCCGTGCCTGACGGTCAAAGACGAAAGCACGATTGTAACGAATGCACGGTTCCGATGCCTCGCGCGGCGCGCGCCGCGATGTCCTCCAGGTGGTGCTCGATTCGAACGTATGGATCGATATCCTCGTGTTCGACGACCCCCATACCCGCCCGATCCGCGCGGCGCTTGAACGTGGCGCGTTGACGGCGCTGATCGACGCTCGCTGCCTCGCTGAATTGACGTACGTGCTCGATTATCCGCAGTTCGCCCGGCGCGAGATCGACAAGGCCGCGGCGCTCGAAACGGTCGCGCGTCTGTCGCAGACTGTCACGCCGCCCGCGCCCGCCGAAGACGCGCGGCCGCTGCCGAAATGCAAGGATCGCGACGACCAGAAGTTTCTCGAACTCGCGCACGCCGCACAGGCCGACTGGCTGGTGTCGAAGGATCGCGCGCTGCTCAAGATGGCGAAACGCATCGCGCGCGATTTCGGTTTCCAGATCGCGCAACCCGCGCCGTTCGTCGCCGCATGTCTCGCGACATCGGCTGAGACATCCACCGAAGCGGCTTCGGCCGCCTGATCAACGCAACGCCTCCTATTCCCTGCAATCAAACCGAGACCCTCGCTCACGCTCCGGACAGCGCCATGAATTCACCGCACGACATGCCCACGACTCCGACCTTCCCGTCCCGTCTGCCGAACGTCGGCACGACGATCTTCACCGTGATGAGCGCGCTTGCCGCGCAGAAAGGCGCGGTGAACCTCGGCCAGGGCTTTCCGGATTTCAGTTGCGATCCGCGCATAGTGGATGCGGTGGCCGACGCGATGCGCGACGGTCACAACCAGTATCCGCCGATGGCCGGCCTCGCGCCGTTGCGTCAGGCGATCTCGGACAAGATCGCGAATCTGTACGGCCGCCGCTACGACGCCGACAGCGAAATCACGGTAACTGCCGGCGCGACACAGGCACTCTTGACCGCGATCCTGTGCACGGTCCACCCAGGCGACGAAGTGATCGTCGTCGAACCGACGTACGACAGCTATCTGCCGTCGATCGAACTGGCGGGCGGCAAGCCGGTGTTCGTCACGCTCGACGCACCCGACTACGCGATTCCGTTCGATAAACTCGCCGCCGCGATCACGCCGAAAACCCGGCTGCTGCTGATCAACACGCCGCACAATCCGACGGGCACCGTGTGGCGCGCCGAGGACATGAAGAAGCTCCAAGAGATCGTGCGCGGCACCAACGTGCTGATCCTGTCGGACGAGGTCTATGAGCACATGGTCTATGACGGCGCCCCGCACGAAAGCGTGGCGCGTTATCCGGAGCTGGCACAGCGCAGCTTCGTCGTGTCGAGCTTTGGCAAGACGTATCACGTGACGGGCTGGAAGGTCGGCTATGTCGCCGCGCCCGCCGCGTTGACGGCGGAATTCCGCAAGGTGCATCAGTTCAACGTGTTCACGGTGAACACGCCGATGCAGCTCGGCCTCGCGCACTACATGCAGGACCCGACGCCGTATCTCGAACTGCCCGCGTTCTATCAGAAGAAGCGCGACTTCTTCCGCGCGGGCCTCGCGAATTCACGCTTCAAGTTATTGCCCTGCGAAGGCACCTATTTCCAGTGCGTCGACTACTCGGCGATCAGCGATCTGCCCGAAGCCGATTTCGCGCAGTGGCTGACCGGCGAAATCGGCGTGGCGGCGATTCCCGTGTCGGCGTTCTATCACGAGTCGCACGAATCGGGCGTCGTGCGCTTCTGCTTCGCGAAGCAGGAAAGCACGCTCGCGACAGCCCTCGAACGGCTGGCGCGTCTCTGATCCGGCGCGCGCGACGATGCGAACGGAAATGTGCTCCTCATCGTCACGCGCGTGTTTTACACCGACGCATCGCGCCTCGCGAGCGACTTCGCGTTCACGTCCACACAGATCACGCCTTTTTGCGCTGCGCCTCGACGTGGGCCTTGCGGTCAGCCGTCACGCGTTGCGCGGCCGGCCGTTCGTTGATCGCCTTCACATACGCTTTCCAGTCGATACCGGCGTCGAGCAGAAAGTCGCGGCCGTAGATCGCCTGCGTGGCCATGCCCACGAGCGGCAGATTGACGAAACCCGCCGCGTCGGCGACGCTGAATCGCTCGCCGTGCAGATACGGCGTGAACTTCGCGAGCCGTTTGAAACCGCTGATATGATGGTTCAGCAGTTTTTCGACGCGCCCCCTGGTCGCGTCGGTGATCGTGCCGCCGAAGAACGCCTGCTTGTACAGATTGCGCGCAGTCAGTTCGAGATGCACGTCGACGAAGAAGATCATCTCGCGCTCTTTTGCGGCAATCCACGGATCAGCGGAGAAAATTGCCTTCTCCGGATAGCGCGCGGCCAGATATTCGACGATCGCCTGCGACTCGCACAGATCGCCGTACTCGGTCTGGATAAACGGCACCTTGCCGAGCGGCGAATGCACGAGCAGCGCTTCGTCCTGGCTCGGCACCACCAGCACCTCCTCAAAAGGGATGTTGTGTTCGAGCAGAACGAATTTCACCTTATTGTAGTAGTTGGACAACGCGAAGCCGCACAGCTTGATCATCAGGTGTCTCCTTCCGGCC
The DNA here is from genome assembly GCF_050436625.1 of Paraburkholderia sp. GAS334. Lineage (NCBI taxonomy): Bacteria > Pseudomonadati > Pseudomonadota > Betaproteobacteria > Burkholderiales > Burkholderiaceae > Paraburkholderia > Paraburkholderia sp. GAS334. The sequence goes on along the minus strand of NZ_JBNDMO010000011.1, from coordinate 254,315 downwards.
TGTTCTGTCTGGTGATGGGACAACGCTTCGCGTGTGGCCGAAGATCGCGCTGTCCGTGTTAACCCATCATCTCAAAATTTGCACGATCGTGCTATTCTAAAAACTACCATGGAGTCGAGCCTTACCATGACCTTTCGTCAGTTCAGCATCGAAACGATCGGCGTCGTCGGCACAGGCGCAATGGGTCGCGGCATCGCGCAGATCGCGGCGCTCTCGGGCATCAACGTGCGTCTCTTCGACACGAATCCGGAAGCCGTCGGCGCGGCGCGCGACTACCTTGCCGACACGTTCGCAAAACTCACCGCTAAAGGCAAGCTTGAACCGGCCCGAGCTCACGCGGCGCTCGCATGCGTGACCGGCGCGGCGGCGATCGCAGACCTTGCGGGTTGCGACCTCGTCGTCGAGGCGATCGTCGAAAAGCTCGACGTCAAACGCACCCTCTTTCGTGAACTCGAAACCGTCGTCGGCGGGAACTGCGTGCTGGCGTCGAACACGTCGTCACTGTCGATCACGTCGATTGCGGCAGGCTGCCAGGATCCGTCGCGTGTTGTCGGCTATCACTTCTTCAATCCGGTGCCGCTGATGAAGGTCGTCGAAGTGATCGATGGCCTGCGCAGCGATCCGGCCGCCGGCGATGCGCTGATGGATCTGGCGCGCCGCATGGGCCACACGCCGGTGCGCGCGAAGGACATGCCGGGCTTCATTGTCAATCACGCCGGCCGCGGGATGAATACCGAAGGCCTGCGCGTGGCGGGTGAAGGCGTCGCGAGTTTTGTCGATATCGACCGGATCATGCGCGAGCAGGCGGGCTTCCGCCTCGGACCCTTCGAGCTGCTCGACCTGACGGCGCTCGACGTGTCGCATCCGGTGATGGAGTCGATCTATCACCAGTTCTATGAAGAACCGCGCTTCACGCCGTCACCGATTACCGGCACGCGGCTCGCGGGCGGATTGATCGGACGCAAGACCGGCGAAGGGTTTTATCAATATGTAGACGGCAAGCAGCAGGTCGAAGCCGAAGCTGCGGCGCCGACGGAATTGCCGAAACGCGTGTGGGTCAGCCGACGCTATCCGGAAGCGCGCGAAGCCGTGCTGCGGATCTTCGCTGAAAGCGGCGTCGCGCTCGACGAAGGCGCAACGCCCGCAGCGGATTCGCTGATCGTCGTCACGCCTTTTGGCCACGACGCGACCACGGCCGCCGTCGACGAGAATCTCGATGCAAGCCGCGTCGTCGCTATCGATGCGCTGTTCCCGCTGGCCGGCGCACAACGCCGCACGCTGATGACAACGCCCGCGACCACGCGCGCCTCGCGCGACGCCGGTCACGCGCTCTTCGCATCCGGCAACGTACCCGTCACCGTGATCCGCGATTCGACCGGCTTCGTCGCGCAACGCGTGGTCGCGACCATCGTCAACATCGGTTGCGATATCGCGCAGAAACAGATCGCGTCGCCGCTCGATATCGACCTTGCCGTCACGCTCGGCCTCGGTTATCCGCGTGGACCGCTCGCACTCGGCGACGCGCTCGGCGCGAAGACGATTCTCACGATCCTGCGCAATATCTTCAGCGTGCTGGAAGATCCGCGTTACCGTCCGTCGCCGTGGCTCGCGCGACGCGCACAACTCGGCCTTTCGCTGACGCAAACCGACGTGGCCGATGCAAACGCCAATGCCGACACCCATGCAAAGGACCCGCGATGAGCGCCGAACTTCTCACCTCTCGCCCGGCCGAAAGCGAATCGACGCTTGTCCTCACGCTGTCGAATCCAGGCGCACGCAACGCGCTGCATCCGGACATGTACGCGGCCGGCATCGAAGCGATCGACACGGCCGAGCGCGATCCGTCGATCCGCGCAATCGTGCTGACCGGCGCGGACCAGTTCTTCTGCGCGGGCGGCAACCTGAACCGGCTGCTCGAAAATCGCGCGAAAGACCCTTCGGTGCAGGCGCAAAACATCGATTTGCTTGGCGAATGGATCGCCGCATTGCGTTCATCGACGAAACCGGTGATCGCAGCCGTCGAAGGCGCGGCGGCCGGCGCGGGGTTTTCGCTCGCGCTCGCCTGTGACCTGATCGTCGCCGCCGATGACGCGAAGTTCGTGATGTCATACGCGCGCGTTGGCCTGACGCCGGACGGCGGCGGCTCGTGGTTCCTCGCGCAGGCGTTGCCGCGCCAGCTCGCGGCCGAAGTGCTGTTCGAAGGCAAGCCGGTCGTCGCGACGCGTCTGCACGAACTGGGTGTGGTGAACAAGCTGGCAAAAGCAGGCGCCGTCCGCGATGCAGCGCTCGCGTGGGCCGACGATCTCGGCAAGATTTCTCCCTATTCGATTACACGCATCAAATCGCTGATCGGTGCAGCGGGCACGCAACCGCTCTCCGATCATCTCGCCGCCGAACGCGACAGCTTCGTCTCCGCGCTGCATCAGGGCGACGCACTCGAAGGCATCACCGCGTTCCTCGAAAAACGCACACCAGTCTACAAATGAGCGAACCGCACAACGTCACCTTTGAGTTGCCGAAGCGTCGCCGAATCTATCTGATGCGACATGGCGATGTCACATACTTCGATGCCTCCGGTCGCGCGATCGATCCGGAAACCGTGCCGCTCAACGAGAATGGTCGCGAACAGGCGAGCGCTGCGGGCCGCGTGTTCGCGCAGGAGCAGGTTCGCTTCGATCGCGTGATCGTAAGCGACCTGCCGCGCACAGTCGAAACCGCGCAGCGCGTGCTCACCGAAACCGGTCAGCAGATCGAGCTCGAAATCGAGCCTGCGTTGCAGGAAATTCGCGGCGGGCGGCTCGGCAGTATCCCCGCTGAAGATCTCGAAGCAGCGTTTCTGAACGCGTTCGATGGCATCGTCTCCGAAGACACGCATTTTCTTGGCGGCGAAACGATCGGCGAACTGTTCGACCGCGTGCTGCCGGCGCTCGCGGCGTTGCGCGACGACACGTCGTGGGACACCATCCTCCTCGTGCTGCATGGCGGCGTGAACCGCGCCATTCTCTCGCACGCGATCACGGCGGGCGGCCGCACGTTCTTCGGCCATCTGGCGCAGGCGACCGGCTGCATCAATGCGCTCGACGTCGGCGCCGCGCCGCGCGACTGGGTGCTGCGCGCGATCAACTATTCGCCGCCCTCGCCGCTCCATCGCGACGTGCGGAACACGACGATGGAACTGCTCTACGCACAATTCATTCAATACAAGCGTAGCTGAACCCGATCTGGAGGAGACAATGGTGCAAGCCGGCCCCGCAGGAGAATCGGAACACACGCCGGACTACTCGGCATTCGAAGGCACACGGCCCGTCGCTGACAAACAGCGCTTCGACGCCGGGGTACTTGGCGCGTGGCTTGCGCAACATGTCGAAGGCTTCGCCGGACCGCTCACCGTCGAGCAGTTTGCCGGCGGCCAGTCCAATCCCACCTTCAAACTCGTCACGCCCTCCCGCTCATATGTGATGCGCGCGAAGCCTGCGCCCGCGGCAAAACTGTTGCCGTCGGCGCATGCGGTGGAACGCGAATATCGCGTGATGCACGCGCTCGCCGACACCGACGTGCCAGTCGCGAAAATGCTCGCGCTCTGCGAAGACGAAAGCGTGACGGGACGCGCGTTCTACGTGATGGAATTCGTCCAGGGACGCGTGCTGTGGGACCCGTCGCTGCCCGGCATGACGCCCGATGAGCGCCGGGCGATCTACGACGAAATGAATCGCGTGATCGCCGCTTTGCATCGTGTCGATCCCGAAGCGGTTGGACTCGCCGGTTACGGCAAGCCGGGCAATTACTTCGCGCGACAGATCGGCCGCTGGAGCAAGCAGTACGTCGCGTCCGAAACCGAACTGATCGACGCGATGAATCGCCTCATCGAATGGCTGCCGCTGCATATGCCCGCTGAAACGGGTGAGCGTGCGTCGGTCGTGCATGGCGATTACCGGCTCGACAACCTCATCTTTCATCCGCACGAGCCGCGAGTGCTTGCTGTGCTCGACTGGGAACTGTCGACGCTCGGCGATCCGCTCGCCGATTTCGCGTATCACTGCATGGCGTGGCACGTCGATCCCACACAGTTTCGCGGTATCGCGGGCCTCGACTGGGCCGCGCTCGGCATTCCGGACGAAGCGCACTACGTCGCGCGATATTGCGCGCGCACCGGCTTCGAAATCCAGGGCGACTGGAACTTCTATCTGGCGTACAACATGTTCCGCATCGCGGCGATCCTGCAGGGGATCATGAAACGCGTCGTCGATGGCACGGCCGCGAGCGCGCAGGCAATTGATGCCGGTCGTCGTGCGAAGCCGATGGCGGAACTCGCGTGGCACTACGCGCAGAAGGTACGCTAAGCCGCTGCAGCCCCGAACAATTGCTTATCTACCCGCGAGGTCATACATGAATTTCGATTACACCCCGAAGGTTCAGGCGCTGCGCGAGAAGTTGCTCGCCTTCTTCGACGAACACATCTATCCGAATGAGCGCGCGTTTGCCGAAGAGATTGCGCAGAACCGCCAGAACGGCAATGCCTGGATTCCGACTGAGCTGATCGAAAGTCTCAAGCAGAAAGCGCGCGATGCGGGCCTGTGGAATCTGTTCCTGCCGGACTCGGCGCGCGGAGCGGGTCTGACGAATCTGGAATACGCGCCGCTCTGCGAGATCATGGGACGCGTGCCCTGGGCGCCGGAAGTGTTCAACTGCAACGCGCCCGATACCGGCAACATGGAAACCATCGAGCGCTACGGCAGCGAGGAAAACAAACGCGAATGGCTTGAGCCGCTGCTGCAGGGCCATATCCGTTCAGCGTTCCTGATGACGGAGCCGGCGGTAGCATCGTCGGATGCGACGAACATCCAGACCAGCATCGTGCGTGATGGCGACGACTACATTATCAATGGGCGCAAGTGGTGGTCGTCGGGTGCGGGCGATCCGCGCTGCAAGGTTTATATCGTGATGGGCAAGACCGATCCCGAAGCGCCGCGTCATCAGCAGCAGTCGATGATCCTGGTTCCCTCCGACGCGAGCGGCATTACCGTGCATCGTCCGCTGACGGTATTCGGCTATGACGACGCGCCGCACGGTCACATGGAAATCACGCTGGAAAACGTGCGCGTGCCGGCGTCGAACCTGCTGCTGGGCGAAGGTCGCGGCTTCGAGATCGCTCAAGGCCGGCTTGGGCCGGGCCGCATTCATCACTGCATGCGGCTGATCGGCCTTGCGGAACGTGCGCTCGAGCTGATGTCGAAGCGGTCGCTGCAACGCGTTGCGTTCGGCAAACCTGTCGCGGCGCAAGGCGTGACGCTGGAGCGTATCGCCGAAGCACGTTGCATGATCGAACAGGCGCGTCTCCTCACGCTGAAGACGGCATACATGATGGACACCGTCGGCAACAAGGGCGCACGCGGCGAGATCGCGATGATCAAGGTCGTCGCGCCGAACATGGCGTGTCAGGTGATCGACTGGGCCATGCAGGCGCACGGCGCGGCCGGCATGAGTGACGATTTCCCGCTCGCCTATGCGTACACGTCGGCGCGCACGCTACGTTTCGCTGACGGTCCCGATGAAGTGCATCGCAACGCGATCGCGAAACTCGAACTGTCGCGCCATGCGGAAACATCGAGCGATGTGGCTGCAACGAAACATTCGTGACTACAGTGTGATTCACGCGATGCAGCGGCGTGGCCGGCCTGAGCCACGCCCTGCATCAACATTCGATCTGTGCTCTAATTTTCGCCTGCCTCAATGTTGCGGCGTCGCAAGTTGCATCGCGCGGCGCTGCGCTCATGAAAACCAGGAGTCACGATGATCGATGTCTACAGCTGGGCGACCCCGAACGGCCACAAGATCCACATCATGCTGGAGGAAACCGGCCTCCCGTACACGGTGCACCCGATCAACATCGGCGCCGGCGACCAGTTCACGCCCGAATTCCTCGCGATCAGTCCGAACAACAAGATTCCCGCGATGGTGGATCCCGACGGTCCAAAGTCCGCTGACGGCAAGCCGTTTTCGCTATTCGAATCCGGCGCGATCCTGATTTATCTGGCCGAGAAGACCGGCAAGTTCCTGCCGACGGACCCGGCCACCCGCTACACGACGCTGCAATGGCTGATGTTCCAGATGGGCGGCATTGGCCCGATGCTCGGCCAGGCGCACCACTTTCGCCTCTACGCGCCGGAGACGATCGAATACGCGATCAACCGCTATACGAATGAGACGCGGCGTCTGTACGGCGTGATGGATACACAGCTCGGCAAGACGGCTTATCTGGCGGGCAACGACTATACGATCGCGGACATCGCATCGTTCCCGTGGACGCGCTCATGGAAAAACCAGGGCGTCGAACTCGACGACTTCCCGAATGTGAAACGCTGGCACGAAGAGATCGCCGCACGTCCGGCGGTGATGCGTGGCGTGGAAGTGCTGGCGTCGGCGCGAAAGGAACTGACCGACGACAAGGCGCGCGAGATACTGTTCGGCGCGACGCAATACGCGAAGCATTGAGTGCCGGCAATGAAAAACGCGGTTGCCTGTGTGGGGCAACCGCGTTTTGCTTTCGGTAGCTTTAAGGCGCTGAAGCTAGAAATAATGCCGCGTGATGAACTCGGCGATACAAACGGGCCGTTCGCTGCCCTGCTTTTCAAGCGTCACATTCCAGATGACCTGAACGCCGTTGTCATCGACATCCGTCACGCTGGCCACCAGGAAGTTCGCGCGCACTCTCGAGCCAACCAGCACCGGTGACGTAAAGCGCACGCGATTGAGCCCATAGTTGACGCCCATGCGCTGCTTCAACGAAACGGTCTTTTCAAGCAGCGCGGGAATCAGCGACAGCGTCATAAACCCGTGTGCGATCGGTCCGCCAAACGGCGACTCACGCTTCGCCCGCTCGGGATCGACGTGAATCCACTGATGATCGCCGGTCGCAGCCGCAAAACGGTCCACGCTCGCCTGATCGATTTCGACCCAGTCGCTGACCAGCGCGTCGCCGCCGGCAAGCGAACGCAGCGCATCGGCATCCGCGGCTGTGACGTCATCGGGCGTCATGACGCGCTGCCCGGATTCCGCAGACCGAAGAGCCCTTTCGAGCGCACCGTGATGACTGTCTCGCCGTGCTGGTTGATGCCTTCCCATTGCGTCGAAACGATCCCACGATCCGGCTTGCTCGCCGACACGCGCCGGTCGAGGATGGTGTTCGTCATGCGGATCGTATCGCCGACATACACCGGCCTGATCCAGCGAATGTCGTCGATTCCGGGCGAACCCATCGATGTCGAACCCGCAAATGCGTTACGCACGAGTAGACCCATCATCACCGAACAGGTGTGCCAGCCGCTTGCAATCAACCTGCCGTACGGCGAAGCAGCCGCGCCTTCGTCGCTGACGTGAAATGGTTGCGGATCGAACTGCTCGGCGAACCTGACGATCTCGTCACGCGTGAACGTGTGTTCACCGATTTCGAAGGTCTTGCCCACCTCCATGTCTTCGAAACTCAAACCCATGCTGGCACTCCGTTCGGTTAGATCAGCGTTCGATCATACTTCGGCAACGGCAAAACCGGGCAGCGCGGCGAAGCGTTCGAGATGATGATCGACGTCGCCGAGCGTGGTTTCGATGATCGCGAGACGCTTGAACAGATGCGCCGCCGCGACTTCGTTGGTCACGCCCATGCCGCCGTGCAGTTGAACCGCCTGCTGCCCGACAAAACGCGCGGCCTGCCCGACGCGAACCTTCGCCGCGGACACCGCGCGACGACGCTCGTCGGCATCTTCGCTCGCGTAGCGGACTGCGGCGAGATACGCGACCGAGCGCGCCTGTTCTGCGTGGATCAGCATCTCGACCATGCGATGTTGCAACGCCTGGAAGCGCGCGATCGGCACGCCGAACTGCTGACGCTGCTTCGTGTATTCGGCGGTGGCGTGATTCAGCGCGTCGAGCGCACCAACGGCTTCCGCGCAGAGCAACACGGTGCCGTAATCGGCGATGCGCTCGAGCGTCGCGGCGCCCGCATGCGCGCCGGCCAGACGTCGCGCCGGTGTCGCTTCGAACGACAGCGTCGCGGCGCGCTGACCGTCGATCGTGCGGTAGTCGGTGACCTTTACGTTCTGTGCATTGCGATCGATCACAAACAGCGCGATCTCGCCGTCCAGTCGTGCGGGCACGATCCAGTGATCCGCCTGCGCGCCGTGCTGCACGACTGATTTTTTACCCGTCAGCGTGTAGCCGTCGCCCTGCTTCGTCGCGGTCGTATTCACGGCGAAAATGTCGTAGCGCGCATCCGGCTCATGAAACGCGACCGCGAGCTTGATCTCGCCCGCTGCGGCGCGTTCGAGCAGTTGCGCATCGTCGCCTTGCCCGCTGCCTGCGAGGCGCACTGCCTCGATGCCCACGGCCGTTGCCCAGTACGGCTCGACGACCAGCGCCCGACCCAGTTCCTGCATGACCACGAGCATGTCGACCGTGCCGCCGTCGAAGCCGCCCTGCGCTTCCGGCACCGGCAGCGCCGTCAGGCCGAGTTCGGTGAAAGCGGACCAGTGCGCGTCCGACACACCGGCTTCCGTATGCACGATCGACTGGCGTGCCTCGAAGCCGTAGTTCTTGTCCAGATAGCGGCGCAGTGCGTCGGCGAATTGCTGTTGTTCGTCGTTGAAAGTGAAGTCCATGCGCCGCTCCTCAAAGGCCCAGAATCATCTGCGCGATGATGTTCTTTTGAATCTCGTTCGAACCGCCGTAGATCGACGTCTTACGGAAATTGAAGTAATACGCCGCCAGCGGCGCTGCATCGTCGTCGCCCGCGATGCTGTGCTCGCGCTCACCCTCGAGGAACGGCACATCGAACGGCGCGGCCATCGGACCGACCGCTTCGAACATCAATTCGGTCAACGCCTGTTGCACTTCGGTGCCCTTGATCTTCAGCATCGACGCTTCCGGTCCCGGCCCGCGTCCGCCTGTCTCGGCGCTCACGACACGTTGCACTGTGATTTCGAGCGCCATCATTTCGATTTCCAGATTCGCGACCTTCGCGGAGAACACCGGGTCGTGGAGCAACGGCTTGCCGTTCTTTTTCTGGTTGAGCGCGAGACGCTTCAGGAACACGAGTTCGCGCTTCGACTGACCGACACGCGCGATACCTGTGCGCTCGTGGCCAAGCAGATACTTCGCGTACGTCCAGCCGCGATTCTCATCACCGACGAGATTTTCGACCGGCACTTTCACGTCTTCGAAGAAGACTTCGTTTACCTCGTGATCTTCGTCGAGTGTGATGATCGGACGCACGGTAATGCCGGGCGTCTTCATGTCGATCAGGATGAACGAAATGCCCTCCTGCTTCTTCGCGCCGCTATCGGTGCGCACGAGGCAGAACATCATGTCGGCGTGCTGGCCGAGCGTCGTCCACGTTTTCTGGCCGTTCACGACGTAGTGATCGCCAACGCGCTCCGCGCGTGTACGCAGCGACGCGAGGTCCGAGCCCGAGCCCGGCTCGGAGTAACCCTGACACCACCAGTCGGTGCCGTCGAGAATGCGCGGCAGGTAGTGGCGCTTTTGCGCCTCGCTGCCGTATTTCATCAGCACGGGCGCCACCATCGATACGCCGAACGGCAGCACCGACGGCGCGCCGATGCGGGCACATTCTTCGTCCCAGATGTGGCGTTGCGTCGGGTCCCAGCCCGGGCCGCCGAATTCTTTCGGCCACGCGGACACCGACCAGCCGCGCGTGCCGAGCAGCTTGTGCCAGCTCGCGAAGTCTTCGCGGTTCAGACGTTTGTGGTTGAGTACCTTGTCGCGCAGCGCGTGAGGCAGGTTAGCCTCGAGCCACGAACGGATGTCGGCGCGGAATGCGTCGTCAGCTTGGGAATAATCCAGATTCATGCGCTAAGTCTCCTGGCCGCGGCTGGACCGCCGCCGCCAGGAAGGCACCGCGCCGTTACTGCAGCGGTTCTTTCAGGGCGGCCGGGACCGGCAGCGACATCACTTCGATGCCTTCTTCGACCAAGGCTCTCGCGTCTTCGGGTGTCGTGACACCACGAATACTGCGTGCAGGCGCTTCGTTGTAGTGAATGCGCCGTGCCTCCTCGGCGAAGCGGTCGCCCACGTTCTCGGTCTTTTCCAGTACCTCGCGCAGTGCACGCATCGCGTACGCCTGCAATTCAACCGCGTTCGCAGGCGCGGAAGCCGCCGTAGCGCCGGACAGGTTCAGCCTGGGCGCAGACGGCACACGGCTCACTTCGGTCACTCCGCAGATCGGACATTCGACCAGCTTGCGGGACAACTGCGACTCGAAATCATCGGCGGAAGCGAACCAGCCTTCGAACCGATGGCCATGCGGACACGTTAAATCGAGGACCTTCATGTGGAATCAGGGCTTGCAACCAGTTTATCGCAAAATGGAAATTTGTGAACGATCGTTCGCAAAAAATTTAGCTTTTCATCTAAGGGCGCGATGCGCGCTTTCAATCGATAGCGTGGGCCGATTCTAGCGCTTTGCGGCGAACCCCGCCGGAGTCGATTGAAACGCCGGGAGCTATCGCTGAAACGATAACGGCGGCCTCGCGGACCGCCGTTATGTGTTTGATGCGATGTTCGTGTGCGTACGCCGCCGGTTCAGTCCGCTTCAGGCGCGGCGGTCGGCCATACGCCCGACAAAACCTTCTCCAGCCAGAACGTCCCGATGATCGTTTTGACGTCGGTGATCTTGCCGGTGCGCACCCACTCCGACACTTGCGGCACGGTCGCCGTGAAGAGTTCGAGGAATTCGCCATCGTCCAGCTTGCGCTCGCCAGCGGTCAGCCCACGCGCGAGGTAGATGTCGATGAACTCCGTCGAATACGAAATGATCGGGTGGATGCGTGTGATGTACACGTATTCGCGCGCCGTATAACCCGTTTCCTCGGCCAGTTCGCGCTTTGCGCAGGCCAGCGCGCCCTCATCCGGATCCAGCTTGCCGGCCGGATACTCGTACATCACCTTGCCGATCGGATAGCGAAACTGGCTTTCCATCAGCACGCGGCCGTCGTCAAAGAGCGGGATCACCATCACGGCGCCCGGATGCTGCACGTATTCGCGCGTGGCGTGCTTGCCATCGGGCAACTCGACGGTATCGCACTTGAGCGTCAGGAACGGACCCTCATGCAGCGTCCTGCTCTCCAGGCACTTTTCGGTGAGCTTTGCGTCGTGGTTCGGGAGTTCAGCCATGTGCGGACCTCAGAAAAAGCCGGGAGCGCGACGGCTGGCGCCGTCAGCGTCGTTTGAGAAGATACTGCCAGGTGAAGCCAGGGAAAGCGAACACGACGAAGAGACTGAACGTGACCGCATAGAACTGCCAGCCCTGGTCGAAGCGGTTGCCGGCGCGCGCTTCGAGCATGAAGCCGAGCGCGCCGATCACGAAATACAGCACGATCATTTCGGCTATTCGCAACCAGGCGCTCTTCTTCGCCGCCTTCAACTTCATCGGGACGACGGCGAAGAGCCGCTGGTTCAGGAACGGCAGGTTGGCGCCCACGAGCGCCAACAACACGATAAACCAGCCTGCTGCCGACATTACAGCGGCAGTGTGTGCTGGATAGCCTGCAGGCAGACCGTCATCAGCGGACCCGGCACGATGCCGAGCACCAGTACCGCGACACCGTTCAGCGCGAGCAGCGCGCGCTTGCCGGCGTCGCCGACGATCGGCGACGTATCCTGCGGCGCGTCGAAGTACATCAGCTTGACGATACGCAGGTAGTAGAACGCGCCGAACAGCGACGTCACCACGGCCAGCACAGCGAGCCACGTCAGACCTGCGTTCACCGTCGCTTCGAGCACGGCGAGCTTCGCGTAGAACCCGACCGTCGGCGGAATGCCAGCGAGCGAGAACATCATCACCATCATCACGAAGGCGAAGATCGGGCTGCGCTGGTTGAGACCCTTGAAGTCGTCGAGCGTTTCGGCTTCGAAATCGCGGCGTGCGAGCAGCATCACGATGCCGAACGTGCCGAGCGTCGTCACGAGATAGACGATGCTGTAGAACATCGCCGAACCGTAAGCGTCAGCCGCCCCACCCGCCTTGCCGTCGACCACACCCGACAGCAGACCGAGCAGCACGAAGCCCATGTTCGAGATCGCCGAGTAAGCCAGCATCCGCTTGATGTTGCGCTGGACGATACCCGTGATGTTGCCGACGATCATCGACAGCGCCGCGAGAATCACCAGCATTTCCTGCCAGTCGACGGCGAGCGGCAGCAGACCCATCACCAGGAAGCGCAGGCCCCACGCGAATGCCGCGACCTTCGGGCCACCGCCGGTGAGCAGCGTCATTGCAGTCGGTGCGCCTTGATAGACGTCCGGCACCCACATATGGAACGGCACTGCGCCCATCTTGAACGCCACGCCCGCCACGATGAAGATCACGCCGAACAGCAGCACGACATCGTTGATATGACCCGAAGCCACGGCCTTCAGCACTTCGCCGAGTTCGAGCGAACCGGTCGCGCCGTACAGCATCGAGATACCGTACAGCAGGAAGCCCGATGCGAGCGCGCCCAGCACGTAGTACTTCATCGCCGCTTCGTTCGACTGCGCCGCATCACGACGCAGCGCGATCACGGCATACAGCGACAGCGACATCAGTTCCAGACCAAGGTACAGCGTCAGGAAGTTGTTGCCCGAGATCATCACGAGCTGGCCGAGCAGCGAGAACATGCCGAGCAGGAAGAAGTCGCCGCGGAACAGGTCGCGATCTTCGAGGTACTTGCGCGAATAGATGATCGACACCGCGTAACCCAGCGACACCACCGCCTTCATCGCGCTGGCGAACGGATCCACCACGTACATGCGCGAGAAGAAGTAATGCGGCGTCGGGTCGAATGCGTTGATCGCAAACCACACGCCGGCTACCACCGACGACAGGATGGCGATGTAATACGTCGTACGGCGACTGGTCTCGCCGAAGAACGTGTCGTTGAGCCACGCGACGACCACTGCGAACATCAGCAGCGCGTCAGGCAACAGAGCATTGATAGGGGCGTTTTGCATGATCTTTAGATTCCTCCGCTCTGTATTACTGTGACAACGGCAGCTTGGACTGCGCGACGTGGGAGAGGAGGTTTTCCACGGATACTTGCATCACGTCGGTGAAAGGCTTCGGATACAGGCCCATCAACAGCGTCAGGCCCGCCAGCACAGCCAGCATGAAGAATTCGCGACGGTTGACGTCGAGCAGGTTCTTCACGTGATCGTTCGCGACGGCGCCGAAGTACACGCGCTTGTACATCCACAACGTGTAGGCCGCGCCGAGAATCAGCGTGAACGCCGCACCGCCCGCGATCCAGAAGTTGTACTGGACGGCGGCCAGAATCACCATGAATTCGCCGACGAAACCGGAGGTGCCCGGCAGGCCGCAGTTGGCCATCGAGAACAGCATCACGAGCGCCGCGAACTTCGGCATCGTGTTCACGACGCCGCCGTAATCGGCAATCTGGCGCGAGTGCATACGGTCATACAGCACGCCGATACACAGGAACATCGCGCCCGACACGAAGCCGTGCGAGATCATCTGGATGATTGCGCCTTCCACACCGAGCTGGTTGAAGATGAAGAAGCCGAGCGTGACGAAGCCCATGTGCGCAATCGACGAATACGCGACCAGCTTCTTCATGTCCGTCTGCACCATCGCGACGAGACCGATGTAGATCACCGCGATCAGCGACAGCGTGATCACGACTGGAGCCAGGAAGTGGCTTGCGTCCGGTGCAATCGGCAGGGAGAAACGCACGAAGCCATAGGCGCCGAGCTTCAGCATGATCGCGGCCAGCACGACCGAGCCGCCCGTCGGCGCTTCCACGTGCGCGTCGGGCAACCACGTGTGGACCGGCCACATCGGCACCTTCACGGCAAACGCAAGGAAGAACGCGATGAACAGCAATATCTGCGGCGTCATGCCGATCTGCGCGCTCTGCCACGTAGCGAGATCGAACGTGCCCGTCTGCGTGTACAGGTACAGCAGCGCGACCAGCATCAGGAGCGAGCCCATCAGCGTGTACAGGAAGAACTTGAACGCCGCGTACACGCGGTTCGCCCCACCCCACACGCCGATGATGATGTACATCGGGATCAGCGTTGCTTCGAAGAACACGTAGAACAGCATGCCGTCGGCGGCGCTGAACACGCCGACCATGATGCCCGACAGGATCAGGAACGAAGCCAGATACTGCGACACGTTCTTCGTGATCACTTCCCACCCGGCAATCACGACGATCACCGTGATCAATGCGGTCAGCACGACGAACCACATCGAGATGCCGTCGACGCCCAGGTGATAGGTGATGTTGAAGCGTTCGATCCAGTTCGCCTTTTCGACGAACTGCAATTCAGCGGTGCTCGAATCGAAGCTGGTGATGAGCGGAATCGTGACGATAAAGCTGAGTACCGAGCCGACCAGCGCAATCCAGCGCGCCGGGCCGGGGTTCCTGTCGGAACCGATGGCAAGGACCAGGAGGCCGAACAGGATCGGCAGCCAGATCGCGATACTGAGAATCGGATAAGCGTGCATTAGTGTCCCTCGCCTTATTTGCCGCCGAGCGTTACAAACAGGGTCAAGAGCCCCAACATGCCGATAATCATGGCAAACGCGTAGTGATAGATGTAACCGGATTGGAGGAAGCGGATCACGCTGGCAAACCAGCCGATGAAGCGCGCGCTGCCGTTGACGATACCGTCGATGACCACGACGTCACCTTCCTTCCAGAGGCCGCGGCCGATCGCTACTGCCCCTCGTGCGAAGACGACTTCGTTGATCTTGTCCATGTAGTACTTGTTGTCGAGCAGCGTGTAGATCGGACCGAACGCGCGCTTGACGACAGCCGGCAGGTCGGGACGAACCAGATACAGGAACCACGCGACCACAACACCCGCGAGCGCGAGCCACACCGGCAGACCCGCAACCGAGTGCAGACCCATCGACGCCCAGCCGTGGAATTCTTCAGCCATCTCATGCAGCGCCGGATGGTTTTCGCCGATGAAGATCGCCTTGTCGAACGCCACGCCGTGCTGGAAGAAGTCGCCGAACAGCAACGGACCAATAGCAATCGCGCCGATGATCACCGACGGAATCGCCAGCAGCACCAGCGGCACCCACACCACCCACGGTGTTTCGTGCGGCTCGTGCGCGTGGCCGTGATCGTCGTGACCATGGCCATGTGCGTCGTGACCGTGACCGTGATCGTCGTGCGCGTGCGCCGCGGCTTCGATACCCATCGGCGATTCCGGATGCTTCGGATCGCGGAAGCGCTCCTTGCCGTGGAACACCAGGAAGTACATACGGAACGAGTACAGCGCCGTGACAAACACGCTCGCCACGACCGCGAAGTACGCGAAGCCCGAACCCGGCAGATGCGACAGCTTCACTGCGTCGATGATCGAGTCTTTCGAATAGAAGCCCGCGAAGAACGGCGTACCGATCAGCGCCAGCGAACCGACCAGCGACGTGATCCACGTGATCGGCATGTACTTGCGCAGGCCGCCCATGTTGCGGATGTCCTGATCGTGGTGCATGCCGATGATCACCGAACCCGCGCCGAGGAACAGCAGCGCCTTGAAGAACGCGTGCGTCATCAGGTGGAAAATGGCGACCGGGTAAGCCGACACACCGAGCGCGACCGTCATGTAACCGAGTTGCGACAGCGTCGAGTACGCGACCACGCGCTTGATGTCGTTCTGGACGACCCCAAGGAAGCCCATGAACAGCGCCGTGATCGCGCCGATCACCGTGATGAACGACAGCGCACTATCCGACAGTTCGAACAGCGGCGACATGCGCGCGACCATGAAGATACCGGCCGTCACCATCGTTGCCGCGTGAATCAGCGCGGAGATCGGTGTCGGACCTTCCATCGAATCCGGCAGCCATACGTGCAGCGGGAACTGCGCCGACTTGCCCATCGCGCCGATGAAGAGGCAGATACAGGCGACCGTCAGCAGGCCCCAGCTCGTGCCCGGGAAACTCAGCGACGCGAGTTCGTGGTTCTTCGCGAACACATCAGCGTAGTTCATCGAGCCGGCGTAGGCCAGCAGCAGGCCGATGCCGAGCAGGAAGCCGAAGTCACCCACGCGGTTCACGATGAACGCCTTCATGTTCGCGTAGATCGCGCTTTCACGAGTGAAGTAGAAGCCAATCAGCAGGTACGACACGAGACCCACCGCTTCCCAGCCGAAGAACAGCTGCAGGAAGTTGTTGCTCATCACGAGCATCAGCATCGAGAACGTGAACAGCGCGATGTACGAGAAGAAGCGCTGGTAACCGTCGTCGTCGGCCATGTAGCCGATCGTATAGATGTGCACCATCAGCGACACGAAAGTCACCACGCACATCATCAGCGCCGTCAGCGAGTCGACGAGGAAGCCGACTTCGAATTTCAGCTTGCCGACGGTCAGCCATTCGTAGACGGTGGCGTTGAAACTCGCGCCGTTCAGCACGTCGAAGAAGACGATTGCCGACAGGATGAACGAGATCGCGACGCCGAGGATCGTGACCGAGTGTGCCCCGGCGCGCCCCACCGCTTTCCCGAACAGCCCCGCAATCAGCGAGCCGGCCAGCGGTGCAAGCGGAACCGCTAGCAGCAGGTTTTCATTGAGTGTCGTTGACATAACAGCTTTGCCTGAATTTAACCTTTGAGCTGATCGAGATCCTCGACGTTGATCGTGTCGAGGCTACGGAACAGGGTCACCAGAATGGCGAGGCCGATCGCTGCTTCCGCCGCCGCGACGGTCAGCACGAAAAACACGAAGATCTGGCCATGCACGTCGCCGAGGTAATGCGAGAACGCGACGAAATTGGTGTTCACCGCCAGCAGCATCAGCTCGATCGCCATCAGGATGATGATGACGTTGCGACGGTTCAGGAAAATGCCGACGATGCTGATCGCAAACAGGATCGCGCCGAGGACGAGGTAATGAGCAAGGGTCAACATGTTTTTCTCCTGGGCGCTCAGCCGTTCTTCACGGAAGCAGCGGCAGTTGCCTGAGCTGCGGCGGCCTTTGCTGAGGCCGCCTGTGCTGCTGCAGCGGCTTCGGCGGCTTCGGTCGCGGCGGTCTTTTCCGACGGCATCTTGACGACGCGCACGCGGTCCTGAGCGCGCACCTTCACCTGATCACCGATCTTCTGACGCTTGCTGTCCTTCGCGTGACGCGTGGTCAGCGCGATCGCGGCGATGATCGCGACGAGCAGCACGAGACCGGCCACTTCGAACGCGAAGATGTAGTCGGTGTAGATGATCTTGCCGATGATGCGTGTGTTCGACCAGCCAGCGGTTGCGGCTGCAGCGCCTGCCACCGTGGTGTCGCGCACCGGCTGAACCGTCGCGCCGTAGCCGTGCCAGAGGATCAGCGCGGTTTCGATCACGATGATTGCGCCGACGATCGTCGCCATCGGCACGAAACGTTTGAAGTCGCGCCGCAGCACATCGAGATTGATGTCCAGCATCATCACGACGAACAGGAACAGCACCATCACCGCGCCGACGTAGACCAGCACGAGCAGGATCGCGAGGAATTCAGCCTCGAGCAGCATCCAGATCGCTGCAGCGTTGAAGAACGCGAGCACCAGGAAGAGCGCGGAGCTCACCGGATTGCGCGAGGTGATCACCTTCAGCCCTGATACCACCAGGAGCAGCGCGAAGATGTAGAACAGTACGGTCGTGAATTCCATGATTACCGGTTCATCGTTAGGCCATCGTCAGGCATGGTTCTTTGGCACGCGCATCTGTCAAAACCAGCACACAGGTGCGAGGCCGAAGCGGTCAGACTTCAGCGCACGGCCCCAACAGCAGGCCGTTGCAGCGTCGAACTAATAGCGTTTCAGCAATGCTCAGGCGCGTTTCAACGATAGGGCGCGTCGGCCGCCTTGTTTGCAGCGATCTCGGCTTCATAGCGATCGCCTACGGCCAGCAGCATGTCCTTCGTGAAGTACAGGTCGCCGCGCTTTTCGCCGTGATATTCGAGGATGTGCGTCTCGACGATCGAATCGACGGGGCAGCTTTCTTCGCAGAAACCGCAGAAGATGCATTTGGTCAGGTCGATGTCGTAACGCGTCGTGCGGCGCGTGTTGTCCGCGCGCGTTTCCGATTCGATCGTAATGGCGAGTGCCGGGCACACCGCTTCGCACAGCTTGCAGGCGATGCAGCGTTCTTCGCCGTTCTCATAGCGGCGCAGTGCATGCAGGCCGCGGAAACGCGGCGAAATCGGCGTCTTTTCTTCGGGGAACTGCACCGTGATCTTGCGCTGGAACGCATAACGTCCAGTCAGCGCGAGGCCTTTCAGCAGCTCCGTCAGGAAGAAGGTCTTGAAGAAGTTTTGAATTGCGGTCATGGGTTCATCCGCCCTTTATTTCCAGATATTCAACGGCGACATGATCCAGAAGCCGACCACCACCAGCCACACCACGCAGACCGGAATGAAAATCTTCCAGCCCAGACGCATGATCTGGTCATAGCGATAGCGCGGGAATGTGGCACGCGCCCAGATGAACACCGACAGCAGGAAGAAAATTTTCGCGACGAGCCACACGATGCCCGGCACGAACGACAGGAAACCGAACGGCGCGCTCCAGCCACCGAGGAACATCGTCGCGGCGATCGCCGAGATCACGATCATGTTGATGTACTCGGCGAGGAAGAACAGCGCGAAAGCCATGCCCGAGTAATCGATCATGTGGCCAGCCACGATTTCCGACTCCCCTTCCACCACGTCGAACGGGTGGCGGTTCGTTTCAGCGATGCCGGAAATGAAGTAAACGACGAACATCGGCAGCAGCGGCAGCCAGTTCCATGACAGGAAGTTCAGACCGTAGCCCGCGAAAATGCCGCGTTCCTGCGAAGTGACGATGTCCGAGAGGTTCAGGCTTCCCGAGGTCATCAGCACGACGACGAGTGCGAAGCCCATCGAGATTTCGTACGACACCATCTGTGCCGCGGCGCGCATCGCACCGAGGAATGCGTACTTCGAGTTCGACGCCCAGCCGGCGAGAATCACGCCGTACACACCAACCGACGAAATCGCCATGGCGTACAGCAGACCGGCGTTGATGTCGCCGAGCACCGCGCCCGCCTGGAACGGAATCACCGCCCAGACCGCGAAGGCCGGCACCACCACCATGATCGGCGCAATCATGTAGATCCAGCGGCTTGCCTGCGTCGGCTGAATGACTTCTTTCAGCAGCAGCTTCAGCACGTCGGCGATTGGTTGCAACAAACCCATCGGGCCGACGCGGTTCGGACCGAGACGCACGTGCATCCAGCCGATCAGCTTCCGTTCCCACAGGATCAGGTAAGCCACGCACAGCAGGATCACGACGGACACCACCAGGATGCGCACCAGCGCCCACACCGTGGGCCATGCCACACCGAGGATCTGGGCGCCGCCCGAATTGATCGTTTCGAACAAGCTCATTTACGCCTTCTCCACCACCAGTTCACCGAACAGGCTGCCGAGCGCAGCACCAGCAGGCGTGCCTGCCGATACGCGGACGACCGTCTGCGCAAGGTTCGCATCACGCACGGCCGGCAGTTGCACCGACAGTTCGCCCTGGCGTACGCGGATCGCGTCGCCATCCTTCAGACCCAGCTTGTCGAACAGCGCAGCCGGCAGACCGACCGAATTCGCTGCGCGCGCCGCTGCCGTCAGGTGCAGCGACTCAGCGCGGCGCACCAGCGGATCGGCGTGGTAAATCGGTACATCGGCGATGCGTTCGAACTTGCCTTCGGCGACCTTCGCTGCGTTGCCGCGGGCAACCGCCACGCCAGCCTTGTTCGACAGACGCGATGTGAGATCGCCGTCGCCCAGTGCAGCCGTACGCACTTCTTCAGCCGTATCGAATTCGAAGCCCGGCACGCCGAGGATGCTGCCGAGCACGCGCAACACCTTCCATGCCGGACGTGTTTCGCCGAGTGGACGCACGACGCCGTTGAACGTCTGCACCGTCCCTTCAGCGTTGACGAACGTGCCGGCCGTTTCCGTGAACGGAGCGATCGGCAGCAGGACGTCAGCGTAGTCGGTGCCCGTCACGAACGACGACATCACGACGACCATTTCCGCCTGCTTCAACGCGGCCAGTGCCTGCGCCGGGTTCGCCGTATCGAATTCCGGCTCGAGGTTCAGCAGCACATAACCCTTGCGCGGCTGCTCGAACACTTCACGTGCGTTCAGACCGCCTGCGTCCGGCACTGCGCCGACGAGGTGTGCGCCGACCGTGTTCGCTGCTTCCGTGAGGAAGCCGAGCGCTGCACCGGTTGCGTCAGCGATCCATTGAGCCGCTGCGTGAATCTGCGCAAATTGCGGATGCTGGACAGCGCCGTTGCCAAGCAGCACGACGCGCGTCGAGCCACCCGCGAGCGATGCTGCGGCCTGCTTCGCCGCGTCCGATGCTTCGACGCCTGCGAGTGCTTCCGGCAGCGTTTCGCCACGCAGTTCAGCCACCGAGGCCGCGATGCCAGCAAGCTCGTCGAGCCATGCGGACGGCGCAGCGACAACGCGCTTCGCCTGCGGGATCAGTGCGTCGTCAGCGGTTGCCTGCACGAAAGTCAGCTTCGCACCACCCTTCGCAGCCTGACGCAGACGCGCGGCCAGCAGCGGATGATCGCGACGCAGTGTCGAGCCGACGATCAGTGCCGCATCGATATTCGACAGATCGGCGATGGCCGTACCCAGCCACGGCGTACCGTTGACCGGTGCCGAGAAATCGGACTGACGCAGACGGAAGTCGACGTTCGGCGTACCGACCGCCTGTGCGAGCTTCTTTAGCAGGAACAGTTCTTCGACCGTGCTGTGCGGGCTGGCGAGTGCAGCCAGCGCGTTCGCGCCGTGGTCGCCCTTGATGCCATTCAGACCCTTGACGACGTATTCGAGCGCCGTCTGCCAGTCGGTTTCAATCCACCTGCCGTCCTGCTTGAGCATCGGCTGCGTGAGGCGTTCCGCGCTATTCAGGGCTTCGTACGAGAAACGATCCTTGTCCGAGATCCAGCATTCGTTGATCGATTCGTTTTCGAACGGCAGCGCGCGCATCACGCGATTGTTCTTCACCTGCACCACGAGGTTCGCGCCGACGGAATCGTGCGGGCTCACCGACTTGCGGCGCGACAGTTCCCAGGTACGGGCGCTGTAGCGGAAAGGCTTGCTGGTCAACGCGCCGACCGGGCACAGGTCAATCATGTTGCCCGACAGTTCCGAATCCACCGTCTTGCCGACGAACGACGTGATTTCCGAGTGCTCGCCACGACCCAGCATGCCCAGTTCCATCACGCCGGCGACTTCCTGACCGAAACGGACGCAACGCGTGCAGTGAATGCAACGCGTCATTTCTTCCATCGAGATTAGCGGGCCAACGTTCTTGTGGAACACAACGCGCTTTTCTTCGCTATAACGCGACGACGACTTGCCATAACCCACTGCCAGATCCTGCAGCTGACATTCGCCGCCCTGGTCGCAGATAGGGCAATCAAGCGGGTGGTTGATCAGCAGGAATTCCATCACGGACTGCTGTGCCTTCACGGCCTTGTCCGACTTCGTGTGCACGATCATGCCCGCCGACACCGGCGTCGCGCATGCCGGCACAGCCTTCGGCATCTTCTCGACGTCGACAAGACACATCCGGCAGTTGGCCGCAATCGACAGCTTCTTGTGATAGCAGAAGTGAGGAATGTACGTATCGACCTTATGCGCAGCCTGGATCACCATGCTGCCTTCGGGCACCTCGACCTTCTTGCCGTCTATTTCAAGTTCAACCATGATGGTCAATCTTCCTTAACCTGTTACCGCTCAATCGTTCGCCCGCTCATTTGCCCATTCAATCGCCCGCTTTTTAGCAAGTCGAAGCGATGAATCCCCGCGGCTGGTGCTTTAGCGTTATTCGCCTAGGCGGCTACTGTTTCCGTTGCTGCTGCGGCTCCGGCATGGCCACCGACCATGCAGTGCTTGTGCTCGACGTGGTACGCAAACTCGTCCCAGTAGTGCTTCAGCATGCCGCGCACCGGCATCGCCGCTGCATCGCCGAGCGCGCAGATCGTGCGGCCCATGATGTTTTCAGCGACCGAGTTCAGCAGGTCCAGATCTTCCTGGCGGCCGAGCCCGTGTTCGATGCGATGCACGACGCGATACAGCCAGCCGGTGCCTTCACGGCACGGCGTGCACTGACCGCACGATTCTTCGTAATAGAAGTACGACAGACGCAAGAGCGAACGCACCATGCAACGCGTCTCGTCCATCACGATCACCGCGCCCGAGCCGAGCATCGAGCCGGCCTTCGCGATCGAGTCGTAGTCGAGATCGGTGTTCATCATGATGTCGCCCGGGATCACCGGTGCCGACGAACCGCCCGGGATCACAGCCTTGATCTTCCTGCCGCCACGCATGCCGCCGGCGAGGTCCATCAGCGTCGCGAACGGCGTGCCGAGCGGAACTTCGTAGTTGCCCGGACGTTCGATGTCGCCGGAGATCGAGAAGATCTTCGTGCCACCGTTGTTCGGCTTGCCCAGCTCGAGGTACGCCTGCGGGCCGATTTCCAGCAGGAACGGCACAGCAGCGAATGTCTCGGTGTTGTTGATCGTCGTCGGCTTGCCGAATGCGCCAAAGCTCGCCGGGAAAGGCGGCTTGAAACGCGGCTGGCCTTTCTTGCCTTCAAGCGATTCGAGCAACGCGGTTTCTTCGCCGCAGATGTAGGCGCCGTAACCGTGGTGCGCATGCAGTTCGAACGAAAAGCCCGAACCCATGATGTTCGCACCGAGAAACCCCGCGCGACGCGCTTCTTCAAGGGCTTCTTCGAAGACCTTGTAGGTTTCCCAGATTTCGCCGTGGATGTAGTTGTAGCCGACCGTGATGCCCATCGCGTATGCGCCGATGGCCATGCCTTCGATCAGCGAATGCGGATTCCAGCGCAGGATGTCGCGGTCTTTGAACGTGCCCGGTTCGCCTTCGTCCGAATTGCAGACGAGATACTTCTGCCCCGGAAACTGGCGCGGCATGAAGCTCCACTTCAGGCCGGTCGGGAAGCCCGCACCGCCACGGCCGCGCAGACCCGACGCTTTCACGTCGGCGATCACCTGCTCGGGCGGAATCTTTTCTTCCAGAATACGGCGCAGCTGCTTGTAACCGCCGCGCGCGACGTAATCTTCGAGATGCCAGTTGTCGCCGTTCAGGCCGGCGAGAATCAGCGGTTTGATGTGACGATCGTGTAAAGACGTCATTTCGAAAGTTCCTCGAGCAGCTGGTCGATCTTCTCGCGGCTCATGAAGCTGCACATACGGTGGTTGTTCACGAGCAGCACCGGCGCATCGCCACACGAGCCCATGCATTCACCCTCTTTCAGGGTGAACTGGCCGTCAGCAGTGGTTTCGCCGAAGTCGATGCCGAGTTTCTGTTTCAGGTATTCGGCGGCGCTTTCCGAACCGCCATCCGGACCGAGCTGGCACGGCAGGTTCGTGCAAAGCGTGATCTTGTACTTGCCGACCGGCGACGTGTTGTACATCGTGTAGAAGGTCGCAACCTCCTGCACGGCAACCGCGGGCATGCCAAGGTAGTCAGCCACGAACTGCATGATTTCGGGCGACAGCCACCCGTGCTCTTCCTGAGCAGTGGCCAACGCCGACATCACGGCGGACTGTTTCTGATCGGCGGGATACTTCGCGATCGCGCGATCGATTTCTTTCAGGCCTTCAGCTGAGATCATTTTCAGACACGACTCTTTCAATTCCTACCGAACGAAAACCTGCCGCTCACTACGTGCTGCGACAGACCCGGCGTTCCTTGCATGACGCGCGAGGGACCGCGCGCGCCGTTACGAATATCGCTCTAGCGATCCACTTCGCCGAACACAATGTCCTGCGTACCGATGATCGTCACAGCGTCGGCGATCATGTGACCGCGCGCCATTTCATCGAGCGCGGACAGGTGCGCATAACCCGGCGCGCGAATCTTCAGGCGATACGGCTTGTTCGCGCCATCCGAAATCAGATAGATGCCGAACTCGCCCTTCGGATGCTCGACCGCTGCATACGCCTCGCCTTCCGGCACATGGAAGCCTTCCGTGAAGAGCTTGAAGTGGTGAATCAACTCTTCCATGTTCGACTTCATGCCGACGCGCGACGGCGGCGCAATCTTGTGATTGTCGATCATCACCGGGCCCGGATTCTTGCGAAGCCACTCGATGCACTGTTTCACAATGCGCGTGGACTGGCGCATTTCTTCGACACGCACCAGATAGCGGTCGTAGCAGTCGCCGTTCACGCCAACCGGAATATCGAAATCCATCTTGTCATAGACTTCGTACGGCTGCTTCTTGCGCAGATCCCACTCGATGCCCGAACCGCGCAGCATCGCGCCGGTCATGCCGAGTTGCAGCGCACGTTCCGGGCTGACCACGCCAATGCCGACCAGACGTTGCTTCCAGATCCGGTTGTCGGTGAGCAGCGTTTCGTACTCGTCGACGCAGTGCGGGAAACGTGTAAAGAAATCGTCGATGAAGTCGAGCAGCGAACCTTGACGGTTCTCGTTCATCTTCGACAGCGCCTTCGCATTGCGAATCTTCGACGCCTTGTATTGCGGCATTGCGTCAGGCAGATCGCGATAGACGCCGCCCGGACGATAGTACGCTGCGTGCATCCGTGCACCGGACACTGCTTCGTACACGTCCATCAGGTCTTCGCGCTCGCGGAACGCGTACAGGAACACCGCCATTGCGCCGACGTCGAGTGCATGTGCGCCGATCCACATCAGGTGGTTCAGCACGCGCGTCACTTCGTCGAACATCACGCGGATGTACTGCGCGCGGATCGGTACTTCGATGCCGAGCAGCTTTTCGATTGCCATCACATAGCCGTGCTCGTTCACCATCATCGAAACGTAGTCGAGACGGTCCATGTACGGCACGGACTGGATGAAGGTTTTGGTTTCGGCGAGCTTTTCGGTCGCACGATGCAGGAGGCCAATGTGCGGATCGGCGCGCTGGATCACTTCGCCGTCGAGTTCGAGCACGAGGCGCAGCACACCGTGCGCGGCCGGGTGTTGCGGGCCGAAGTTGAGCGTGTAGTTTTTGATCTCTGCCATGGCGTTCTCTTAGTGTTTCAGACCGCCATAGCGATCCTCACGGATCACGCGCGGCGTGATTTCCCGCGGCTCGATCGTCACCGGCTGGTAGACGACGCGCTTCTCTTCCGGGTCGTAACGCATTTCGACATAGCCGGAAACCGGGAAATCCTTGCGGAACGGGTGGCCGATAAAGCCATAGTCGGTCAGGATCCGGCGCAGGTCCGGGTGACCTTCGAAGACGATGCCGTACAGGTCGAACGCTTCGCGCTCATACCAGTTGGCCGAACTCCAGATATCGACGACCGATGCAACGAGCGGCACTTCGTCGTCCGGGGCGAACACGCGCACACGCAGACGCCAGTTGTTCGCTACCGACAGCAGATGGAGCACCGCTGCGAAACGCGGGCCTTCGTAGGCACCATCGCCGTACGTCTGGTAATCGACGCCGCACAGGTCCATCAACTGCTCGAAGCCGAGCGATTTATCGTCACGCAGACGCGTCGCCACTTCGAGGTAATCACTCGCCTTGACGACGATCGTCAGCTCACCGATTGCTTCGGTGACGCTCAGCAGGCGGCCGCCAAAGGCCGCCTCGAGGTTCGCTTTGAGAGTCTCGAGTTTGCTTGCCATATTGTGGGGGAAGAGGCGTTGGCCTTATTGACGGGCGATGGTATTGGTGCGGCGGATCTTCGCCTGCAGCTGGATCACGCCGTAGACCAGCGCTTCCGCCGTGGGCGGACAACCCGGCACATAGACGTCGACCGGCACGATGCGATCGCAGCCACGCACCACCGAATACGAGTAGTGGTAGTAGCCGCCGCCGTTCGCGCACGAACCCATCGAGATCACCCAGCGCGGCTCGGCCATCTGGTCGTAGACCTTGCGCAGAGCAGGCGCCATCTTGTTGCACAGCGTGCCGGCGACGATCATCACATCCGACTGACGCGGACTCGGACGAAACACCACGCCGAAACGGTCGAGGTCGTAACGGGCAGCGCCCGCATGCATCATCTCGACCGCGCAACATGCGAGACCGAACGTCATCGGCCACAGCGAGCCGGTGCGCGTCCAGTTGATCAGCTTGTCAGCGGTGGTGGTGACAAACCCTTCCTTCAAGACCCCTTCGATACTCATTTGCTTTCCACTCCAGACGGGGCAGCAAGCCGTGCCACCCACGCAAACCGGCGATTAATCTGTCATTCCCAATCGAGGCCGCCCTTCTTCCAGATATAGGCGAAGCCAAGCAGGAATTCGAGCAGGAAAATCATCATCGCCATGAACCCGGGCCAGCCGATGTCGCGCAGGGCTACACCCCACGGGAACAGAAACGCGGTTTCAAGGTCGAAAATAATGAAGAGAATGGCAACCAGGTAGTAGCGCACGTCGAACTTCATGCGCGCATCTTCGAATGCCTCGAAGCCGCACTCGTACGGCGCGTTCTTCTCGGTGTCAGGCCGGTTGGGACCGAGGATCTTGCCGATACTGACCAGTGCTACGCCTAAACCGGTTCCAACAATAAGGAACAACAGGACGGGGAAATAGGCTGCGAGGTTCAAGACTATCCTCAATCGGTTGGTTCTGAATGTAGCCAGGGCGTGCAGCTTACCGCAGTTTCCTGACATCAAATCACTTCGGGCTACTTTGCAATGCAAGCAAATGGCAAGCAGCCCACCAGAAGTAAAAATGCCAGCCGAAGCAAAAGCAATCGGCTGGCATTAGATAACATTGGTGCCGACGGCGAGACTCGAACTCGCACAGCTTTCGCCACTACCCCCTCAAGATAGCGTGTCTACCAATTTCACCACGTCGGCACTACTGCAATCCGGGAAAACAAGCTATAAAACCCGCGAATCGCTTCAAGACTTCAATTGTAACTGGTTTAAACAGTTTGTTCAACGCACAAAAAGCGTTTCGACCGAAAATTTTATTTCGGCACGTCCTGGCCCGGAGCCGATGCAGCAGACGCCGCAACAGGCGCCGACACACCCGCCGGAGCGGACGCAGCAGAAGCCGAAACCGGAGCGGTCACTGCCGCGCCGAGCACGCCCACCGACGGTTTCGAGCGATACGAACCGAGGTACGTGAGCGTCAGCGTCGTGACGAAAAACACAGCGGCGAGCACGGCAGTGGTACGCGACAAAAAGTTTGCCGAGCCCGTCGCGCCGAAGAGACTTCCCGACGCGCCGCTGCCGAATGCAGCGCCCATATCGGCGCCCTTACCGTGCTGCAGCAAGACGAGGCCAATGACCCCAAGCGCCGACAGTAACTGAACGACGATGATCAACGTTTTCAAATACAGCATCACACTCACCTGAGAGTCTTTATTTAACCGCGCAACACAATGTGTGGTGCACGTAATGGGTCTTCCTCGCCCGGGCGCCCTGCCCGCCTGAGCGGCTTACGCCGCGTCGGCCATCACGGCTTGCGCCGCGCTGCAGATCGCCAGGAAATCCTTGTCCTTCAACGATGCGCCGCCAATCAGGCCGCCATCGATATCCGGCTGACGGAACAACTCTTCCGCGTTGTCGGGTTTCACACTGCCGCCATAGAGCACGTGCACATCGGCGACCGCTGCATCTTTTGCGGTGAGGCGCCCGCGCAAAAACGCATGAACCTGCTGCGCCTGTTCGGCCGTCGCACTCCTACCCGTGCCAATCGCCCAGACCGGCTCATAGGCCACCACGATGCGAACCGCCTCTTCCAGCGAAAGCTTCGCGAGCACGTCGTCAATCTGGGTGCCGACTACCAGCTCCGTCTCGCCCGCTTCACGCTGTTCGAGCGTTTCGCCGACACAGACAATCGGAATCAATCCCGCCTCAAGCGCACGCTGCGTCTTCGCGGCCACCAGCTCTGCGCTTTCGCGATGATACGCACGACGTTCCGAATGCCCGACGATCGCGAACTTCGCGCCGAAATCGGCGGCCATGTCCGCGGCTACTTCGCCGGTGTACGCACCTTCCTTGAACGCGGAGACATCCTGTACGCCCCAGGCCACGCGCGAACCTTCGAGCAACAACTGCGCCTGCGAAAGGTACGGGCACGGCACACACAGGCCCACCAGAATACCTTCCGGCAACGCATCGACGCCCTGCGCCACAGCCTTCAGCAGCCTCGCGTTATCGGCAAGGCGACCGAACATCTTCCAGTTACCGACTACCGCTTTTGCTCGTTGTTTCGACATTGTCTCGTCTTGTCATGAGACAGGCTCGGACACGAGGTCGGCCCGTCTTTCAGAATTCAATGAACCGTGCGTCGGGCGCAAAACATGCGATTTTACTGTGCGCAGACGGATCGGGTCAAACCAGTCGAATTAAACATCCGCGCCCCAATTCAGCACGATCTTGCCCACGTGCGTACTGCTTTCCATCAGCACATGCGCTTCGGCGGCCTGCGCAGCCGGAAACACGCGATGTACGACAGGCTTGATACGGCCACCCTCGATGTGCGGCCACACGTGCTCTTTCAGCTTCGCGGCGATTTTCGCCTTGAACTCGACCGGCTGCGGACGCAGCGTCGAACCGGTAATCGTCAGACGACGGCGCAGGATCTCGTTCAGGTTCACTTCCGCCTTCGCGCCGCCCAGCAGCGCGATCAACACCAGACGACCACCATTGGCGAGCGCCGTCAGTTCGCGCGGGATATAGCTGCCGGCCACCATATCGAGAATGACGTCGACGCCGCGATCGTTTGTCAGCGACTTCACCACTTCGACGAAATCTTCAGTCTTGTAGTTGATCGCGCGCTCGGCGCCCAGTTCTTCGCACGCGCGGCATTTGTCGTCCGATCCGGCGGTTGCGAACACGCGGAAACCCAGCGCATGCGCGATCTGGATCGCCGTCACGCCGATGCCGCTCGAACCGCCCTGCACCATGAACGTTTCGTTCGCGCCGCCCTCGCCCGCGCCCAGTTTCGCGCGATCGAACACGTTGCTCCACACTGTGAAGAAAGTCTCCGGCAGCGACGCCGCCTCGATATCGGTCAGGCCCTTCGGCACCGGCAGACATTGCGCAAGCGGCGCAACCGCGTATTCCGCGTAACCGCCGCCCGCGAGCAGCGCGCACACGCGATCGCCAATCTTCAGGCCAAACGGGTTGTGCTTCGCGTCGATCGAGCCGCCAACGATCTCGCCCGCCACTTCCAGCCCCGGCAGATCCGATGCGCCCGGCGGCGGCGCATACGCACCCTTGCGCTGGAACACGTCCGGACGGTTGATGCCCGACGCGGCCACCTTGATCAGCACTTCGCCCGCTTTCGGTTCTGGCATGGGCCGTTCGGCCAGCTTCAGAACGTCCGGCGCGCCGAATTCGGTAATCTCGATCGCTTTCATCTGCATCACCTCCAAAGGTGTGGATTGCACTGCAAACCCTGAGCCCGGGCCGGCCGGTTCGCAGTGCAATCCATCCTCCATGAAAAACGGCCGGCGCGCATTCACGCTACCGGCCGTCATTCCCCTACTGCATTACTGCGGCGTCGGCTCGCCTTGCGGCGCGCCAGCCGGCGTTTCGTTCAGCAACGCCTTGGCCGACAGACGCACACGACCCTTCTCGTCCGTCTGGATGACCTTGACCTTCACGTGCTGGCCGTCCTTCAGGTAGTCGTTGATATCCTTGATGCGCTCGTTCGCGATCTCGGAAATGTGCAACAGACCGTCCTTGCCCGGCAGGATGTTGACGATCGCGCCGAAATCCAGCAGCTTGAGAACCGTACCGTCATACACCTGACCGACTTCGACTTCCAGCGTGATGTTTTCGATACGCTTCTTCGCTTCGGCCATGCCTTCGCTGCTCGTGCTTGCGATGGTGACCACGCCGTCGTCCGAAATATCGATCGTCGTGCCGGTTTCTTCGGTCAGCGCGCGGATCACCGAACCACCCTTGCCGATCACGTCACGGATCTTTTCCGGATTGATCTTGATGGTGATCATGCGCGGCGCGAATTCCGACAGTTCCGTGTTCGCACCCGAAACAGCCGAGGTCATCTTGCCGAGGATGTGCATGCGGCCTTCCTTCGCCTGAGCGAGCGCGACCTGCATGATTTCCTTCGTGATGCCCTGGATCTTGATGTCCATCTGCAGCGCGGTCACGCCTTGTTCCGTACCCGCAACCTTGAAGTCCATGTCGCCGAGGTGATCTTCGTCGCCGAGGATGTCGGTCAGGACGGCAAACTTGTTACCTTCGAGGATCAGCCCCATCGCGATGCCGGCGACGTGCGCCTTCATCGGCACGCCGGCGTCCATCAGCGCGAGGCAGCCGCCGCACACCGAAGCCATCGACGACGAACCGTTCGATTCCGTGATTTCCGACACGACGCGGATCGAGTAGCCGAATTCTTCAGCGCTCGGCAGGCACGCGACGAGCGCGCGCTTGGCCAGACGGCCGTGACCGATTTCACGGCGCTTCGGCGAACCGACGCGGCCCGTTTCGCCGGTCGCGAACGGAGGCATGTTGTAGTGAAGCATGAAGCGTTCGCGGTATTCGCCTTCGAGCGCGTCGATGTTCTGTTCGTCGCCCTTCGTGCCGAGCGTCGCGATCACCAGCGCCTGCGTTTCGCCACGCGTGAACAGTGCCGAACCGTGCGTACGCGGCAGCACGCCGGTACGGATTTCGATCGGGCGCACCGTGCGCGTGTCGCGGCCGTCGATACGCGGCTCGCCGTTCAGGATCTGCGTACGGACGATCTTCGCTTCGATGTCGAACAGCACGTTGCCGACAGTTGCCTTGTCGGCGGCGACCGTGCCGGCAGCAGCGGCTTCTTCTTCCAGCTTTGCCGACGTGGCTGCGTAGACTTCCTTCAGCTTCGTCGAGCGCGCCTGCTTGTCGCGGATCTGGTACGCGGCGAGCAGATCGGCTTGCGCCAGTTCCGACACGCGTGCGATCAGCGCTTCGTTCTTCGCAGCCGGCTTCCAGTCCCATTCCGGCTTGCCGCCTTCACGGACGAGCTCGTGGATCGCGTCGATCGCGATCTGCATCTGCTCGTGACCGAACACCACTGCGCCGAGCATGACTTCTTCGGTCAGTTGCTGCGCTTCCGATTCCACCATCAGCACTGCACGTTCCGTACCGGCGACGATCAGGTCGAGCGCCGATTCCTTCATTTGCGGACGCGTCGGGTTCAGCACGAATTCGTTGTTGATGTAGGCCACGCGTGCTGCGCCGACCGGGCCGTTGAACGGCAGACCGGACACGGCGAGCGCTGCCGACGCGCCGATCAGCGCGGGAATGTCAGCAGGCACATCAGGGTTCAGCGACAGGACGTGGATCACGACCTGGACTTCGTTGTAGAAGCCTTCCGGGAACAGCGGACGCAGCGGACGGTCGATCAGGCGCGAGATCAGCGTTTCGCCTTCCGACGGACGGCCTTCGCGACGGAAGAAGCCACCCGGTATCTTGCCGGCAGCGTAGGTCTTTTCGAGGTAGTCGACGGTCAGCGGGAAGAAATCCTGGCCAGGCTTTGCCGTCTTGGCACCGACAACGGTGGCCAGCACAACGGTGTCTTCGACGTCGACGAGCACCGCACCGCTTGCCTGGCGGGCGATTTCGCCCGTCTCGAGGCGAACGTTATGTTGTCCCCATTTGAATTCTTTGACGATCTTGTTGAACATAGTCACTCCTTTTCTCTTCGTTATGCCGCGCGGACGGGCAGCGGCGCGGCAACGCCAGAGCCGGCGCCACACGGGAAGAGAAGTGTTATGCCATTCCAGAGAACCACGCTTAAGCGCGCGAACCGCTGGAATGACACAAAACTCTGCCCTGAGGCCCGGCCGTGTTCCGGTCACCCGCCGCATGATCTTCCATGCGCACCGCGGATGACATTTCGATGCGCCCCACATGAAGCGCACCGTTCAAAAACAAAATGCCTGTATCAGTTGACTGACACAGGCATCTTGCTGAGAGACTAACCCGATTACTTACGCAGACCCAGCTTCTCGATCAGCGCACGGTAACGGTCAGCGTCCTTGCCCTTCAGGTAGTCGAGCAGCTTACGACGACGGCTCACCATGCGCAGCAGACCGCGGCGGCTGTGGTGATCCTTCGTGTGAGCCTTGAAGTGAACGGTCAGTTCGTTGATGCGCGTCGTGAGCAGCGCGACCTGAACTTCGGGGGAGCCGGTGTCGTTAGCTGCGCGTGCGAATTGCGCAACGACGTCGGACTTCTTGCTTGTTTCAACTGCGGACATGTTGATTTCCTTAAGTACTAGACAGGCGGTCACGGAAGAAAGGCCGTGCCGTGGGGTTACAACGAGGGGCGTATTGTAGCACAGCCCGAACGGGCCGCGAACCCTCCCTTACAACCCTGAACGGGCCGGCCCAAAGGGCGCGACCGGCGCGCTCACGGGCGTTTCATGCGACAAACCGCCGGCGGCACGGTGCGCACCGCCGGCAGCGCCAGCACCGTACGGAATCCGTAGCCGGAGCCCTCGTTGTCGAAGCGCACGCCCGGCGTACCGGCCTTGTCCATCTCCATCACATAAAGGGGCTGGATGAATTGATGATCCTCCGCGCGCATCCACGATGAGTGGAAGCCGTTATCGAACTTCATACCCTCCAGCGCCTTCGCGACGGCCTCGGGCTGGGCGCTGGCCGCGCTGTTCATCGCGGCGGCGAGCATCTCGATCATCATTTCCATGCGTAGCACAGGATAGTCATCGGCTGCGGCGGGAAAACGGGTACGGAAGGCTTTGTACCACGCGTCTGAGGCCCCGCCACCAGCGTTCGGATGCCAGTCCGCAACCGCCACCACCCTGCCGACGCCCGCATCGCCGAGCGCAGCCGGCGCGCCGAGACTATTGCCGTAGAACGTATAGAACTTCGTGTTGAGTCCCTGCTCGCGCGCCGCCTTGACCAGCAGCGTCAGGTCGTTGCCCCAGTTGCCGGTCACGACCGCGTCCGCGCCGCTCGCGCGGATTTTCGCGACGTAAGGCGCGAAATCCTTCACGCGCCCAACCGGATGGAATTCATCGCCGACGATAGTGATATCCGGTCGCTTTGCCTTGAGCGTTACACGCGCCAGCGCGCTGACATCGTGGCCAAAGCTGTAATCCTGGTTCAGCAGATAGATTTTCTTCACGGACAGGTCGCGCTGGATCACGTCGGCGAGCGCGTCCATGCGCATGCCGGCGTGCGCGTCGAAGCGAAAATGCCAGAAGCTGCAGTTTGCGTTGGTCAGCGCGGGATCGTCGGCGGAATAGTTGAGGAACAGTTCGCGGTTATCCAGCTCGCGGGCGTTCTGCTTTTCGATCGCGGTCAGCAGCGCCGCGGCGACCGCCGAACTGTTGCCCTGCAGGATGTAGCCGATATGCTGGTCCGCCGCCGCGCGCAGTTGCACGAGCGCCTCTTCGGCGCTGCCCTTGCTGTCGAGCACGACGAGCTCGAGCGGATGCGCGCCGTCGGCGAGCTTCACGCCGCCCGCTGCGTTCACGCGCTCGACGCCGAGCCGCAGGTTCCGCTCCACCGCCGCGCCGGCGTTGGCAAACGGCCCCGACATGCCTTCGATCAGCGCGAGCCGCACCGGCTCGCCGCCGGCGTGCGCGGCCGTCATCGAGACTGCCGCGAGCGCGGCCAGCGCCGTTCGCATCCAGTTCGCCACCATCGTTGCTCCTGCTGTGGTTGGTTCATTCGAAGCGCGGATCATAGAGGCGTGCGCGGCGTCGGGCAAGCGTGCGCGCGATGCGCCGCAGGTGCGCCGTCACGCACCGCCGGCAAATCTTTTGCCGCGCCGCATGTCAAAATGACGTGGCTCCATGACAAAAAATGTAACGCGAGGCCACCAGAATGCCATCGGAGGAATTCATGTTTAACCGCCTCTCAACCGCGCCCGCCGCGACCCCGACGTCAGGACAGCCGGCAGAGCCACGCCGGCGTCTGCGGCGCGCGGCGCTCGCCTGCGTCGGCGTGCTGATGCTCGCGGGCTGTGCGCAGCCGTGGCAGCAGTTCCGGCCGGGCGAGGACCAGTCCGCGCTGATCACCCGCCTCGGCGCGCCGCGCGAAACGTATGACCTGCCGAACGGCAGCAGGCGTCTGATGTGGCCAACCCAGCCGATGGGCGAAACCACCACCGCCGCGGACGTCGACGCCGCCGGCAAGATTCTGTCCGTGCGTCAGGTGCTGCAACCCAACGAGTTTTATCGCGCCGATATCGGCAAGTGGACGCGCGACGATGTCCTCGTCAATTTCGGGCGCCCGGTGGAAACGTCGTACTTCCCGCTGATGAAGCGCGAGGTCTGGACCTACCGGTATCTCGAAGACAACATCTGGTACATGATGTTCAGCTTCTACTTCGACGATCAGGGTGTACTTCGGACCACGCAGAAAAGCCCGGATCCGCTGCACGACCCGAGCCGCCGCAACTTCTTCTGACCTTATCGCCGTCATTCGAGCACGCAGGCCGCCTCGTTTCCGAGGCGGCCTTTCTGTTCATCACCCGCCCCTCCGGAGCCGCTTTCGATGAACCTTCCACGACAGATGCTGGCCGCCAATGCCGAATGGGCAGAAGAAACCCTCGCGCGCGACCCGCTTTTCTTCAAGGAACTGTCACAGGGACAGAATCCACAGGTACTGTGGATCGGCTGCTCGGACAGCCGCGTCCCCGCCGAGACCATCACACATTGCCAGCCGGGCGATCTGTTCGTCCATCGCAACATTGCGAACCTTTTCCCGCCCGACGACGACAACTGCGCGAGCGTGCTCGAATACGCAGTGCGCGTGCTGAAGGTCGGTCACGTGATCGTCTGTGGCCACTATGGTTGCGGTGGCGTACGGGCCGCGCTGCTGCCGCCGTCGCCGGAGTTGCCGCATGTCAACCGGCGGATCGCGCCGCTTTGCGCGCTCGCGCAGACGCATCGCCACGAGCTTGACGTCCATGCGTCGGAGGACGGGCGCATTAACCGGCTCGCCGAACTGAATGTGCTGGAACAGGTTCAGCGGCTGCGTGACACCGCCATCGTGCGCGAAAGCCGGCCTGCGCCGCTCGTGCACGGCTGGATCTTTTCGCTCGACGACGGACGCATCAATGTCGTCGCATCGGGTTATTCCGGCGATGAGCCCGCTAGCGCGTAGGCGGTTTCGTTCACGCGAGTGCCGCGAGCATACGCCGCGGCGACACGCACGTGGCCCGGAAAGCAAAAACCCCGTGCTCTCGTGAAGCACGGGGTTTCAAATGAACGAACGCGCGGGACCGCACCCTGCGTCCCGCATATCAACATGCGTTATGAACGTTGCGGGTTCAGCTTGTCGAAGTTCGAGTACAGCTTGTTGAGCGCCGAGATATAAGCCTTGGCGGAAGCCGCGACGATATCCGGATCGGTGCCGACGCCGTTCACAATGCGGCCGCTCTTCGACAGACGCACCGTCACTTCGCCCTGCGCCTGCGTGCCCGTCGTGATTGCGTTCACCGAATACAGCAGCAGTTCCGAACCGCTGCCCACTTCGGTTTCGATCGCGTTCAGCGTGGCGTCAACCGGGCCGTTGCCGTTCGCTTCGCCGGTCACTTCCTTGCCTTCTATCGAGAACACGATCTTCGCGTGCGGCTGCTCGCCCGTTTCCGAATGCTGCGACAGCGACACGAACCTGTAATGTTCCTTTTCGTAAGCTTCAGCGGATTCTTCCGTGACGATCGCGATGATGTCTTCGTCGAAGATTTCCGACTTGCGGTCGGCCAGTTCCTTGAAGCGCGCGAACGCCGTGTTCAGTTCGCCTTCGCTTTCCAGCGAAATGCCGAGTTCCTGCAGACGCTGCTTGAACGCATTACGGCCCGAGAGCTTGCCGAGCACGATCTTGTTCGCGCTCCAGCCCACATCTTCGGCCCGCATGATTTCGTAGGTGTCGCGCGCCTTCAGGACGCCGTCCTGGTGAATGCCCGACGCGTGCGCAAACGCATTTGCGCCGACCACCGCCTTGTTCGGCTGCACGACAAAGCCGGTGATCTGCGACACGAGCTTCGACGCCGGCACGATCTGCGTCGTGTCGATACCGAGATCGAGGCCGAAATAATCCTTGCGGGTCTTCACGGCCATCACGATTTCTTCGAGCGACGTATTGCCCGCGCGCTCGCCGAGACCGTTGATCGTGCATTCGACTTGACGCGCGCCACCGATCTGCACGCCGGCCAGCGAGTTCGCCACGGCCATGCCGAGGTCGTTATGGCAATGCACGGAGAACACGGCCTTGTGCGAATTCGGGATGCGTTCGCGCAGATCCTTCACGAGCTTGCCGTACAGTTCCGGCACGCCGTAGCCGACCGTGTCAGCGATATTGATCGTGGTCGCGCCTTCGGCGATCACGGCTTCGAGCACGCGGCACAGGAAGTCCATGTCCGAGCGGCTGCCGTCTTCCGGCGAGAATTCGACGTCGTCTGTGAACTTGCGCGCGAAGCGCACCGCCAGCTTTGCCTGCTCGAACACCTGGTCGGGCGTCATGCGCAGCTTCTTTTCCATGTGCAGCGGCGACGTGGCAATGAACGTATGGATGCGGAAGCGCTCAGCGGGCTTCAACGCATCGGCGGCACGCTGGATGTCCTTGTCGTTCGCGCGGGCGAGCGAGCAGATCGTGCTTTCCTTGATCATCGACGCGATCGTGTGGATCGAATCGAAGTCGCCATTCGA
Organism: Paraburkholderia sp. GAS334; assembly: GCF_050436625.1. NCBI lineage: Bacteria > Pseudomonadati > Pseudomonadota > Betaproteobacteria > Burkholderiales > Burkholderiaceae > Paraburkholderia > Paraburkholderia sp. GAS334. The sequence continues at coordinate 217,682 of NZ_JBNDMO010000011.1, read as the reverse complement.
GCTGGCCGCGAAGCCGGCTTCGATGACGTCCACTTTCATCCGTTCGAGCTGCTTCGCGATACGGATTTTCTCTTCCTTGGTCATCGACGCACCGGGCGATTGCTCGCCGTCGCGCAACGTCGTGTCGAATATGATCAGCTTGTCTGCCATGTCGGGTCTCCGGGGACTCAATCAAATGTGGGGATGAAGAAACGGAATTCGGGTGTTTGCGCCACCGCTGGCGACGCTCAACAACAGACGAGGCAGACGGGGGGCGAAAACGATCAGCGCGGCAGGCGCGCTAGCGCTAGTGCGCATAGAGGCGCACCGGCTTGAAGAGACAGGAAGGGGAACTGGAAAATAACCATGTCAGCGACTATAGCGGCATTCCGGAAAACGTGCAATTAGCGGCATTCCCTGCTCCGGAAATGAAAAACAGCAGCCCTGAGGCTGCCGTTTTCCCGCTTCCATCCCGGTCGCGTGAGCAGCGTCAGTGATCGCGCTGCGACGAACGGGCCGGATTCGCCCTGCCCCGGAGCGCCTGGTAGGCCCAGAACACATAGCCCGACAGGCCGTACAGCACAAACAGACCGAACAGCATCAACGGCGGATCGGACGAAACCAGCACGAACGCCATCACCACCAGCAGGATCACGCCGAACGGCACGCGATGCCGCACGTCGAGCGCCTTGCCGCTGTAGAACGGCGCGTTCGACACCATTGTCACGCCTGCATAGATCGTCAGCACGAACGCGACCCACGGCAGCCAGACGAGCTTGAGCGGCACGCGGTTATCGGTGGCGAGCCACACGAAGCCCGCGATCAGCGCCGCCGCAGCCGGACTTGGCATGCCCTGGAAGAACCGCTTGTCCACCACGCCGATGTTCGTGTTGAAGCGCGCGAGCCGCAACGCTGCGCCCGAGCAGTACACGAACGCCGCAAGCCAGCCCCAGCGGCCAAGGTCCTTCAGGATCCATTCGTACATCACGAGCGCCGGCGCGACGCCGAACGACACCATGTCGGAGAGGCTGTCGAACTGTTCGCCGAACGCGCTCTGCGTATGCGTCATACGCGCGACGCGGCCGTCCATGCCGTCGAGCACCATCGCGACGAAGATCGCGATCGCCGCGACTTCAAAGCGCACGTTCATCGCCTGCACGACGGCGAAGAAGCCGCAGAACAGCGCGGCGGTCGTGAAGGCATTCGGCAGCAGATAGATGCCGCGCTTGCGAAGGAACTGCTGGCGGGCGGCGCGCCGGCTATCGACTACGCCCGGCTCCTGGATCGGCTTGTTGCGGCGGAAAGGCCGCGGCTGCGGGCCGGCGCTACGGGGTCGACGCGATTTGAATGCGGCCATCGAAACCTCCTTGTGCCGCGTTATAGTTCAGCGAGGATCGTCGACGAGGCAGACACCTTCTCGCCAATCGACACACGTGGACGGCTGCCCACCGGCAGATACACGTCGACACGCGAGCCGAATCGGATGAAGCCGTAGCGCTGACCACGCGTGAGCGGTTCGCCCGCGCGCACATAGCAAAGAATCCGGCGTGCAATCAACCCTGCGATCTGCACCGACGTCACCGTCTGGCCGCCAGCCGTTTCGATCACCAGCGCATTGCGCTCGTTCTCGAGCGAGGCTTTATCGACTGCAGCATTCAGGTAAGCACCCGGAAAATATTCGACCTTCGAAATCGCGCCGTCCACCGGCGAGCGTTGCGAGTGGACGTTGAACACATTCATGAACACGCTGATCTTCAGCGCTTCCCGGTTCGCGTACGGATCATGTGCCGTCTCGACAGCGACGATGCGACCGTCGGCGGGACACAGCACAGCGTTGGCCTGCGTGGGAATCGGGCGAGCCGGATCGCGGAAGAACTGAACGATGAAAATCAGGATCAGCCAGAACGGCCATGCAAAGCCGAACCCCGCGATGGCATGGATCAACAACGCAACGACGGCCGCGATGGCGATGAACGGCCAGCCTTCGCGCGCGATGATCGGATGAGGGTAATTCATGAGTGGCTTCAGTATTTTTGTAAAACCGTAGGATAGCAAAAGCCGCCCAGGGTTCATCACACCTGGACGGCTTTTGGGACATCCGGTGAAGCGTTCGCGATTGCTGCGAACGCACAAACCGGATAGAAGAGCGCGCTAGCCTAGTTCTTCGACTGGTCGACCAGCTTGTTCGCAGCGATCCACGGCATCATCGAGCGCAGCTTTGCACCGACCGTTTCGATCTGGTGCTCAGCCGTCAGACGGCGACGCGATTGCAGCGTCGGTGCGCCAGCGCGGTTTTCGATGATGAAGCTCTTTGCGTACTCGCCCGTCTGAATGTCGGTGAGAACCTGCTTCATCGCCTTCTTCGTTTCGGCCGTCACGATCTTCGGACCCGTCACGTACTCGCCATATTCGGCATTGTTCGAGATCGAGTAGTTCATGTTCGCGATGCCGCCTTCGTAGATCAGGTCGACGATCAGCTTCAGTTCGTGCAGGCACTCGAAGTACGCCATTTCCGGCGCGTAGCCCGCTTCCACCAGCGTCTCGAAGCCAGCCTTGATCAGGTCGACCGTGCCGCCGCACAGCACGGCCTGTTCGCCGAACAGGTCGGTTTCGGTTTCTTCGCGGAAGTTCGTTTCGATGATGCCGGCACGGCCGCCGCCGTTCGCTGCTGCGTACGACAGTGCGATGTCACGCGCTGCGCCCGACTTGTCCTGCGCGACCGCGATCAGGTGCGGCACGCCGCCGCCTTGCGTGTACGTGCCGCGCACCGTGTGGCCCGGCGCCTTCGGCGCGATCATGATCACGTCGAGGTCAGCGCGCGGAATCACCTGGCCGTAATGCACGTTGAAGCCGTGCGCGAATGCGAGGGCCGCGCCCTGCTTGGCGTTCGCATGCACTTCCTTTGCGTAGACCTCGGCGATCTGCTCGTCCGGCAACAGCATCATGACGACGTCTGCGCCCTTCACGGCTTCGGCCACTTCCTTGACCTTCAGGCCGGCGTTCTCAGCCTTGCTCCACGATGCGCCACCCTTGCGCAGACCCACCGTCACGTTCACGCCGCTTTCGCTCAGGTTCAGCGCGTGGGCATGGCCTTGCGAGCCGTAACCGATGATGGTGACCTGCTTGCCTTTGATGAGGGAGAGGTCGGCGTCCTTGTCGTAGAAAACTTTCATGTTCGTTCCTTGGCAATATTCAGAGAGATTCAGGTACTGCGTGTTGTGTACTGCAGGCCGGGTTTGCGTGAAGCGCATCCGGCCCTGATCGATGCGAACGGCGTTACACCTTCAGAATGCGTTCGCCGCGCCCGATCCCCGAGCTGCCCGTGCGGACCGTTTCGAGAATCGCGGTAGCGTCGAGCCCTTCGATGAAGGCGTCGAGCTTGTCGCTCGCGCCCGTCAGTTCGATCGTGTAGGTCTTTTCGGTGACGTCGATGATGCGGCCGCGGAAAATATCCGACATCCGCTTCATCTCTTCACGCTCCTTGCCGACCGCCCTTACCTTGATCAACATCAGCTCACGCTCGATATGGGCGCCCTCGGTAAGGTCGACCACTTTCACCACCTCGATCAGGCGGTTCAGATGCTTCGTGATCTGTTCGATCACGTCGTCCGAGCCAATGGAAACGATGGTCAGGCGCGACAGCGAATGGTCTTCGGTCGGGGCCACCGTCAAGGTTTCAATGTTGTAGCCGCGTGCAGAGAAAAGACCGACCACGCGCGACAGCGCGCCCGGTTCATTTTCCAGCAGGACGGAAATAATGTGTCTCATGTTTCGCTTCTTCCAGATGTCGATGTATCGATGTATGCGGGCCGGTTCGGGCCGCTTCGTCCGCTCTCGCCCTTTGTGGAGACGTGCGCGACGAAGCCGGCGTCAGAAACGGTCGTTATAGATCTTCCGAACCCATGAGCATCTCCGTGATGCCCTTGCCGGCCTGAACCATCGGCCAGACGTTTTCGGTCGGATCGGTCTGGAAATCGAGAAACACCGTGCGATCTTTCAGGCGCAGCGCTTCCTTCAGCGCCGGCTCGACATCCGCGGTTTTTTCGACGCGGATACCGACGTGCCCGTAGGCTTCAGCGAGCTTCACGAAGTCAGGCAGCGCATCCATGTACGAATGCGAATAGCGCTTGCTGTATTCGATCTGCTGCCACTGGCGCACCATGCCCAGATAGCGGTTGTTCAGCGAAATGATCTTCACCGGCGTGTCGTACTGCTTGCAGGTCGACAGCTCCTGGATGCACATCTGGATCGAGCCTTCGCCCGTGATACAGAGCACGTCGTCGTCCGGATGTGCCATCTTCACGCCCATCGCCGCCGGCAGGCCGAAGCCCATCGTGCCGAGGCCACCGGAATTGATCCAGCGACGCGGCTTGTTGAAGCGATAGAACTGCGCCGCCCACATCTGATGCTGGCCGACGTCGGAACACACGAAGGCATTGCCGTCGGTCAGTTCCCACGCCTTTTCCACCACGTACTGCGGCTTGATGATCTCGCTCTTGCGATCGAACTTCAGGCAATCTTTCGCGCGCCAGGCTTCGATGTCCTTCCACCAGTCGGCGAGCGCCGCGGTGTCGGGGCCATGCTCGGCCGTCTGCAGCTGTTCGATCAGATCCTTCAGCACTTCCTTCACGTCGCCGACGATCGGAATGTCGACCTTGACGCGCTTGGAGATGGAGGAAGGATCGATGTCGATATGAATGATCTTGCGCGGACGCGACGCGAAGTGCGCCGGATCGCCGATCACACGGTCGTCGAAGCGTGCGCCGATCGCGATCAGCACGTCGCAGTGCTGCATCGCCATATTGGCTTCGTACGTGCCGTGCATGCCGAGCATGCCGAGGAATTTCTTGTCGCTCGCGCGGTAGCCGCCCAGCCCCATCAACGTGTTCGTAACGGGATAGCCGAGCAGATCCGCGAACTGGTTCAGCTCACGCGATGCGTCGGCCAGGATGATGCCGCCGCCGGTGTAGATATACGGACGCTTCGCCGACAGCAGCAAGGCAACCGCCTTGCGGATCTGACCGGAGTGGCCTTTCGTGACCGGGTTGTACGAGCGCAGCGAAACGGTCTTCATCGGCTCGTACTGGCAAGGCGCCTTCGACACGTCTTTCGGAATGTCGATCAGCACCGGGCCTGGCCGGCCGGTACGGGCAATGTAGAAAGCTTTCTTGACGGTAGCGGCAAGCTCACGCACGTCCTTCACAAGGAAGTTGTGCTTCACGCATGGACGCGTGATGCCGACCGTATCGCACTCCTGGAACGCGTCCTGGCCAATCGCGGCGGTCGGGACCTGGCCGCTGATCACCACCAACGGAATCGAATCCATATAGGCGGTGGCGATGCCGGTCACCGCATTGGTGACGCCGGGGCCGGAAGTCACGAGACACACGCCGACCTTGCCGGTCGAGCGTGAATAGGCGTCGGCGGCATGAACCGCGGCCTGCTCGTGGCGCACGAGGATGTGCTGGAATTTGTCCTGCTTGTACAGCTCGTCGTAGATGTAGAGTACCGAGCCGCCGGGATAGCCCCACACAAACTCGACGTCTTCGTCGGCCAGTGCGCGCATGAGCACGGTGGCGCCGATAGAGTCAGCTTCGTGAGGAGGAGTCGTATCCGACGTGGAGAATTCCGCGCTGGGCATATTCATTGTTCACCTTTCGAATTTTCGGCAAAAAATTGATCGGGTGCTCTCTGCCGGGCTTGTGGCTCGGGTTCAAGCGGCGCGTCCAGTTTGACAGGTGAGCTTCTTGGGCCACACCTCAAATGAGACAAGTCACTTATGTTGCGAACCGTCGACGATATCTGCTGTCGCGATATTGGTCAAGCAGATATTTCCGCGCTGCGGCATGCCACGCATCGGTTCAGCGCGCTTTTACCGGAGCATGCGCGTGCCCTCTTTTCCCTGGTGGGGGCAAAAGTTTGTTAGCATCCGCGGGTTTTACGACATTTTTCGACCGATTACGCGCACGCTCGTTGCGCCGACCCCCAAACGGATGGCATCAGACAAGGAACTCGCCGATTTTCTGGCGGGCGTCGAGAGGCGCGCATTCAAGCAGACGGTCTACGCCGTGCGGGATGATGACGCCGCACTCGACATCGTGCAGGACGCGATGATCAAGCTCGCCGAAAAATACGGCGACCGTCCTTCAGCCGAACTCCCGCTTTTGTTTCAGCGTATTCTCCAGAATACGATGCACGACTATTTCCGCCGGCAGAAGGTGCGAAATACGTGGGTCAGCCTGTTTTCGTCGCTCGGCGGTTCCGACGACGACGATTTCGACCCACTGGAAACGTTCGAAGCCCAGGAAGGATCGGCAGGCGCCGAGAGCAGCGAACAGCGGCTGGAGCGCGAACAGGTACTGCAGCTTATAGACGAAGAAATCCAGAAATTACCTGCACGTCAACGGGAGGCCTTTCTCATGCGTTACTGGGAAGATATGGATGTCGCTGAGACTGCCGCCGCGATGGGCTGCTCCGAAGGCAGTGTGAAAACGCACTGCTCGCGAGCTACCCACACGCTGGCGCAAGCGCTCAAGGCCAAAGGAATCACGCTATGAGCTCCGCTCCCGATACGAAAGAACTCGAGTTTGCGCGACAGCTGCGTCGCGCGCTCGACGAAACCACTGCCAGTCTTCCGCCCACTACCGTCGACCGTCTCGCTGCGGCGCGCCAGGCCGCGCTCGCCCGCAAGAAAGCCGAGCCGGTATCGGCGCCGGCGTTCGCGCCGGCTCTCGCTGGCGCTGCTGCCGGCATGTCTGCCGGTGCGCCGGTGCCCGAATTCCGCCCGGCGAATGCGCCGCGCCGCTCGCCGCTGCGCCGCTTCGCGCTCGCGTGGCCGCTTGCCGCGCTGGTCGTGAGCCTTGTGGCTATCGCCTACTGGGAAGACCAGCAGCGCACCGCCGAACTCGCCGATATCGACGCCGCCATGCTCAGCGACGACCTGCCGCTCAACGCGTACCTCGATCACGGGTTCAACGCGTATCTGTCGCGCGCGCGCTGACCGGAGGTCGATCGGGTGAGTTACAAGCGCGGCCTCGCCGTTGTCTCCGGATGCGTGATCGCGATCCTCGTATCGTTCGCCGCCACCTGGCCACGTTTCCATCCGAAGCCCGTGTCCGCTGCGGCACCCGTCGCCGGCGCGCCTGCTTCGTCGTCTTCGCCCTCGTTGGGTGTCGATCTGGCGGGAATTGCCAGCAACAACCCGCTTTCCTGGTCTCACCTTACTGAGGCCGAGCGCATCGCGCTTGCGCCGTTTGCCGGCCAATGGGATACCTTCAGCGACGCGCGCAAGCGCAAATGGATCAAGATCGCGTCGCGTTACGCGAAATTGTCGCCTGAAGCGCAGAAGCGACTCCATGAACAGATGACCGCATGGACCCGCATGACGCCGGAACAACGGCGTGTCGCGCGGGAAAACTATCAGGCGTCGAAAGAACTGCCGCGCGAAGCACGTCAGAATGCGTGGAAGGCGTATCAGCAGTTGTCGGAAGAACAAAAAGAGCGGCTGGCGGCAAGCGAGCACAAGCGCCGGCCGACCGTCGTCAGCGCGCCGCCGACGGGCAAAACCGAACTCAAGGACATCGACAGGCTTGTGAACGCCCGCGGCGCGAGCGGCCCGGTCGCGTCGGCAGCGGCGGCTGGCGCTCCTTTGCCCGCGCCGGCGGTCCTTCCGCCGGGTACGGCGCCCGCTGGCGGCTTTGTTCCGGCGACGCCGCAACCTGTCTCGCCCGCTGACGCGCCGTCGATCTTCAACGGCTCCTGAGCCCTTCTCTTTCGTCCGACGATCCGTGTCCAGCCCGCCCGCCACCGCCGACCTGACTCCGGATCGCCCCGCATCCGCTCCGACCGTGCGTCGCCGGCTGGCGACGATGCTCTACGAAGGCGTCATCCTGTTCGGCATCGTGTTCTTCGCCGGCTATCTGTTCAGCACGCTGACGCAGCAACGCAACGGCCTCACGCATCACAACCTGCTCGCCGCGTGGGTTGGGCTGGTGGTCGGCCTGTATTTCGTCTGGTTCTGGACGCACGGCGGACAGACGCTGCCCATGAAAACCTGGCGCCTGCGCCTCGTCAGCGCTGACGGCGCACCTGTTTCGACGGCGCGCGCGATCATGCGCTATGTGCTTGCGTGGTTGTGGTTTCTGCCGCCGCTCGCGCTGCATCCGCTGCTGGGACTGGCCGTGCCGCAGACGCTTTTCGTTGCTGCCGTCTGGTTCGTGCTGTGGGCGGCCACCGGGCGGTTCGGCGCGAGCCGCCAGTTTCTGCACGACCGGCTCGCCGGCACGCGGATTATCGAAGTGACGCGCTAGACGCGCCGGACACGCCGGCCGCGCGAACACGCGCGCCAATCGCGAGGCCGGCGAGCGGCACCATCCAAAACACGGTCCATAGCGACACTTTCACCGGCAGTTGATGCCGCGCGAACGCGCACACGTCGCAATGCACAACGGTTGTATTCCCGCCACGTAAGGATGCGCTGCCGCACGCCGTAATAAGAACTTCTCGTGACTGTCACGGCACCGACACACGCCGATGGCCGAATGCACGTACCGCAACCCGACGCGTGAGCCATGGACAACCAGACGTCCGCGACTTCCCTCTTCCGCCAGACCGGCCCCGGCGTCGACCCCGTCGCTTTCGGACCGGGCACCCTTCCCGGCAATACGATTCCGCTGCCCCATCCCCCGTCGATACCGGTGACGGGCGCAAGCCATCACGAAGATGACCACGACGCGACGCATCGTTACCGCACGATCTGGCTCTCGGACATCCACCTGGGTTCGAGCGGCTGTCAGGCGCCCTATCTGCTGGATTTCCTGCGTCACAACGAATCGGAATACCTGTACCTCGTCGGCGACATCATCGACGGCTGGCAGTTAAAGAAAGGCTGGTACTGGCCGCAGGCGCACAACGACGTCGTGCAGAAGATCCTGCGCAAGGCGCGCAAAGGCACGCAGGTCATCTACGTGCCGGGCAATCACGACGAAGGCGCGCGCCAGTTTTGCGACCTCGCGTTCGGCGACATCCACGTACGCGGCGAAGCCTTCCACACGACGCTCGCCGGCAAGCGTCTGTGGATCACGCACGGTGACCTGTTCGACGGCGTGATCCAGCACGCGAAGTGGCTCGCCTATCTCGGCGACTCGCTGTACACGCTGATCCTTCTGCTCAACCGCTGGTTCAACCGGATTCGCAGCCGGCTCGGATTCCAGTACTGGTCGCTGTCGCAATACCTGAAGCATCAGGTCAAGAACGCGGTGAACTTCATCTCGTCGTTCGAACGCGTGATGACCGACGAAGCGCGCCGCCGCGGCTGCGATGGCGTGGTCTGCGGACACATCCACAAGGCCGAGATCCGCGATATCGACGGCGTGCTCTACTGCAACGACGGCGACTGGGTCGAGAGTCTGTCGGCGCTCGTCGAGACGTTCGAAGGCGAACTCAAGGTGATCTACTGGACCGTGATGCGCTCGCCGGAAGCAGGCACGCAAAAGGCCCGGGCTACTGCCGCATAACGTGCATCACATCAAAACCTGCTGAACACGCGTCACCCCTTCACTTCACCTGGGCCAGAACGATGAAGATCATGATCGTCACCGATGCATGGGAACCGCAGGTCAACGGCGTCGTCCGTACGCTGAAGAACACGACGCGCGAACTGACCGCGCTCGGTCATCGCGTCGATCTGCTGACGCCGCTCGAATTCCGCACGATTCCGTGTCCGACGTACCCTGAGATCCGTCTCTCGCTGCTGCCGAAAAAGCGCCTGCGCCAGCGTATCGGCGAATTCGCGCCGGACGCGCTGCACATCGCCACCGAAGGTCCGCTTGGCCTCGCGGCGCGCGCGTATGCGATCCAGCACAAGCTGCCGTTCACGACCGCGTATCACACGCGCTTTCCGGAATACGTGCAGGCGCGCTTCGGCGTTCCGCTCGCCGCCACGTACAAATTCCTGCACTGGTTTCACAAGCCGTCGCTCGCGGTGATGGCGCCGACGCCGGTCGTGAAATCCGACCTCGAAAAGTTCGGCTTCACGAACGTCGTGCTATGGACGCGCGGCGTCGATCTCGACATCTTTCACCAGATGGACTCGAAGGTGCTCAACAGCGCACGGCCGATCTTCCTGTACGTCGGACGCGTGGCGGTCGAGAAGAATGTCGAGGCGTTTCTGAAGCTCGATTTGCCGGGCTCGAAATGGGTGGCCGGTGAAGGTCCCGCGCTCGCGGAACTGAAATCGCGCTATCCGACGGTGAACTATCTGGGCGTGCTGACGCAGGCTGAACTCGCGAAGGTGTATGCCGCCGCCGATGTTTTCGTCTTCCCGAGCCGCACCGACACGTTCGGTCTCGTGCTGCTCGAAGCGCTCGCGTGCGGCACGCCGGTCGCGGCGTATCCGGTCACGGGCCCGATCGATGTGCTGGGCGATGGGGGCGCGGGCGCAATGAACGAAGATCTGCGCGAAGCGTGTCTCGAAGCGCTGAAGATCGATCGCAATCATGCGCGTGCGTGGGCGGAACGCTTCTCGTGGGGCGCGGCGTCGGAACAGTTCGCGGCGCATCTGAAGCCGCTGCCGCGCGCGTCGTTCAGCGAGGAAAGCGCCGCCGCATGATGCGTCGCGCACCGCCCACCATGCAGGCCAGAACCTCCTCTGTCCGGCGCCCGTCCGCGGACGCGCCTCGCGCGCCGCGTGATGCGGCGCGCCCTCATCCTGCGGACGCCGACGGCGCCATCACCAACGGCATTGCCAACGCAAACGGCATTGATCCGTTCGACGACGAGTCACAGCCGCATTCGCAGTCGCACCCTCGTCCGCATGGCAAAGGCGGCACGATGCAGACGGACACAGAAACGCACGGCGAGCCGCTGGGCCCGGACGATCCACTCGCGCCCTTGCCGTTCAATCCATACAAAGGCAATCGCGGCCTGACGCGCGCCTGGCACGCGATGAAGAACTCGCTCGCCGGCTTTCAGGTCGCGATCCGGGAAGAAAGCGCGTTCCGCCAGGAGTTGACGCTCGCGGCGATTCTGCTGCCGATCGGCCTGATCGTGCCGGTCGAGCCCGTCGCGCGCGTGCTGCTGCTCGGCTCCGTGCTGCTCGTGCTGATCGTCGAACTGCTGAATTCGAGCGTCGAAGCCGCAATCGACCGCATTTCGCTCGAACGGCATGAATTGTCACGCCGCGCCAAGGACCTCGGCAGCGCGGCTGTGATGGTCGCGCTGGTGATGTGCCTGATGACGTGGGGACTTGTCCTTACCCCGCTCGTGCTTCGCTGGATCGAAGCATGGCGCTAGTCTCCGCTGACGCCGATCCCATCGGCGCGCGGGCGCCCATCCCGAATCTCGCCTGATAACCCTGGTAGCCCCGGTAACCCTGGTCAATTAACGTCCGGTTTATAATCGAACGATCCATTTTTTGACAATACCAACCGCGTCCGGGTGGAATTCGCAGCAGTTGTTGCCGCGCACCAACCCGGCCAAACCAGGGCCGGACGACATGGAAGCCAAACCTCCCCGCCGCACCCGCGAACGGATTCTCGAACTTTCGTTGAAGCTCTTCAACGAAATCGGCGAGCCGAACGTCACGACGACGACGATTGCCGAGGAAATGGAGATCAGTCCAGGCAACCTGTACTACCACTTCCGCAACAAAGACGACATCATCAACAGCATCTTCAGCCAGTTCGAGCAGGAGATCGAAAAGCGTCTGCGTTTCCCCGACGATCACCGCGCGACCATCGACGAAATGTGGTCGTATCTGCAGTACATGATCGATTTCACATGGCGCTACCGCTTCCTGTATCGCGATCTGAACGACCTGCTCGCGCGTAACCGCACGCTCGAGACGCACTTCAAGCAGATCATCAGCCACAAGGTGCGCTTTGCGAGCCAGTTCTGCGAGCAGCTGGTGACGGACGGCGAGATGGTCGCGACACCCGACGAACTGCACGTGATCGCAACCAACATCGGTGTGATCGCCACGTACTGGCTGTCGTACCAGTTCGTGATGAACCCGCGCAAATACAACGAGCAGGAAGCGATCCGCGTCGAGCTGCATCAGGTCAGCGTGCAGATCATTTCGCTGATGGCGCCTTATCTGCGCGGCCGCTCGCGACAGATCTTCGACGATCTCGTCTCGGGCAAGCTGCCGAAGCGCGAGTTCTACGATTACCTGCCTCCCAAAGACGGCGCTCTGCCGCGCAATGAATCGAAGGACAGTTGAGCATGAAGGCAGTCTGCGTATATTGCGGTTCCTCCGATGGAGCCAAACCTCTTTACGCCGAAGCTGCGAAAGCGTTCGGACGGGCACTCGTTAAAGCGGACCTCGCGCTCGTGTACGGCGGCGGCAAGGTCGGCCTGATGGGCGTGATCGCCGACGAAGTCATGACGGCTGGCGGTCGTGCGATCGGCGTGATTCCCGAGTTGCTGGTGAACAAGGAAGTCGGCCACAACGGGCTGACCGAACTGCACGTCGTGCCCGACATGCATCAGCGCAAGAAGATGATGGCTGACCTGTCGGATGCGTTTGTCGCGATGCCGGGCGGCGCGGGCACGCTCGAAGAGCTGTTCGAGGTGTTCACGTGGGCGCAACTGGGTTACCACCAGAAACCGGTGGCCGTGCTGAATATCGACGGCTTCTACGATCCGCTGGTGTCGCTCCTGCGTCACACCGTGGATGAAGGCTTCATGCGCCAGACGTACTTCGACATTCTGCAGATCGACGCAGACCCCATGGCGCTGATCGGCAAGCTGCAACGCTACCAGCCGCCCGCGCGGGACAAGTGGGCCGATAACCGCGAAGTCGTCTGATTTGTGTTTTACGCTGCGTTGATCGCTGACACTCTCCAAAGACTTCTGCCATGACCAAGGTCGTTCTGATCACAGGTGCAAGCCGCGGTATCGGACGCGCTACCGCGCGGCTTCTGGGCGCTCGCGGGTGGTCGGTCGGCGTCAATTACGCACACAACGAAGCGGCCGCGCGTGAAACCGCCGCTGAAGTCGGCCGCGCCGGCGGTCATGCGCGCGTCATTCCGGGCGATGTGGCCGATGAAAGCGCCGTCATCGCGATGTTCGACGCGCTCGTGCATGCGTTCGGACGCATCGATGCGGTGGTCAATAACGCGGGCATCGTCGCGCCGTCGATGCAACTCGCCGACATGGATGCCGCACGGTTGAAGCGCGTGTTCGACGTCAACGTACTTGGCGCGTATCTGGTCGCGCGCGAAGCTGCGCGGCGGATGGCGAAGGATCGCGGCGGCGATGGCGGTGCGATCGTGAACGTATCGTCGGCGGCATCGCGGCTCGGTTCGCCGAATGAATACATCGACTATGCCGGCTCGAAAGGCGCGATCGATACGATGACGATCGGCCTTGCGAAGGAACTCGGCCCGCAGGGCGTGCGCGTGAATGCGGTGCGTCCAGGACTCATCGACACCGAGATTCATGCGAGCGGCGGTCGCCCGGACCGCGCCGCGGTGCTCGGCGCGCAAACGCCGCTCGGACGCGCCGGCAGCGCGGACGAAGTGGCCGAAGCGATTGTGTGGCTGCTGGGCGATGCGGCGTCGTATGTAAACGGCGCGCTGCTGGACGTCAGCGCGGGACGCTGAAGCCACCCTCTCCCCTCTGTTTCTGGCTTTCTGCCGGGGCATAGTCGCGTCCGCGCGGCCGTATTTCAGAATCCTTGCGCGCCCTGTAACCGTTCGTAATAAATGGCGCATAGAATGTCGCCGGGTCTCGCGGAGCAATGCGCGAGCCAGGACTACACGTGGCGCTACCAGACAACACGGACGACACGCATAACCACTCGCGGACCGCAGGGTCGCAGCGGCGACGAGAGACTTTCGCAATGGATCACCCAAAGCCACATCCTGCGCGCGTTCACGCGACAGGCGCCGCCGTCGCGAGCGATGCGCGAACCGGCGCGGCAACCCCGCTGCTCATGGCCGGAAACCCGGCCGCTCCGCTTTCACCCGCCACGCCCGCGAGCCCGGTTCGCCGGATCGAATGGTCGCGCTCCGTCATCTGGATCATCGCCATCGCGCTGCTGTGTGCGTGGGTGCTGCCGGGCACACTCGGGCACGACCCGTGGAAGCAGGACGAAACGTATACATTCGGCATCGTCCAGCACATGCTCGAAACCGGCGACCTGGTGGTGCCGACCAACGCCGGCCAGCCTTTCGTCGAAAAGCCGCCCATCTATGACTGGGTCGCCGCAGGCCTAGCGTGGATGTTCGGACGCTATCTGCCGCTGCACGACGCCGCCCGCCTTGCGAGCGCGCTTTTCTCGGCCGCCACGCTGTTCTGCACGGCGCGCCTGGTGCGTGCTGGAACCGGCGCACAACGCTGGCTCGATATCCGCGTGATCGGCGGCATTGCGCTCTTCGCGAGCAGCCTTGTCGTGATCAAGCACGCGCACGACATGATGACCGACGTCGCGCTGATGGCGGGCGCAGCGCTCGGCTTTTGCGGACTGTTCGAGCTCGTGTGCGCGCAGCTTCGCACGATCGACGACGCTCCGCAGCCGGCTGCGAAGCACGCGGCGGTGATGTTCGGCGCGGGCGTCGGCGTCTCGCTGATGGCCAAGGGCCTGTTTGTGCCACTCGTGTTCGGTGCGACGACGGCGGCGGTCATGCTGCTCTATCCCGCGTGCCGCACGCGCAGCTTTGCGCGTTCGCTGATGCTCGCCGCGCTCGCGTTCGCGCCGTTTGCGCTGATCTGGCCGGCCTGTTTCTACACGCGCTCACCAGAGCTGTTCAAGGTCTGGCTGTGGGATAACAACGTCGGCCGCTTCTTCGGGTTTTCTGTGGCCGAGCTTGGCTCGGAAAACGACACGCGCTTTTTCATACTGCGCGCGCTCCTGACCGTCGGTTTCCCGGTCAGCCCGCTCGCGCTCATCGCGCTCGCGGCACGATTGCCCGGCGGATGGCGCCATCTGCTCGATCCGAAGATCGCGCTGCCGACGCTCTTCGCCGGCATCGGCGTGCTCGTCCTGCAGATGTCGGCGACTGCGCGTGAGGTCTATATCCTGCCGTTCATCGCACCGCTGGCGCTGCTCGCCATCCAGGGCGTCGAACGCGTACCGGAACGTGTCCATTTCTTCTGGGATATGACGAGCCGCGTGCTTTTCGGCGCGTTCGCCGCGCTCGCATGGACCGTCTGGTCGACGATGACGGGGCCGGTCAACGCCCATGCGAGCGTGCATCTGCTCGGCCGCTGGCTGCCGCTCGACTGGGTGATGCCGATGCGGCCGGTACTGATCGGTTCAGCGCTGCTGCTGACCACCGGCTGGCTGTGGCTGCTGCCGGCGCTCAAACATGCAGGCCGATGGCGCGGTGCGTTGAGCTGGTGCCTCGGTGCGATCGTCGCATGGGGTCTCGTCAGCACGCTCCTGCTGCCGTGGCTCGATGAGGCGAAAAGCTATCGTTCGGTGTTCGAAGACCTGCGCACGCACCTCGACATGGACTGGAACGACGGCGACTGCATGGCGAGTATCGGGCTGGGTGAATCGGAAGCGCCGATGCTGTATTACTTCGCCGGCGTTGAACACATGCCCGTCAAGGACACCGACAGCACGGAATGCACGTGGCTCATCGTGCAAGGCGGCCGACACGCCACGCGCCCTCTGTCAAGCGACTGGCAGCCGTACTGGTCAGGTGCGCGGCCCGGCGATACCGACGAACTGTTGAGCGTTTTCGTGCGCACGCCGGCCACTGGTCAGCCTTAACCGTCAACGACGCAGGCGGCGTGGCGACACGAACGTCTCCCTGCGCTACGCAGCGGCAGTTCATCCGGCCACGCGCTCACACAAACTCCAGCACGATGCGCCGCGTGCGCGCGCTCTTCTTTTCCAGCTTTGCCACACGTAACGCGCCGATTTCCTCCGTGTTGCGCACGTGCGTGCCGCCGCACGGCTGAAGATCCACATTTTCGATGCGCAACAGACGCACGCGCCCGAGCCCCATCGGCGGCTTCACGCTCATCGTGCGAACGAGTTCGGGACGCTGCTCCATTTCTTCGTCCGTGATCCATTGTGTCGAGACGCCATGCGCACCGCCGACCAGCTCGGCGAGACGCGCTTCGATCATCTCGCGTTCGATCGGCTCGACTGTCGCAAGATCCAGACGCGCGTATTCGCTCGTGATGCTGCAGCCGTCCACCGGATACGGCAGCACTGCGCAGATCAGATGACTCGCCGTATGCAGACGCATGTGCCGGTAGCGACGCTCCCAGTCGATGTCGGCCGTCACGCGCTCACCCGGCTGAAAGCGCGCCAGCAACGCTTCCTGGCCGGGCGCGGGAACATGCACGGCGTCATCGGGCGTGGCGCCTTCGAACTTCGCCTTGCGGGTGTCCGCGATAACAAGACGCGTGCCGTCGGCGAGCGTCAGCGTGCCGGCGTCGCCCGCCTGGCCGCCGCCTAGCGGATAGAACACCGTCTGGTCGAGATGGATGCCCTGCTCGTCCACGGCGGTAATCGTGGCTTCGCATTGCGTGAGATAGGCATCGTCGCGAAACAGCGCGCGCGTCGTCATGATGAATCCCTTCGTTGTTCCGCAAAAACCCATTATGCCGGGCGGTCGGCGGCACCGAAAGTCAGCCGCATGGCCAGGACGACCGGACTGTACTGGCTGTTGAAACAGGCCAGTTGCGGCCGCGCCGCGGCACCCCACGTCACGCAGAGCGCGGCGCAACGTGTTATCCGCCGCCAACTGGCAGACAGACGCGCAGCCGGATCAATCCGGCCGGTTACGCATCCAGCTCCTGTGAAGACTACTTACTGTTAGTTGTTGCCAAATAGCTGAGTGGAAAAAGGGTGAGTTCTATTCCGGAAGGCTGTTGCCATACTGCCGGACTCCGGGGCATGAGACTCGTCTTCTCCACGGATGACTTCGTCTACGCCGGACCGCCCCGTCCAGACCCAGTGAAACATAACTCCGTTCCGTATTTCACTTCGCCAGCAACCGTTGGTTATGCCCACGATATTGCGCGTCCCAGAGGTGACTCACGTCAGATACAACACGGCATCGCTGTCTCAGCCCCCTTTCGATTGGGCATCACGAAAACTTTTCCAGCAACCTGAGCCTGGAGAGAGGTTACCTCGTCGCGGAGCGTCTCGTTAATGGACGCAAGGGTGGCGATATCACTTTGCGCCGCCTTAAGCTGCTCTCGTAGTTCCTTCAGCTCGGCACGCGCCTCGGCAAGCTCTGCTGCCTTGATATCGCGCTGCTGGCGCGTGGAACGACCAACCAGGGCTCGAATGTCTTCAGCGGGGTCGGGGTAAGTGTTATGGATGAGGCTTGGGCTCACCCCCGCCTCGGCGGCGACCGCTGATATGCTCATTTTCAGGCCTTTATTCTTGACCCGCAAAACCGCAGACTGTAGTTCCTCCTTCGTCTTGTCCCGGTTGCGCGGCCGAGGCTCACGAGTCGCGTTTTTGCCAGTCGGCTTCACGAGATTATCCCCGACTTTGCGTAGGCCGCCCTTTGTGCCGCAGAAGGTAAAGGAACACCAGGTTCTCGTAGGACCTGCTTAGAGCGCCGAATTGCTCGCCGGGCCTTCTGCACCACGGCTGGGCCGCAATCAGTGACAGCCGCCAAACGCAGATTGTCAAGATGTATCGCCTGCCAAACGGCAGCATGGTTGCGGTCAATGACGGCATGGGAGCATGCCTGCACAATTCGTTGGCTCATAGACGCCCTGCCCGTGGCAAACTCGGGTGCCACTTAGGCACCAAGCGTGGCCAGTGCTACGAATTTCGATGGACTCCGCAGTATGCAGGAGCAGTTCGTCCAAGTCGCGGACAGGGATAGCTCGCGCTTGAAGCAACTTTTTGCCTCGGCGGAGCGAATTGGCTTGATAGTTCTTTTTCCTCGCCATTGACTGTTCCCCGGGTTATCAGTTCGAAGACGATGTGCTGACGCTGTGTGCGAGCAGCACCGGGGTTACGTCGTAGAGACGGTCGAACTCCTCCATCATCGAAAGCGCCTCTGCGCCCACGAGCCGCTCAATTTGGTCGAGGTACACCATCGTCGTCTGCACGTTCGTATGCCCGAGGCGGTCGCGGACATACATAAGCGGCTCCAACTTGATGCTCGGGTTCGCAACTGCAGGTCCTGACGGCATACCGCGCACGCGGTACTCCGGCGCTAGTAATGCCGTGTTACCAATCTCGCACCGCCGTTTCACCTGTGTCCAGCATCGCAACCTACACTTCGAGCCGTAGTCACTGACATTGCACTCGAATGTGCGAGGAGTAGCGAAGATGAACAAGAAGATACTTGGCGCAGCACTTGGTCTGGCGGTTCTGGCGGCATCAACGGCAGCATCGGCGCACGTCGACGTCGCCATCGGACTGGGCATCCCCGGAGCCGTGTATGCGCCGGCAGAGCCGGTGTACGCACCGCCACCTCCCGTCGTGTATGCTCCCGCACCTGTCGCCGTCGCGTACGACGGTGACGACTGGCGTGCCCGGGAATGGCGCGAGCGTCGTGAGTGGCGTGAACGTGAATGGCGCCGCCAGGAATGGCGTGAGCACGAGTGGCGCGAGCGTCGTGATTGGCGCGGGTATTGAAACGACACCGGAAAGCGCCACATCCGAAAAATAAAACCTCAGAGTACCTTCGAATGAAAGCTAGCCCGATAAGAATCGCCTTGATTGCAACGACGCTGGCCTTCGCAATGGCAGGCACGGCAAACGCCGCAGGCTGCCTCAAGGGCGCGGTGGTAGGCGGGGTCGCTGGGCATTACGCGGGGCACCACGCTGTCGTTGGTGCGGTAGGTGGCTGCATGGTCGGCAGGCACCTTGCGAAGCAGCACGCTCAACAGCAAGCCGCGCAACGTCAGGCAGCCCAGGCGCAATAAAACGTCGTGTCGTTTGCTTGCCCGGTGGGCCTGGAGAATCGCTAGTCCACCGGGCAACTGCCAACTGTGCTCAGGTCGCCAACTCGGCGCCAGACTCGACTGTGGCCACCGGAGCAGTCACGGCTGCGGTCTTGCGTGGCGCTTTCTTTGCCGGCGCTTTCTTGACTGCGGTCGGCACGGTGTTCTTCGCTGCTGCTTTCTTAGCCGGCGCCTTTGCGCTCACGGCCTTCCTGGCAGCAGTTTTCTTCGCCGTCGGGGCCTTCTTCGCAACAGCCTTCGTGACCGCCGGTTTCGCATCGGCCGCCGTGCTGTCGCCATCAATCAGAAACTCGCTGCGGTCTTTGGCACCAGCCAGCCACGCCGGCGCACGACCGCGGCCGCTCCATGTCGCGCCCGATGTTGGGTCCTGATACATCGCCGGCTGCGGACCGCGAACATAATTGCCAGCAGCCTTCGCTTCGCTGACGGGAGCCGGCTTCGCCATCGCCGTACTTCCGTCAAACAAGAATTTGTCTCGGTTCTTCGCGGCGGCAATCCAACCTGGTGCCCGGCCACGTCCGGTCCAGGTTGCACCACTCTTCGGGTCGCGATACTTGACCGCAGCAGCGCTACCTTTGCTCGTGGTCCTGGCAACTGCCTTCGTGGCGCGTTGCTTGCCGCCAGCGTGCGCGTCAATGTCAGCGGTGGTCAGGCCGTGCTTCGCCATCAACTCGCGAATCTTTTCGATGACGCCCGACGATTGCTTTGCAATCAGCGCATCCGCTTGGGCCTGCAATTTTTTAATCTTCGCCTGCATTGCTTTCAAAGTCGTTGCCATCAAGTGGCCTCCTCATAAATGTGGTCGCAATATGCCACGGTCTCGCTAGGAAAGGCTAGTGCATTGACTGGAGCGGCGTATCACCGAAAATCACAACACTGCGTCGCCGCGCTCCATGCCCTTCTATGCGGTCCGCTCAAGGCTTGTCCTTGCCGCGAACATTACTTGGTGGTTCCCCGGTGCTTCCACCGCTCCTCCTTCGGCGTTGGAAGAGTGCGCCGAATCCAACGGCTACAAGCAATGCCGTCATCAGACCGGCGCTCATGCCGGTCGTGCCCCGCGACTCACTCGCGCCCGAGGGAGTAGACGCGACCGTAGGCGAAGAGGCTTGTGTCTCCACGGGTTTCGGAAGCGCCACGCCGGCGGCACTCCCTTGGCGCACCAGAGATGCTTCCGAAGTCGGCAAGGCCTGGGATGCGGGATGGACGATTGCTTCCGAAGCAGGTCCGACAGGAGCCATGGCAGTAGCCGAGGTCATAACCGGAGCCACCGCAGCGCGGGAATTGGTTTCGACAGACTTGGCCATCGCCGCCCACCGAGCAAATACGCCGTCGATGCAGTGGACGTCACCGCAGGCGTTGCGCGATTGCCGCCACTGAGCGAGTTGTTCAGGTGAGAGCTTTCCACTGCTCAGCAGAGCCTGCTGCTGCGCGAAGACATCGTCGTATTCATTGTTCAGGATGGCGTGGTCGCATATCACGCGTTCCGCCGGTTGTCGCGTGGTCGCACATCGAATATCGCTCGCCCATGCCGCGGTCGAACCAAACGCTGCCATTGACAGCAACAAGACCAAATTTCGTCTCAGATACACCCGTCCTCCTGGAATGTGATTGCCGCTATTAAAACTGCCGTCGCCCGTGAGGGAGCTCAAGTCTGTGCCTAACGGACTCAAGGGACACATGGCGCCGCTATTGCATCAACCGTATTAGTTCAGTCGTGGGAAAGGTCTGAACTAACTCGCCTATCGTGAACAGCGGGAGTAGGCACCACGATGAATCCCCCTAGCTCATCGCCGTACGCTTCGACTCTTCCGTCAAGTAGATAATTTGCCGTCAACGCGCACAGCGCCGCATCAACGTCGTCGATAGACCTCAGCGGCGTTGTTTCAACTCCCTCATGTTTGAGGATTTCTCGGCGCTGAGTTCCCTTTTTCTTCGCTGATGCGACTTCCTTCCCAAGGTAGGCGCAAGTTATCGCGTGGGGAAACGTCTCGAAACACACTCGGTCACCGATTTCTTCACCATTCTTGAAAAGAGGAAAGTGTGGAGCGAATGCGTCATATACACGCTCGCCGTTGAACATCCACCCGTAGAATCCGCTTTTGCTGGACATGGCCATTTCGCGAGTCGGTGTGGCAAATGAAAAGATTCTTTGCTGAGCAAGAGACTTCTCAGCTTGCCTGCCAGCCTCGCCAATTCGCCACCTGCAGGGTGCGTCAATGCCCACCGCCGCTACCTCAAATTCGAAGCATTTTTCGAGCATATGCCCCGGCGCTTCTTTGCGGAGGTTGCACACAATCTGGGTACCACGCAGAATAACCAGATGATTCCCCTTCCGGTCGCCGCCAATATCGATTCCAGCTACAGCTCGTCCAGAGCTCATAGTGCAATTGCCCATTTAAATAAGTCCCGGCGTTCGCACGGGAGGAATGCAGAATAGACCGGTGCGTTGTCGTCGTCGAACTGAATGGGCACTCCACGCTGTACCCATCGCAGCGTCCTTCCGATCTGGTGAAATCCAGGCGTGAGGGTACTCGTGCTCCTTCGAGATTGAGCAAGCATTGCGTCAATGCTGACCGGCGTTTAGCAGCATCCAAATCTGCCGCGCCAGCGGTCCGACAAGAATTCGCGAAAACACCGCGCGACAGCGAGCGCGGGTGTAGTGCTCTTCTACTCGCACATCTTTCATCATGCCGGCGCCGTTGAGCGTGGGGTCTTGATGCGGCGGCTCAGCGGCCGACTTGCCGTATAGGTCAGCACATCGCGCACAAGGTTGAATCCAAAGGTCCATTCGTGAGTTGCCAAAAATTGCGAGCGGTCGTGGCTGACAACTGCAGTTGCGCGAGGAACTGTGCGGCTCGATTTAGCCAAGCCATTATCGCGGAGCAAAGTGATGGCAGTCATGCCGCCAGTCGGTGTTCGTAGTAAGGTCGGTCACGGTCGTCCAGAATTGCATACAACGCCGCAAGGTCGGATGCGTTCGGGTTGAGCCACGCGTCTAAGTTCTCTGGTTTTATCGGAATAACGCAGCGGTCATGCCCCGCTGCAGAAATCTCTGGGGGCGGCTCATCTGTGATGGCAGCAAATGAGAGCAAGTCTGGCTCGCCCGGTGCAGACCAGCGCGACCATAAACAGGCAACAAGCATGTCGTGCGCCGGATTCGGCCGGAATTCCAAAACAACGTTTTCGTCTCTCTCACCTTTGGCAACGTTTCGCCCCTCCATCTTTGCGCGGCTGACGTTTTCATAGAACGCATTGACGACAAGGATGCCGTGCGAGTAACCGAACAGCGGCTTCCAAAAACCTTCCAAGCTGTCTCTTCGGGCGTTATAGGTTCCGGGGAATTTGACGTCATACGACGCCGGTTTGCCCGCAATGCGGCACTGATAGCGCATGGGTTTTATGACGCGCTGTCCGTTCTCCATTACCATCACTGGCGCGTAGTGCCCAGGGAAGATGCGCGAATCGGGGGCCTTCGGCTCGGTCCGCTGTATGTCGTCAAGCTTGCCGCGGGCCCAGGCGATTTTGTCGGTGGCTATTCGCTGGCTTTCGGCGGCGGCTTTCGTCACCTTAGTCTGAAGTGAACGCTCGGCGTCCGCCAAGCGAGTGCGCTGCTTGAACAGGTCCTGCTCGAGCTTCGTCACCTGCTCTGCGTTAAACCGGTCGATGAGCGCCTTCACCTCGCGCTCGGCATCGGACTGAGGCTCCGAAAACGCGTCTTCCATAGCCTTCGGAATCTTCGCTTTGCTGCCCTCCGCTCGCTCGAAAAAGAGGCGCGCGAATTCCTTGAGGCTCATCGTCGCGCCAAACATCCGTACGAACTTGCGATAGTCAGCTTGAATCTGGGCCGAGTAGCACATGGGAGTCTCCGGTTCGCGTCTCCATGATAATAGAAGCGTACGTTGGTGCCACTCGGGACAATGTCCGGCCCCGACCTAAACCGAAGAGGGCGACCCGCCGGAGCTAAAGAGTTTTCTTCAAGCAGACGGCGGTCGCGGGACACAAATGGGCAAACTGCGCACTCGCCTGGAGCTCAGTAGGTGCGCTTCCTCGCAGAAGTACGCCTCGAGCGCGGTTGACGCTGCATACACCTATCGAGTCGCACCGACCATCCGTTTACACCTGGTCAATGGATTGGAAAGTCGACGATTCCAGCAGTGTTCCGAATCATTGGGCCGTTCACCCGGCACGTCAAACATGGGTTGCTTTGTTCAGGCGGGTACCAATGCGCGTCTCGATTCTCTTCTGGGGAAACGCCCAATGGTATTTGCCAGATGATGGACTAGCCTACTTTAACTATGTCGACACATAACATGTGAAGAAAAGGACATCACCATGCTTACATGCGAGAGGTGTAGTGCACATTTCCGTCACGTCATTTCCGTCGCGTTCCTCATTCTCGTCCTTTGATAGAGATAGCTGTCGCCACTGTGTCTTGAGGTCAGATGAAATGGTGAGCCACGTCGGGTGCCAGTGATGCAGCGGAGATAGCGCTTCAGTGAAAGTTGCGGCTCGTGATGGCAGCTCGCCAAGCAGATACGACATGTCGATGAGGCGTTGAGCCACGAGATGTCGTACCTCACCTTCGCACTGCCATACACCAGGCACTCCGAGTAACGATGCGCCAAGGACTTCCTTGCGCTGCTTCTCAAGCACTTTGGGCCAGACGATACCTAACGACTATGTCCGCGAACAGTCGTTGGCTTGTCACTTAGCTTTAGTCGGTTGTGGTCGAGGCGGAGGAAGCCGCCATTCTCTAAATGAAATAATCCGTGTCACATATCTCGCATATCTGCTTTGGAAAGCGGGCTATGGCGACGCAGATTTGCAACTTTTCTGCGAAGTCGAAGCAGTGCTGGATGCAGCAGTTATCCGGGCACAGCAGGACGCCTCGTGGAGGCTAGAGGAAGTCGAAGCCGCGGCCCCTCAGACTTACGTCATCTTCTTTACTAACGATTTCTGGTTGACCATCCAGTCCGCGGTTTCGAAGAACGAATGCAGGAGCCGCTCGCGCAGCACTTCGGGTAGCCCAATGTCTTCCATCGCCCACGCCATGCAGCGCAGCCACTGGTCGCGCTCGTCCGACGCGATCGCGAACGGCAGATGCCGCGCGCGCAGACGCGGATGCCCAAAGCGGCTGATGTAGTGATCCGGCCCGCCGAGCCAGCCGCACAGGAACCAGAAGAACTTGTCGCGCGAGCCTTCGAGCGTCGGCGGATGGAGCGCGCGGATGCCGGCGAATTCCGGTTCGAGGTCCATCAGGTCATAAAAGCGGTCGATGAGTTCGCGCACGCGCGTCTCGCCGCCCACGAGTTCGAACGCCGTGGTTTGAGCGGGCGCTTCGTCGATCGGATCAGTCATACGTGAAAATAGAAGAAAGTCGAAAAATCAGATGCGGCCTCGTGTCGGACGTGAGGCCTCAGGCGTCACGCAGCGATTGCAGTGCCGGACGCGACAGGACATGCCGCAGGCTCAGCCAGCCGCCGATGCCCGCGCACGCGATGCCCGCAGCGATCCCGGTCGGCAGCAGCCACGGGTTGAAGTCGAGATGAAAGTCGAAGACGCGCGTCGCGAGCACCCAGCCGATGATCTGCGCACCCACCGCCGCCATCAGGCCCGCGAGCGCGCCGACCGCGACGAACTCAGCCACCTGCACGGCGCGCACCTGTTGGTGCGACGCGCCCAATGCGCGCAGCAGCGCGGATTCTCGCATACGCTCGTCGCGCGTGCCGGCGAGCGCCGCGTACAGCACCAGCACGCCCGCCGCGAGCGTAAAAGCGAACAGGAACTGCACCGCGCCGATCACCTGCTGCAACACGCGTTGCACCTGGGCGAGAATCGGGCCGGTATCGATCGCGGTGAGGTTCGGATACGCGGAAATCAGGCCGTCGATCGTCGCGCGCTTTTCGGGCGCCAGATGGAAGCTCGTGATGAACGTCGCAGGAAAGTCCTGCAACGACGAGGGCGGCATCAGCACGAAGAAGTTAACCTTGAACGAGCCCCAGTCGAGCTTGCGCACGCTCGTGACGGGCGCGTCGATCTGCAGGCCGGTCACGTCGAAGCGCAGCGTATCGCCGGGCTTCACATTGATGATCTTCGCGAGACCCTGCTCGATCGAAATCTGCGGCTTCGTCGCCTCGCCGTACCACGTGCCGGCTTCGATGCGGTTGTCGTCGGGCAGGCTCGTCGTGTACGAGAGGTTGAATTCGCGATCCACCAGGCGCCGCGCGTCTTCGGTCTTGTACGAATCGGGATTGACCGGCTTGCCGTTGATGGCAATCAGACGACCACGCACCATCGGCGACAGTTCGGTGCCCGGCAGCCCGTGCGCATTCAGATACTGCGTGACAACTTCGCGCTGATCGGACTGGACATCGATGATGAATTCGTTCGGCGCATCCGGCGGCGTCGACTTGCGCCAGCCGGCAACCAGGTCGTTGCGCGTCATCGCGATCAGCAGCAGGCACATCAGTCCGATGCCGAGCGCCGTGATCTGCAACGCACTCGCGTTGCTGCGTCGTTCGAGCGAAGCCAGCGCGTATCGCCAGCCGATGCCCGCATTCAGACGCTCGCTGCGCACGAGCTTCGATGCGCCCCACAATGCGAGCCGGGCGATGATCGCGAACACGAGCAGCCCGCCCGCGAACCCGCCCGCGACGATACCGCCCAGCTTGAGTTCGCCTGCAGCGACGATCAGCAGCGCCGCGAACAGCACGATGCCGAGCGCGTATGCCGCCCACGCGATGCGCCCTTCGTCGCCCCACTCGCGACGCAGCACCCGCACGGGCGGCACGCGCGTCAGCGGCAGCAACAGCGGCAACGCGAAGCCGAGCAGCAGCACGAGACCGGCCGCGATGCCTTCGAGTGCGGGCCACGCGGTCGGCCACGGCAACGCGACGTCGATCAGGCTCGCGAGCCACCACAACAACGCGAGATGTCCGCCGAATCCAAGCGCCACGCCGAGCGCACCACCCATCACACCGAGCCCGACGAATTCGAGCGTGAAGAGCGAGCGCAGCGTCTTCTGGCTGACGCCGAGGCAACGCATCGCTGCGCAACCATCGAGATGCCGTCGCATATAACGATCCGCCGCCATCGCAATCGCGACGGCGGCAAGCAACGCCGTCAGCAGTGAAACGAGGGTGAGGAAATGGCTCGCGCGATCGAGCGTCTGGCGCACCTGCGGCTGCCCGTCCTGCAGTGATTCGAGCGCGACGCCGCGCATCTTGCCGCCGTCGACGCGTTCATGCGACCACTGCGCGAATTGCGCGACGGCTTCGTCCGGACCGGCGACAAGCAACCGATAAGTCACGCGACTGCCGTACGCAATCAGGCCGGTCGACGCGACTTCGTCGTCGCGCAGCATCAGGCGCGGCGAGAAATTGACGAACGAGAATCCGCGATCCAGTTCGCGCGTGATGACCGCGCCAATCGTAAATGTGCGACTACCTACCTTCACCGCGTCGCCGACCCGCGACTTCAACGCATCGAGCAGCGCCTGATCGACCCATACGGTGCCCTTCGGCGGAATCGCGTTGACGGCGTGGTCGGGCGCATCGGGCGCAGGCGCGATGCGCAGTGCGCCACGCAACGGATAGGCTTCCGATACGGCCTTGATCGCGGCGAGCCGCGACACCGGCTGGTTCGCGTTCGAACCCGGCGTCGAACTGATCATGCTCGGGAAAATGGCGGTGGTCGCCGTGTTCAGCTTCAGCGCCTGCGCTTCGCGGCTGAACTGCAGATCGACCGGATGATCGGCACGCACGATGAAATCGGCAGCAATCATCCGTCGCGCATCGCGTTCGAGACCTTGATGCAGGCGGTCGGCGAGAAAGCCGACGCTGGACAGTGCCGCGACCGCGAGCACCAGCGCGAGCAGCAGCATCGTCAGTTCGCCGGCGCGCCAGTCGCGCAGCGTCATGCGCCCGGCCTGCCTGATGAGATCAGACAGCGTGAACCGTCGCGCTGCCCTTTCGCCTGCCGGAATGCTGATCGAAATGCGCTGCGAATCGCTCAATCGTGCCGGCTCCTGACAAGGCGCGACACCATGTGGTTCGCCATCCCGCGAAAGCCGCCCTGCACGCCGCGCCACAAGCGCGGCAACGCCCACGCGGCCGCCATCAGGAAGCCGGTCAGCAGCAGCAGGAACAGAAACGGCACGAAGAGCGCGAGCAGCAGGCCGCCGAACACAAGCCCATCTTCCGCCGACGAAGCCACCACATTCGACACCGGTTCCGGCGACAGATTGATCAGCGCGCGTGTGCCCGCCTTGGCCAGATGCGCAGTGCCGGCGAGCGTGCCGCCGGCGAGCGCCGCGACTGTCAGCAGCGCCGGATCGGCGTGACCGAGCGCGCCAACAGCGAGCATCGCGCCAGCAGGAATGCGGATGAACGTGTGAATCGCGTCCCACAGGGAATCGACCGCAGGAATCTTGTCGGCGAGAAATTCAGCAACGGTCAGGATCGCGGCCGCGCCGATCACCCACGGCGACGACAGCACGGAAAGCGTTTCGGGAAGATGGATAAGACCGAGCCGTTCGAAGACACCCGCCAGCAACACGGTCAGATAGAGGCGCAAGCCGCTGCCCCATGAGAGGCCTGCTGCGAGCGAAAGTGGTTCAAGCATGGTTGCCTCCTGACGCGCTGCGCGTGCCGTGCTTCACGCTCGCACGCGCCGTAATGGCGACGTGCATGGCAAATGCGCTGGCCGGCACGATGACGGATCTCGCTGCGCCAGAGCGGTCAATCAGACCCGAAGCGACGCCAGACCAGCCGCGCGAGGCTATTTGTGACTGGATCTGGGTTCATTATAGCCACGTTGATTCGCAGCCCGCTGAATGACCGACCTGGACCTTAGGCCAACGTTGCGCGATGCCCACTCGTCAGAACGGTCGACGAACGGGCACCCGATGCGCTCAGTGCCCCGACGACAGCTTCAGCCCGACGAGACCAAAGACGATCAGCGCCGCGCTGACGACGCGCGCCACGCTCAGCGCTTCGCCCAGCATCACGATGCCGAAGATGAAGGCGCCAACCGCGCCGATCCCCGTCCAGACGGCGTAAGCCGTGCCGAGCGGCAACTGGCGCATGGCCATCGCGAGGAGGACGAAGCTGCCGAGCGCCGTCACGATCGTGAACGCCGACGGCCAGAAGCGGGTGAAACCTTCGGAGGATTTGAGACCGGCCGCCCACGCGACTTCCAGCAAACCGGCAATCAAAAGAAGAATCCAGGACACGAGGGACCTCCATGTATGAAATGGGGTCGTCCCCGCTGAACAGAA
This sequence comes from Paraburkholderia sp. GAS334, assembly GCF_050436625.1. NCBI lineage: Bacteria > Pseudomonadati > Pseudomonadota > Betaproteobacteria > Burkholderiales > Burkholderiaceae > Paraburkholderia > Paraburkholderia sp. GAS334. Next base: position 189,529 of record NZ_JBNDMO010000011.1, on the reverse strand, counting down.
CGTGCAAGGTCGTCCTTACACGTCTGTAATTATATCAAGATGAATCTGACCGTGCAGGTCCGGTATATCCAGAAACATATGATCAGCTGGCGCCGACCAGCCGGTAGCCCACACCCGTTTCCGTCACGATATGTTCGGGCTGGGCCGGGTCGCGCTCCAGTTTCTGCCGCAGATGCGCCATGTAGATGCGCAGATAGTGATGACTTTCGACGTGCGACGGCCCCCACACATCGCGCAGCAACTGGCGATGCGTCAGCACGCGGCCGGCGTGGCGCACGAGCGTTGCCAGCAGGCGGTATTCGAGCGGCGTCAGGTGGACCGGCGCACCCTCGCGTGTGACCTGACGCAATGCCAGATCGACCGTGATCTCGCCGAAATGGATCTGCGGTGATTCGTTCGCGCCGCCGTGATTGCGCCGGCGCATGTGGGCGCGAATCCGCGCGAGCAGTTCCGATACACCGAATGGCTTCGTCAGGTAATCGTCGGCGCCCGCGTCGAGGGCGGCGACTTTTTCGCTTTCCTGCGTACGCGCCGACAGCACGATGATCGGCAGTTCGCTCCAGCCGCGCAGTTCGCGGATCACGTCGAGGCCGTCCGTGTCCGGCAGGCCGAGGTCGACGATCACCAGATCGGGTTTGCGCGTGGCCGCTTCCACGAGCCCCTGCTTGCCAGTCTCCGCGTCATAGACCGCCATGCCCTCGCCTTCCAGCGACGTGCGCACGAACCGGCGGATCTGCTTTTCGTCTTCGATCAGGACGACGGTGATGCTCGGGTCACTCATGGGCGGGCTTTGGAGTCGGCTTGGGTTCGGCCGCGGTTTCGTGCGCAATGGTGGACTGTGACACGGCTGATGCGCTCGCGGGCGGCGTGCCTTTCGATGTCTTCAATGCGGCTTCGTCTTCGATCACGTCAGGCGCATTGAACGATTCAAGCGATTCAAGCGATTCAAGTGACTCCAGCGCATCCGTTCCTTCGGGCGACGGCGGCGGCGTTTCAACCGGCAGCGTGAACCAGAAGCGCGCGCCTTCGATCCGTCCGTCGGACGCCACGCGATTGAACGCGCCGATTGTACCGCCGTGCGCATCGACGATCGCACGGCAGATTGCAAGGCCGAGCCCGATGCCCGGCTTCGCCGATTCCTTCTCGCCGCGCGTGAATTTCTCGAACACGCGCGCTTCCATGCCGGCCGGCAAACCGGGGCCGGCGTCGTCGACGCTCACGCGCACGAACGGTTTACCGTCTTCTTCGATGCGCTCGGCGCCGATCGCGAGCGGCGTATCCAGAGGCGCGTATTTCGCGGCGTTTTCGAACAGGTTCGAAAAGAGACGCTCCATCAACACGGCATCGAGTTGAAGCAACGGCAGATCGAGCGGCAACTTCACCTGCACCGGATGCCGCGCCAGCACGCGACGACACGCACGCAGCGCGGCACCGACCGTCTCTTCGAGCAGCGACCATTGACGGTTCAGCTGCAGCCCGCCCGCCTGGAGCCGCGCCATGTCGAGCAGATTCGTGACGATGCCGGTCATCCGCAGCGCTTCTTCGTGAATCGATTCCACGAGGTCATCGCCCGGTTTCGGCTCGACGTTCGATTCACGCGACTGCGCCAGCATCGACGAAAAACCGACGATGGCCGTGAGCGGCGTGCGCAGATCGTGCGAGATCGCCGACAGCAGTGAATTGCGCAGGCGCTCCGATTCCATGTTCACCAGCGCATCGCGTGCGATGTCGACGTAATGCACGCGTTCGAGCGCCAGCGCAATCTGGGCGGCGAACGCGTCGAGCATGCGCTGCTGTTCAGGCACGTCGAGTTCACGCTCGTCGTGCGTCACGACGGCGAGCACGCCACGCGTGCGCATCGGCGCTTTCAACGGCAGATACAGCGCCGTGGCCGCCGGCAACGTATCGGTGCCGTGGCCGGCCGGCTTCTGCTGGTCGTAGACCCACTGCCCGACGTCGATATCGAGCGCGGCGCCCTCCAGCGTGATGGCGGCGTCGGTTTCCTCGATCTTCTGCTTCACCTGATCGGCGCTGTCCGGCAGCAGGATCGCGACACGCGCCCGGAACACGTCGCTCACGTGCCGGCTACCGATGCCGACGATCTGTTCCGTCGCAAGCGCGGCGGCGAGCTCGCGCGCCATCTCGTACATCGCGCCCGTGCGCTGCTCGCGCCGCCGCGCCACACTCGCCTCGCGCCGCAGGCTCGACGTCAGATGGCTGATCACGAGCGACGTCAGCAGCATGCCGAAGAACGTCAGCAGATATTGCGTATCCGTCACGGACAGCGACATGCGCGGCGGCACAAAGAAGAAATCGAACGCAGCCACACTCAGGAACGACAGCACGACGCCCGGGCCGCGGCCCAGTTTCGCCGCCGCGAAAATCACGCCGAGCAGATACAGCATGACGAGGTTCGTCAGATCGATGCGATTCTCAAGCTGGCTCGCGACCAGCGTGATGACCGCGCAGATCGCCAGCGCCCACCCATACGCAGCCGGCGGCGAGCGTCGCTCGCGGGCCGCGCTCAATGCGTCGCGCCAGGCGCTTGCGCCGGCATCGAGCGGTCTGCGACGTTCGCTTCCAGCGCTCTCGCTCGCCGCACGGATCAACGTCAGATCGAGATCGCCCGCGCGTTCCGCAATCCGGTCACCCAGCGGCCGACGGATCCAGCGTGTGAATCCCGAGCGCGACGAAGCGCCCGCAACCAGCTTCGACACGTTACGCACGCGTGCATAGCCAATCAGCGCAGCGACGGCATCGTTACCGGCGAGCGTCGCGGTTTCCGCGCCCATCTCCGCGGCAAGCTTCAACGCGTTGAGCGTGCGTTCGCGGCGCGCATCGGGCAGGCGTTGCAGCTTCGGCGTTTCCACATAGACGGCGATCCAGTCGGCCCTGAGGCTGGCGGCGAGACGCGCGGCGCCGCGCACGAGCGTCGGCGCTTCCGGTCCCGGCCCGACGCAGACAAGTAGCCGTTCGCGCGCCTGCCAGATGCGCTGGATCGAACGGTCGGCGCGATACTCGCGCATCTGCGCATCGACGCGATCCGCCGTGCGCCGCAACGCCAGTTCGCGCAACGCGATCAGGTTGCCCTTGCGAAAGAAATTGCGCACCGCGCGCTCGGCCTGCTGCGGCAGATACACCTTGCCGTCACGCATCCGGTCGAGCAGTTCTTCGGCGGGCAGATCGACAAGCGTCACTTCGTCGGCGCCATCGAACACGCGGTCGGGCACTGTCTCCCACACGCGGATGCCGGTAATCGCGCCCACCACATCGTTGAGGCTTTCCAGATGCTGGACGTTGACTGTCGTGTAGACATCGATGCCGGCATCGAGCAGTTCGTGGACATCCTGCCAGCGCTTCAGATGCCGTGCGCCCGGTACGTTCGAATGCGCGAGTTCGTCGACGAGGATCAGTTGCGGTTTGCGGGCGATCGCAGCGTCCAGATCGAATTCGCCGAGCTTGCGGCCACGATATTCGATGGGCGCGAGCGGCAGCACATCGAGGCCATCGAGCAGCGCCGCGGTCTCCGTGCGCCCGTGCGTCTCCGCAATGCCCACGACCACATCGACGCCTTCGTCGGCGCGGCGGCGCGCGGCCTGCAACATCGCATACGTTTTCCCCACGCCCGCCGACGCGCCGAAGAAAATCTTCAGCTTGCCGCGCAGGCTTCTGGCTTCCTCGCGTTGCAGCTTGTCGAGGAGCGCGTCGGGATCGGGTCGGTTCATGCGTGGTCGTTTTAATGTTGCCGCCGCGGCGTGCGCGCGAACGGCGGGTCATCCGTGCATGGTCGCACGCCGGCAAGACAACTGCAATTTGAGGGCTTTCAGTGGGAAAGACAAAAGGCGGCGCCGCAGCGCCGCCCCCACCTGCACCTGCACGCCTCTCGTCAAAACCTTATCCGTGATGCTCAGCGTCGAGCGCGAGATTCAATTGCAGCACGTTCACGCGCGCCTCGCCCAGGATGCCGAACTGACGGCCACTTGTATAACGGTCCACCAGCGCCTGCACGTCGTTCACATTCATCTTGCGCGCTTTCGCGACGCGGTCGATCTGATACGCCGCCGCAGCCGGGCTGATCTCAGGATCGAGACCGCTGCCCGACGACGTCACCAGATCGACCGGCACCGGCTGCGACATGTCGGTACCGGCCGCCTTCAGTGCATCGATGCGGCCCTTGACTTCATCGGTGAGCGCCGGGTTGAGCGGGCCGAGATTGGAGCCGGACGAACCCTGCGCGTTGTACGGCATCGGCGACGTTGCCGACAGACGGCCCCAGAAGTACTGCGGCGCATCGAACTGCTGGCCGATCAGCTTCGAGCCGACCACCTTTCCGTTCGCCTCGACGAGACTGCCGTTGGCCTGATCGTTGAACGCAGCCTGCCCCACCGCGGTCATGACAGCGGGATAAGCGAGACCCGTGACCGCGGTGAGTACGGCAAAGATCACGATCAGCGGACGAAATAACGATTTCATGATGAGTAATTCCCTTTAGACCGGGTCTGGTTAAACCCAGCCGAATGCGTTCAGAACCATGTCGATCAGCTTGATGAACGGGAACGGCAGCAGGATGCCGCCCAGCCCGTACACCAGCAGATTGCGGCGCAGCAGCGACGCGGCGCCAAGCGGCCGGTACTTCACGCCTTTGAGCGCAAGCGGAATCAGCGCAACGATGATCAGCGCGTTGAAAATCACCGCTGAAAGAATGGCCGACGACGGCGAGCTCAAATGCATCACGTCGAGCACCCGCAGTTGCGGATACGTCGTTGCAAACGCGGCCGGGATGATCGCGAAGTACTTGGCGACGTCGTTGGCAATCGAGAACGTCGTGAGCGAACCGCGCGTCATCAGCATCTGCTTGCCGATTTCAACGATCTCGATCAGCTTGGTCGGATTCGAATCGAGGTCGACCATGTTGCCGGCTTCCTTCGCGGCCTGCGTGCCGGTGTTCATCGCCACCGCGACGTCGGCCTGCGCGAGCGCCGGGGCGTCGTTGGTGCCGTCGCCGGTCATCGCGACAAGACGCCCTTCGGCCTGGTGCGCGCGGATCGTCGACAGCTTCGCTTCCGGCGTGGCTTCGGCGAGGAAATCGTCGACGCCCGCTTCGGCTGCGATGGCCGCGGCGGTCAGACGATTGTCGCCGGTCACCATCACCGTCTTGATGCCCATCTTGCGCAGTTCGGCAAAGCGTTCCTTGATGCCGCCCTTCACCACGTCCTTCAGTTCGATCACGCCCAGCACGCGTGCAGCGCCTTCGACCTGTTCGGCAACGACGAGCGGCGTGCTGCCACGGCGTGCAACTTCGGCGACGGCGTTGCTGACTTCAGTCGGATAACGGCCGCCATGGGCTTCGACGTAGTGCTTGATGGCATCGGCGGCGCCCTTGCGGATCTCGCGGCCCGGCGCCCCGGAGGAAGTCCCCGTGGGGGACAGGTCGACACCGCTCATCCGGGTCTGCGCGCTGAACGAGAGAAACACCGGATGCAGCGTTGCCAGGTCGCGCTGGCGGATGTTGAAGCGCTGTTTCGCGAGCACGACGATGCTGCGGCCTTCCGGCGTTTCGTCGGAAAGCGACGACAGTTGCGCGGCATCTGCGAGCGCTTCTTCCGTCACACCCGGCGCAGGCAGGAACAGCGACGCCTGACGGTTGCCCAGCGTGATCGTGCCGGTCTTGTCGAGCAGCAGCACGTCGACGTCGCCGGCGGCTTCCACCGCGCGGCCCGAGGTGGCGATCACGTTGGCCTGCATCATGCGGCTCATGCCGGCCACGCCGATCGCGGACAACAGACCGCCGATGGTGGTCGGGATCAGGCACACCAGCAGCGCGACCAGCGCCGTAATCGTCACCACGTGACCCATCTTCGCGGCTTCGACGGAGAACATCGAGAACGGCAGCAGCGTCGCGGTGGCGAGCAGCATCACGATCGTCAGCGCGACGAGCAGGATCGTCAGGGCGATTTCGTTCGGCGTCTTCTGACGCTTTGCGCCTTCGACCATCGCGATCATGCGGTCGAGGAACGCCTCACCCGGATTCGCGGTGACACGCACGACGATCCAGTCCGACAGCACGCGCGTGCCGCCCGTCACCGACGAGAAGTCGCCGCCCGACTCGCGGATCACCGGTGCGGATTCGCCCGTGATCGCCGATTCGTCGACCGATGCGACGCCTTCGATCACTTCGCCATCGGCCGGAATCACGTCGCCGGTTTCGACCAGCACGACGTCTCCGCGGCGCAGATCGGTAGCCGTCATGATGCGGATCGGCGACTTCGGATGCGGCTCGTTGAGCTTCTTCGCCATCACGTCTTTCTTCGCGCTACGCAGCGACGCGGCCTGGGCCTTCGAACGGCCTTCAGCCAGCGCCTCCGCGAAGTTCGCGAACAGCACCGTGAACCACAGCCACAGCGTGATCGCGAGAATGAAGCCCGCGGGCGCCTCGGCCTCGCCGGCTAGCGCGGCGATCCAGAGGATCGTCGTCAGGATGCTGCCGACGTACACACAAAACATCACGGGGTTGCGGAACTGCGTGCGCGGCGTGAGTTTTCTGAAAGAGTCCGCGATCGCCGGGCGCACCAGCGCCGGGTCGAACATGGACCGGGTTGCAGAATGGTCAGTCATTTTCTTTTGTCCGAATTCCAGTGAAATGCCACATCAATGGCCGACGATCATCATCAGATGTTCGACACCGGGCCCGAGCGCAAGGGCAGGCACATACGTCAGCGCGCCTACCAGCAGCACGGTGCCCAGCAGCAGGACCACGAACAGCGGACCGTGCGTCGGCAGCGTGCCGCCCGTTACGGCGATGCGCTTCTTCGCGGCGAGCGAACCGGCAATCGCCAGCACCGGCACGATCGAGCCGAAGCGGCCAAACCACATCGCGATACCGAGGAGCCAGTTGTAGAACGGCGTGCTCACAGTCAGGCCAGCGAATGCGCTGCCGTTGTTGTTCGCAGCGGAACTGAACGCGTAGAGGATTTCGGAGAAACCGTGCGCACCGGGGTTCGCGATACCGGCCCTGCCTGCATCCGTGAGCACCGCGATCGAGGTGCCGACGAGCACGAGCAGCGGCGTCAGCAGCACGACGATCGACACCATCTTCATCTCGTACGATTCGATCTTCTTGCCGACGTATTCCGGCGTGCGGCCGATCATCAGCCCCGCGACGAACACGGCGAGCAGCGCGAATACGAGCATCCCGTATAGACCGGAACCGACGCCACCGAAGATCACTTCGCCGAGCTGGATCAGCAGCATCGGAATCAGGCCGCCGAGCGGTGTCAGTGAATCGTGCATGGTGTTGACCGCACCGCACGAAGCCGCGGTCGTGGCCACTGTAAAGATGCCGGACTGCGCGATACCGAAGCGTGTTTCCTTGCCTTCCATATTGCCGCCCGCCTGCAGCGCGCTGGCCGACTGGTCGACGTGCAATGCAGTCAACGCCGGATTGCCGCTCTGTTCAGAGCCGATTTCACCGGCCACGCAGACAGCAAACGCGATCGCCATCACGGCGAGCACGGCGATGCCCTGCTTGCGGTCCGCGATCATCTGTCCGAACACGAGACACAGCGACGCCGGAATCAGCAGCATCGAGAAGATCTGCAGGAAGTTGGCGAACGGCGTCGGGTTTTCATACGGATGCGCCGAGTTGCCGTTGAAGAAGCCGCCACCGTTCGTGCCGAGCATCTTGATCGCTTCCTGCGAAGCCACCGGACCCATGGCGATGGTCTGCGTCTTCACCGGCGTATCGACCGTGACCGGATTACCCTTCGCGTCCTTCACCGGATTGCCTTGCGCGTCGAGCTTCGGCGCGGCGTAGGTCGTGGTTTGCAGCGTCGGCACGTCCTGATACGACTTGAAGTTCTGGATCACGCCCTGGCTCATGAACAGCCCGGCGATCACGATCGACATCGGCAGGAGCACGTACATCGTGACCCGCGTGATATCGACCCAGAAGTTGCCGATGGTCTGCGCCGTATGCCGCGCGAAACCGCGGATCAACGCGATCACCACGACGATGCCCGTTGCCGCAGACAGGAAGTTCTGCACCGTGAAGCCGAGCATCTGCGCGAGATAGCCAACGGTCTGTTCCGGCGAGTAATCCTGCCAGTTCGTGTTAGTGACAAAGCTGACGGCCGTGTTGAACGCGCCGTCGGCGGTCATCGCGCTGAACTGCTGCGGATTGCCCGGCAACCAGCCCTGCACGCGCAGCAGCAGGTACAGGAATGCGACGCCGAACACGTTGAACGCGAGCGTTGCGATCGCGTAATGTTTCCAGCTCATTTCCGTCGACGGATCGACGCCCGCGATGCGATACAGCAACCGCTCGATCGGACCGCCGAAACGCACGGCGCGCGAGGTGCCATCCATCACCTTCGTGATGTAGCGCGAGACGGGCACGGCCGCGGCCAGCAGGACGACGAGAAAGAGGACGCTTTGCAGGACATTGTTCGAGTTCATTCAATGTCCTCCGCGCGCAGCAGCGCATAGACGAGATAGGCGAACAGCAACGCTGTTGCCGTGCCCGAAAGCCACAGGATCCAGGTCATGAGCGCACTCCCTGGCCACGGCGGAACTGCATCAACTTCTCGCAGCCGGCGATCAATGCAAAGGTCAGCGCTGAGAAAAGCACCAGGCCCCCGATGTACAGCACATCCATTTAGAATTCTCCATGTACGGACTTTGGATGGCTGCCAAGATATGCCGATCGGCGTAAAGGACGGGTCAAAGCTGTCAGTCGTCGTATAAAAAACGCGTAAACGTACAAAGGCCGCGCCCGGTTTCCGGGGCGCGGCCTTTGTGCGTTCTGCTTTTACTGCTTCTTACTGCTTTGTCGCGTATGTCACATACGTTACGTCAAGGCAGCAAAACCGTCGAACCCGTCGTGCGCCGGCCTTCGAGATCGGCGTGCGCCTTTGCCACATCAGGCAACGCGTAACGCTGGTTCACGCTCGTCTTCACCTTGCCCGTCACGAGCACATCGAAGAGTTCCGCGGCCATTGCGTCATAGTCGGCGCGCTTGCCGATGTACGTAAAGAGTGTCGGCCGTGTGAAGAACAGCGAACCCCGTCCGGCGAATTCGGACGAATCGATCGGCGGCAGCGGTCCCGATGCGTTGCCGAAGCTCACGAACATCCCAAGTGGCGCGAGGCAGTCGAGCGAGGCCGTAAACGTGTCCTTGCCGATCGAATCGTAGACGACCGGCACGCCCGCGCCGTTCGTGATCTCGCGCACGCGCTTCGTGAAGTTCTCGCGTGTGTAGACGATCGGATGATCGCAGCCGTGCGCTTTCGCGATTTCCGCTTTTTCGTCGGAGCCGACCGTGCCGATCACCGTCGCGCCCAGCGCTTTCGCCCACTGGCATGCAAGCAGACCAACGCCGCCCGCAGCAGCCTGGATCAGGATCGTGTCACCGGCTTTCACCGGGTACGTGCGCCGCAAAAGATACTGCGCGGTCAGGCCTTGCAGCATGACCGATGCGGCGTCTTCATAGCTGATCGCGTCCGGCAGCTTCACGACCTGCGCGGCGGGCAGCACGCGCTCCTGCGCATATGCGCCTGGTGGACGCGCGACGTAGGCAACACGGTCGCCCGCCTTCACGTCCTTCACGCCCGCGCCGACTTCCGTCACCTCGCCCGCGGCTTCCATGCCGAGGCCACCCGGCAGCGGCAGCGGATACAGGCCCGTACGGAAGTAGATGTCGATGTAGTTGAGGCCGACCGCATGCTGCTTGATACGGATCTCGCCCTCGCCCGGCTTGCCCACCTCGACGTCGACCCACTTCATCACTTCCGGGCCGCCCGTCTTGTCGAATCGGATCGCTTTGGCCATGCTGTCTCCTGATGTTGCGATTTACCTGAAAATTGTCCGGGAAAGACGGCGTCAGATCTTCTGCGTGAGACGCAGCGTCAGCACGTCGAGAATCATCCGCGCGGTCGAGATGTTCGTTGCGCACGGGATGTTGTGCACGTCGCAGGCGCGCACCAGCGCGTTGATATCGGGTTCGTGCGGCTGCGGCGTCATGGGGTCGCGCAGGAAGATCACCATGTCGACCTTGCCTTCGGCGAGCTGCGCGCCGATCTGCAGGTCGCCGCCGTGCGGGCCCGACAGCATCCGCTCGACCGTCAGACCGTGCGCCGCGGCGATGCGCGAGCCGGTCGTGCCTGTCGCGACGAGTTCGCAACGCGCGAGCGTATCGACGTATTCGCCGGCGAGCTGGACGATGTCATCCTTCTTGTGATCGTGCGCGATCAGCGCGACGCGGGTTGTCATGAAGCGATACTCCTCAGTGTGTTGTTATGGTTGGGTGTTGCTTCGACAGCCTTGAACAGCGACAGCGGCGGTTTTCTAGAACGTGCCCGGATAGGCGCCGCCGTCGATCAGCCAGTTCTGGCCGGTAATGTAACCGGCATGGGTGCTGCACAGGAACGCGCAGGCGCGGCCGAATTCGTCGGACGTGCCGAAGCGCCCCACGGGAATCGCCGCCATCCGGCGCTTGCGCGATTCTTCGATCGAGATGTCATGCGCCTTAGCCTGCGCCTCGATCGTCGTGACGATGCGGTCGGTATCGAACATGCCCGGCAGCAGATTGTTGATCGTCACGCCCTGCGGCGCGACCTTGCGCGCGAGGCCCGCGACGAAGCCCGTCAGCCCCGAGCGCGCGCCGTTCGACAGTCCGAGCACGTCGATCGGCGCCTTGACCGCCGAGCTCGTGATATTGACGATGCGTCCAAAATTGCGGCCGATCATGCCGTCGATCGTCGCGCGCATCAGTTCGATCGGCGTCAGCATGTTGGCTTCGAGCGCGCGAATCCAGTCTTCGTGTGTGAACTGGCGGAAGTCGCCCGACGGCGGGCCGCCCGCGTTGTTGACGAGGATATCCGGCTGCGGACACGCGGCGATTGCCACGGCGCGGCCTTCGGCCGTGGTGATGTCGCAGGCGACCGCTTTGACCTCGACGCCCGTGTTCTTGCGGATGTCGGCGGCTGTGGCTTCGAGCGTCGCCGCCGTGCGCGCGACGATCACCAGGTTCACGCCTTCGGCGGCGAGCGCTTCGGCGCAGCCGCGCCCGAGACCCTTGCTCGCCGCGCACACCAGCGCGGTCCGTCCTGCGATGCCCATGTCCATGTGCGTGTCCTTTCTGTTCAGTGTGGGAAATGGAATGATGGTTTTGCCAGGGCCGGCGCGCCGCGTCTGCCTCGTGTAGCACCCATCGCGCCGTACTGATGCCCCGATTCTAGAAGAATCGCGGGCGCGCTGCCGGGGCTTGCCTCGCAATCTCCGGTATCTTCCGGCGACACTTTCGGTAAACTTGCAGCCGTGGTGCGCGCGGCCGGCCGGTTTTCCGGCGCCGCAGACGTGCCAGCCGATCCCTCTTGCCGCCGCTTGCGCCCACAGCCATGACACAGGACAGCCGTTTTCCCAATCTTTTCATCCTCGATCACCCGCTGATCCAGCACAAGCTGTCGCATATGCGCGACCGGGACACATCGACACGCACGTTCCGCGAGCTGCTGCGCGAGATTACGCTGCTGATGGGCTACGAAATCACCCGCAACCTGCCGATGACGACGCGCCCGGTCTCGACGCCGCTGGTCGACATCGACGCGCCGGTGATCGCCGGCAAGAAGCTGGCGATCGTGCCGGTGCTGCGGGCGGGCATCGGCATGTCGGACGGGCTGCTGGAACTGATTCCGTCGGCGCGCGTCGGCCATATCGGCGTGTACCGGGCGGACGATCACCGGCCGGTCGAATATCTGGTGCGCCTGCCGGATCTGGAAGACCGGATCTTCATCCTGTGCGATCCGATGGTCGCGACCGGCAATTCGGCGGTGCACGCGGTCGATGTGCTCAAGCGCCGCAACGTGCCGGGCGAAAACATCATGTTCCTCGCGCTGGTGGCCGCGCCGGAGGGCGTCCAGGTGTTCCAGGACGCGCATCCGGACGTGAAGCTGTATGTCGCTTCGCTGGATTCGCATCTGAACGAGCACGCGTACATCGTGCCCGGTCTGGGCGATGCCGGCGACCGGTTGTTTGGGACGAAGAACTGAGGGTTGGCGCCGGCGTCAGGCCGGCACCACGGAAAACCCGAGGCGCCTGCCCAGCGCCGCGAACGCCGATGCGACCGGGTCGATCTTCGTCCTCTGCGCGCCGGGGGTTTGACGGCATTTCCCCGTCCTTACCCCCTGCCGCCTCGCGCCGGCATGATAAAATTCGAATCCGCTCATCACGCGGCGCGAACCGGCCCCGAACCGGCCTCGAACCTCTCGCGTACCTGTGAAGCGCGCCTCGCGCGTGCGTGATCAAGCAGCGAAAACGCATCGACAAATCGGATTAATGCGTGCGCCCGTCCGGCGCATGCGACGGAGAAAGTAATGGCGGGTCATTCGAAATGGGCCAACATCAAGCATAAGAAAGCGGCGACCGATGCCAAACGCGGCAAGATCTGGACGCGGCTGATCAAGGAAATTCAGGTCGCAGCCCGCATGGGCGGCGGCGATGCCGACACGAATCCGCGTCTGCGGCTCGCTGTCGACAAGGCGTACGACGCCAACATGCCGAAGGACAACATCAACCGCGCGATCCAGCGTGGCGTGGGTGGCGTCGACGGCGCAAACTACGAAGAAATCCGCTACGAAGGCTACGGCATCGGCGGCGCGGCGATCATTGTCGATACGATGACCGACAACCGCACGCGCACCGTCGCGGAAGTTCGCCACGCGTTCTCGAAGTTCGGCGGCAACATGGGCACGGACGGCTCGGTGTCGTTCATGTTCGATCACGTCGGCCAGTTCCTGTTCGCACCCGGCACGCCGGAAGACAAGTTGATGGAAGCCGCGCTCGAAGCCGGCGCCGATGATGTCGTCACGAACGAAGACGGCAGCATCGAAGTCGTCTGCCCGGCAAACGATTTCCCGAAGGTGAAGGCTGCACTGGAAGCCGCCGGCTTCAAGGCAGAAGTCGCTGAAGTCACGATGAAGCCGCAGACGGAAGTCGAATTCACCGGCGACGACGCGGCAAAAATGCAGAAACTGCTCGACGCCCTGGAAAATCTGGACGACGTGCAGGAAGTCTATACAAACGCAGCCATCGCCGACGAATGAGCGTGGTGCGCGGCACAGCCGGCCGGGCGCCCTCTGCGCGCCGCCCGCCGGCGCCGCGCCCGCGCTGTGCGAGGCTGCTGTGCGATGCGCCGCCCGGTTCGCGCGCGTCCTGCAGCGGTTGCGTTGAGTGCAGTTATTGCGGCAAACCACGGCTGACGCAGGCGCGTCGGCCGTCACTGTTTTTTAGTCTTCGGGGAATCACATGAAGTTACTCGTCGTCGGGTCCGGCGGTCGCGAACACGCGCTCGCATGGAAGCTCGCGCAGTCGCCGCGCGTTCAGCTTGTCTACGTTGCCCCGGGCAACGGCGGCACCGCGCAGGACGAGCGTCTGCGCAACGTCGATATCACCGATCTGAACGAGCTTGCGGATTTCGTCGAGAAAGAACAGATCGCCTTCACGCTGGTCGGGCCGGAAACGCCGCTCGCCGCAGGCATCGTGAATCTGTTCCGCTCGCGTGGTCTGAAGATTTTCGGGCCGTCGAGGGAAGCTGCGCAGCTCGAAAGCTCGAAGGATTTCGCGAAGGGCTTCATGAAGCGTCACGCGATTCCGACCGCCGAATACGAAACCTTCGCCGATGTCGCCGCCGCGCACGCGTATCTGGATTCGAAGGGCGCGCCGATCGTCATCAAGGCGGACGGCCTCGCCGCCGGCAAGGGCGTCGTGGTCGCGACCACGCTTGAAGAGGCGCACACCGCCGTCGACATGATGCTGTCGGACAACAAGCTCGGCGATGCCGGCGCGCGCGTCGTGATCGAAGAATTCCTGGAAGGCGAGGAAGCGAGCTTCATCGTGATGGTCGACGGCAAGCACGTGCTGGCGCTCGCATCGAGCCAGGATCACAAGCGTCTCTTGGACGCCGATCAGGGCCCGAACACGGGCGGCATGGGCGCGTACTCGCCCGCGCCGATCGTCACGCCGCAACTGCATGCTCGCGTGATGCGCGAGATCATTCTGCCGACCGTGCGTGGGATGGAAAGGGAAGGCATCCGCTTTACCGGCTTCCTGTACGCCGGCCTGATGATCGACGCGCAGGGCAACCCGAAAACGCTCGAATTCAACTGCCGCATGGGCGACCCGGAAACGCAGCCGATCATGGCGCGTCTGAAGGGCGATTTTTCGAAGGTCGTCGAACAGGCGATCGCGGGCACGCTCGATACGGTCGAACTGGAGTGGGATCGCCGGACGGCGCTCGGCGTCGTGCTGGCCGCGCACAACTATCCGGACACGCCGAGGAAGGGCGACCGCATCGGCGACATTCCGCCTGAAGCCGTCGATTCAGTGACGTTCCACGCAGGCACGACACTGAAGGACGGCAAGCTCGTGACGTCGGGCGGGCGCGTGCTGTGTGTGGTGGGCCTCGCGGATTCGGTGCGCAGCGCGCAGTCGGTTGCGTACGAAACGATCAACCAGATCTCGTTCGACGGCATGCAGTACCGTCGCGACATCGGTTATCGCGCGGTCAACCGCAAGCACTGAACCCGCAGCGCAGCATGGCGCTCTTCGCAGGGAACGCTACACTTCGGGGTGTCCCGCGGTGTAGCGGCTTGACCGGTGGCGCTCTCTGCCGCCCGCTGCAAATCGATTCAGGCGGCGCGTCGGGGTGAATTCCCGGGAGAATTTCCGGGTTGGATTTCCGGACGCCCCACCCGCCTCATCACCGCCCATTCATGAACCCGTGGCCTGACTATCCGGCCGCAGATCAACATCCATGACCGATTCAACCTGTGACGTACAGGCCGTCCGCGTGTGGCTTCAGGGCCTGCAGACGCACATCGCCGATACACTCGGCGCTTTCGACGGTACGCCTTTCGCCACCGATACGTGGCAGCGCGCGCCCGGCGAGAAGCTGCGCGGCGGCGGCTGCACGCGGATTCTGGAAGGCGGCAACTTCTTCGAGCGCGCGGGCATCGGTTTTTCGGATGTGGCCGGCGATGCATTGCCGGGCTCGGCCAGCGCGGCACGACCGCAGCTCGCCGGACGCGGTTTTGAAGCGATGGGCGTGTCGCTCGTGCTGCATCCGCACAATCCGTATTGCCCGACCGTGCACATGAACGTGCGTATGCTGATTGCGACGAAACCCGGCGAAGCGCCTGTTTTCTGGTTCGGCGGCGGCATGGACCTGACGCCCTACTACGGCTACGAGGAAGACGCGCGGCATTTTCACCAGGTTTGCCGCGATTCGCTGCAGCCGTACGGCGCGGACCTGTACCCGCGCTTCAAGCAATGGTGCGACGAGTATTTCTTCCTGAAGCACCGCAACGAAACGCGCGGCATCGGCGGGATTTTCTTCGACGACTTCGCTGAACCTGGCTTTGACCGTTCGTTCGAGATGCTGAAAAGCGTCGGCGATGCGTTCCTGAAGGCGTATATGCCGATCATCGAAAAGCGCCGTTCGCAACCGTATGGCAAAGCGGAGCGCGATTTCCAGGCGTACCGACGTGGCCGTTATGTCGAGTTCAACCTGGTCTTCGACCGTGGCACACTGTTTGGGCTACAAAGCGGTGGACGCACCGAATCGATCCTGATATCGATGCCGCCTGTGGTGAACTGGCGCTATAACTGGCAGCCCGAGCCGGGCACGCCGGAAGCGCGCCTGTATTCCGATTTTCTCGTGCCGCGCGAGTGGGTCTGAGCCCGGCCGTCGCCCGCCAGTCAGCCTGAACGCACCGTCACCGTCACGAAAGGACCCGCACCTGAATCCGAACGCTCATCCTGTCGCGCTGCCTCGCCGGATTGGTCTGCTCGGCGGCACCTTCGATCCGATCCACGACGGCCACCTCGCGCTCGCGCGGCGTTTCGCCGACGTGTTGCGTCTGACCGAACTCGTGCTGCTGCCCGCGGGCCAGCCGTGGCAGAAAGCGGACGTGTCGGCGGCCAAACACCGGCTCGCGATGACGCGCGCGGCGTCCCGATCGCTCGTGCTGCCGGGCGTTAAGGTGAGCGTCGCGACCGATGAAATCGAGCACCACGGTCCGACCTACACCGTCGATACGCTGCAACGCTGGCGTGAACGCGAAGGCGCGGACGTCTCGCTGTCGCTCCTGGTCGGCGCCGATCAGCTCGTGCATCTCGACACGTGGCGCGACTGGAAACGGCTCTTCGACTACGCGCACATCTGCGCAGCGACGCGGCCCGGTTTTGAATTGACGACGATCCCGCCAGTGGTGGCCGACGAGATCGCCGCGCGCAAGGCCAGCGCGGAAGTTTTGCAGGGAACCCCCTGCGGCCATCTGCTGATCGATACGACGCTTGCGTTCGACGTTTCGGCCACCGACATCCGCTCGCATCTGCGCGAGCGGCTCCAGCACCACGCGGGCGGCAACATCCTGGACAGCGCAGTCAGCCACGTCCCTGAAGCCGTGTGGGACTATATTCTTCAACATCATCTGTACCATCGGTAAATATGGATATTCGCAAACTGCAACGCGTGATCGTCGACGCCCTCGAAGACGTGAAAGGGCAAGACATCAGGGTGTTCAACACCACCCATCTGACCTCGCTGTTCGACCGCGTGATTGTCGCGAGCGGTACGTCGAACCGGCAGACCAAGTCGCTTGCCTCCAGCGTGCGTGAAAAGGTCAAGGAAAGCGGCGGCGACGTGATCAGCACCGAGGGCGAGGACATCGGCGAATGGGTGCTGGTCGATTGCGGCGACGCGGTCGTACACATCCTGCAACCGGCGCTGCGCCAGTACTACAACCTCGAGGAAATCTGGGGTGACAAGCCGGTGCGCATCAAGCTGTCGACCCCGAACCCGTTCGGCGGCGCCCGCGCAAGCGAGCCGCTCGACGACGAGGAAGAAGACGAAGCGCCGGCCGCGAAGCCCGCACGCAAGGCACCGGCACGCCGTCGCTGATCGCTGGCAGGACGCTGCTGTGAAGCTGCATATCCTCGCCGTCGGCCACAAGATGCCGGACTGGATCGCCACCGGTTTCGACGAGTACGCGAAGCGCATGCCACCCGAGCTGCGCATCGAGCTACGCGAGATCAAGCCGGAGCAGCGTTCGTCGGGCCGCCCGGCCGGGAGCGTGATGGCTGCCGAGCGTGTCAGGATCGAAGCCGCGTTGCCGAAGAACGCGCGCATCGTCGCGCTCGACGAACGCGGCCGCGACTGGACCACGATGCAGCTGGCGGGCGCCCTGCCCGGCTGGCAGCAGGATGGGCGCGACGTCGCGTTTCTGATCGGCGGTGCGGACGGGCTCGATCCTGAGCTGAAAGCACGCGCCGATATGATGCTGCGCGTCTCCAGTCTGACACTCCCGCATGCGATGGTCCGCGTGCTGCTCGCCGAACAGCTTTACCGGGCGTGGACCATCACGCAAAATCATCCCTATCACCGCGCGTGAGCGCCGGGCGACCGCTAGCCTCTGACCTCGATCCCACAGTGTGACGGTCCCGTTTCGCTCCGGTCGCTTTCATGCGCCTCATGCGATTTGCTCTAACGAGATTAACGAGATCCGTACATGCCTTCGTCGTCCGCTGCGCTTCATCCCTTCGTTTATCTCGCTTCGCAAAGTCCGCGTCGTCAGGAGCTGCTGCAGCAACTCGGCGTGCGCTTCGAATTGCTGCTGCCGCGCCCCGACGAAGACGCCGAAGCGCTCGAAGCCGAACTGCCTCTTGAACTCGCGCACCATTACGTGATGCGCGTATGCGTCGCGAAGGCGGAAGCGGCACGCGCGCGACTGGTCGCGGGCGGCCATGCGAACGCGCCGATTCTGGTTGCGGACACAACCGTCACGATCGACGATGCGATCCTCGGCAAACCCGTCGATGCCGATGATGCCGTCGCGATGCTCACACGTCTCGCCGGACGCGACCATGAAGTACTGACCGCAGTCGCCGTTATCGCTGCGGACGGCGCGTTACTGCCCGCTGTGCTTTCGACTTCGCGCGTGCGTTTCGCTGCCGTGCAGCCCGACGCGCTGCGCCGCTACGTCGCCACCGGCGAGCCGCTCGGCAAGGCTGGCGCTTACGGCGTGCAAGGCCGCGCCGCCGAGTTTATCGAGCATATCGACGGGTCCTATTCAGGTATCATGGGTTTGCCGCTTTTTGAAACCGCTGCCCTCCTTCGTGCAGCGCGCATCGACTTCTAGAACAAGACCATGAATGAAGAAATCCTGATCAACGTCACGCCCCAGGAAACGCGCGTCGCGCTCGTCCAGCAAGGCGCTGTGCAGGAGCTTCATGTCGAGCGCACGCTCTCGCGTGGCCGCGTCGGCAATGTGTATCTCGGCAAGGTGGTACGCGTGCTGCCAGGCATGCAATCGGCCTTCATCGATATCGGACTCGAACGCGCCGCATTCCTTCATGTGGCCGATATCTGGCATCCGCGCATCGCGGGCGAACCGCAACATCAGGCGCCGCATCAGCCGATCGAAAAGATCGTATTCGAAGGTCAGTCGCTGATGGTGCAGGTCGTGAAGGATCCGATTGGCACCAAGGGCGCGCGACTCTCGACGCAGGTCAGTATCGCGGGTCGTACGCTCGTGTATCTGCCGCAGGAACCGCATATTGGCATCTCGCAGAAGATCGAAAGCGAAGCCGAGCGCGAAGCGATCCGTGCGCGCCTGACCGCCGTGCTGCCCGCCGATGAGAAAGGCGGCTATATCGTGCGCACCATCGCCGAAGATTCGACGAGCGAAGAGCTCGCCGCCGACGTCGCGTATCTGCGCAAGACGTGGACGACGATCGTGGCGCAGGGTCAGCGCCTGCCGCCGACAAGCCTCCTCTATCAGGATCTGAATCTGGCGCAACGCGTGCTGCGCGACTTCGTCAATGACGAGACATCGCGCATCCAGGTCGATTCACGCGAAACGTTCCAGATGCTGACGGAATTCGCAGCGGAGTTCACGCCAGCGGTGTCGTCGAAGCTGCATCACTACGCAGGCGAGCGACCGCTCTTCGACCTGTACAACATCGAGACGGAAATCCAGCGCGCCCTGTCGCGGCGCGTCGATCTGAAATCGGGCGGCTATCTGGTGATCGACCAGACCGAAGCGATGACGACCATCGACGTGAACACCGGCGGCTACGTCGGCGCACGCAACTTCGACGATACGATCTTCAAGACCAACCTTGAAGCCGCGCACACCATCGCGCGACAGTTGCGCCTGCGCAATCTGGGCGGCGTGATCATCATCGACTTCATCGATATGGAAAACGTCGAGCATCGCGAACAGGTGCTCGGTGAACTGAAGAAGGCGCTGTCGCGCGACCGGACGCGCGTGACCGTGAACGGGTTTTCGCAACTGGGTCTCGTGGAAATGACGCGCAAGCGCACCCGCGAATCGCTCGCACATGTGCTGTGCGAGCCTTGCCCGGTGTGTCAGGGCAAGGGTCAGGTCAAGACACCGCGCACCGTGTGCTACGACGTGCTGCGCGAGATTCTGCGCGAGTCGCGCCAGTTCAATCCGCGCGAGTTTCGCGTGGTCGCTTCGCAGCAGGTGATCGATCTCTTTCTCGAAGAAGAATCACAGCATCTGGCGATGCTGATCGACTTTATCGGCAAGCCGGTGTCGTTGCAGGTGGAGTCGAATCTGAGTCAGGAACAGTACGATATCGTCTTGATGTGAGGTTCCGCGAAGCGGCGCAGCGTTGACTCACGCACAGACACCCCATCCGATTCCCAACAGTTTTTTATTGAGATGGTTGGCAGAACGCCAAATTCGTTCTACAGTAATCCTCAGACGTAAAAGCAAAACAGGTCACCGACCAACATAAACGAAGCGTCATGGGGGGCAACACATGATGACCTTGATCGACCAGGACATCGCGCACATCACGCGCGTGATGCGGCCATCGTTGCACGGGGATCTCGGCGGGCCCATCCTGCCGCCGGCCTACTGGCGAAAGCGCCTCCACCGGCTACTCGACGCCGAACATCTTTCCAAAGCCCAACTCTGCCTGATCGACAGTCTGCTGCTGCAACTGGACGAGTTTGTCAGCAATGGCATTCCAGGAAGCACGGCCACGCCGGCGCCTGATCACACAGCGATACCGCACGAACTCGTCAGCCACAGCTAGAAAGTCGCTGTCGCTGGGGTTGCAGTCCTGCCGGTTGTCCGAACGGCCGGATGGATAATATTCAATTTATTCTGAATAATCCTTCAATCGATGGCCCGATTATCAAACACGACTGATCGGTAGAGAATGCGCTCGTCGTCTTTAACAACGCGTTCTTACGATGAGGGCCAGACCGGCGATTTCCAGGCGTTCGATCTGTATCGCGTGAAAGATGGCCGGATTGTCGAAAACGGGCATCTGGAGGACAACCTGACGCTGCAGAAGCAACTTGGCGTGATCAAGCCGTAGTTCGCGGCGCGGGGCCGGTCGAGCGTCACGCGTTTGCCTGCGGATCACCTAGAATTCTTGCATGACGTTGATCAGGACGGAGGCTGCCATGGCTGAATCGATGGTCAGCATCGTAGTGGGACTGGCGGCGGTCGTCGTCGCCGTGTTGCTCGTCGCGTCGCGTTACCGGCGCGACCATCGGGCACTTCACGAACAGCACCGGGAGCGGAACCGGTTCGACGGTCACCGGCTGTGGGATCGCATGCGTCATCGGCATTGATGTCCCGGCCGGGCGGGGTTGGCCGGGCAAGGAAAGTCCCAGTCGGGAAGCCCCACGGAAAACCTGGCGACGCGCCGCTCGATGCAGCCCCAATGGAGGTAAATATGTCCGACGAACACGCACCCTGGCAGATTGTCGAGTACGAGGGCTTCGAGATTCACGCGGCGCCGGTTCCGAAGGACGCTCAGGAAAGCGAGCCGCGCCGCCAGGCCGGGCCTTACACATATATCGGCTACGTCTGCCATCCGGGCGCCGATCCGGCGATTCCGGGTCATTCCGTACCCTTCCACGCCGATGGCGAAGAAACTTTCGCCACCTGCGACGATGCGCTATATGAAGCGTTTCATGTTGGGCGCAGTATCGTCGATGGTACGCATCCGGATCTGACGGTGTTGCCGCTGGTGACCGGGGGGGTGTGAACGGAAGGTTTCGCGACTGCGAGTCAGGCCGTCGTCTGCTGCTGATACTGGATCCGGTGCAGATGCGCGTAGAGGCCACCCTTGGTGAGCAGTTCTTCGTGACTACCCTGTTCCGCGATCTGTCCGGCTTCCAGCACAAGAATCCGGTCCGCACGTTCGATTGTCGACAGGCGGTGGGCAATGACAAGCGTCGTCCGCCCCTTCATCAAGGTCTCGAGCGCGGACTGGACGTGACGTTCCGATTCAGAATCGAGCGCTGAGGTCGCTTCGTCGAGAATCAGAATTGGTGCGTCCTTGTAGATCGCGCGCGCAATCGCAAGACGCTGCCGCTGGCCGCCCGACAACCGCATCCCGTTCCCACCCACAAGCGTATCGACCCCGGCGGGCATCGCCGCGACCGCGTCCATCAGATTCGCGGCGCGCAGTGCTGCTTCGACGCGCGCGCGATCCGGCTCGTGACCGTATGCCACGTTGGCCGCGATCGTATCGTTGAACAGCACGACGTCCTGGCTGACCATCGCCATCTGGCTACGCAGATCATGAAGGTCATATTCCGGGATCGGGACGCCGTCGACCAGAATGGCGCCGCCAGTCGGATCGAAAAAGCGTGGCAGGAGGTTCACCAGCGTCGTCTTGCCGCTACCGGATGGCCCTGCCAGCGCGACCATTTCGCCCGGCGAGACCCGGAACGAAATCCTGTCCAGCGTGGAGCGGTCGACCTCGCCGTAAGTGAATGACACATCGCGGAATTCGATTTCGCCGCGCGCATCGTGCAGCCTGCGATCGCCGCCCTGCGGTTCTTCCGGTTCATCGATCAGGCCGAAAATCAGCTCGGCGGCGGTCATGCCGCGCTGCAACGGCTGATTGACGTCAATCAGGTGCTTTAGCGGCGAAATGACCAGCAGCATCGAGGTGACGAATGCGACGAAACCGCCGACCGTGGTCTGGTCGCTCGCCGACTGGACCACGGCAATGGTGATGACGATCGCCAGCGCGATAGACGCGAGAAATTGCGTGAGTGGCTGGGCGAGCCCCCCCGAAATAGACATACGCATCGCGTAGCCCCTCAGGCGCTTGCTCATGGCCGTGAAGCGATCTATTTCGTACGACTCGCCGTTATGAACCTTGACGACCTTATAGCCGCCGACGGTTTCCTCGACGATGTACGAGAGCTCATTGGTCAGTGTCTGATGCTCGCGGTTAAGCTGCCGCAACCGGCGGTTGATCTTGCTGACGAGCCAGCCGATGCCAGGCAGGATCACGGCCACGATCAACGTGAGGCGCCAGTTCAGATAAAACAGATAACCCAGCAGGAAGATGACCGTCAGCGAGTCGCGAACCAGCGTGACCATCACGCCCATCAGGACGTTGAGGATCTGGTTGACCTCGAACACGATGGCATTGATCACCGTGCTTGCAGTCTCGCGCTGGAAGAACGACGCGCTCGTATGAATCATGCGCTGGAACATTTCCAGCCGCAGTTGCAGGAGGATGCGGTTCGACACGTATGCAAGCAGATAGCCCGACGCGTATTGCGCAAGGCCGCGCACCAGCGCGAGACCAATGACGGCAACCGGGACAAACCACTTCGCAATGTCGCTGCCATGCGCGCCGAAACCATGGTCGAGCAGCGGCTTCAGCAGGGCCGGAATACCGGCCTCCGTCGCGGCAACCACGCCCATTGAGACGACCGCCAGCACCACGACCCAGATGAGCGGCTTGATGAACGGCCAGAGGCGTGTCATGACCGCTTTCGACGAGGTACGCTCCGCGCCGCCTACCGTCTTTCGTAGTGTGTTCTGCGTTTCCAAGAATTTCCCTTCTGTTACCCGTGAGCCCGCGAGCGGGGTCTGATCGTCACCTCACCGGTGCTGTTCACGCCATCACCGTCCAGCGACGATCTCCGCCGACTGCGGCGCCTGTGACCGCTCAACGCACGTGCCGCGATAGATGATTGCCATCATGGTCGCCCAGAGCAACGCAACCAGCGACACATTCATCACCAACGAAAAAACGTCGATGCTGAATCCAAAGATGATGACCGAGCCCGTGATCGCAAGGCCGCAATAAGCGGCGGTCGACACCGTGCTGTCCGTCGACTTGCAGTTCCTGAGAAAATACAACATCGGCCCAAAATACACGAGGAGAAGGCAAACGACGCCGACGACGCCCAGTTCCGCAATCGTGGAAAAGAACTCGCTGTGGGCACGATCGTTGACGATGACCTGCGACGCCTGTCCGGCGTCGGCAAGCGACTTCAACGAGCGCTTGAGATGCCCCTTCCCGACGCCGAATATTGGATTCTTCTCGAAAAGCTCCGTCGACGCGCGCCACAATTGCAGACGTTGCCCAATCGATGAATCGGCGTCGCCCTGCTCGAGCTTGGCAAAATCGGATGATGTGTCAGTCAATCGCTGGCGCACCACCTGCGTCGACAGCAGGCCGGCAGCGCACACAACGAGCACGCTGAAGATTGCGAGCAGCCGCATGCGGCGCCGTGTCCAGCCGAAATTCGCAGCCGTCAGCCAGACCAGCAACGGCAAGGCCAGCCAGCCGCCCCGCGTGCCCGACAGATACGACGCGTAGCATCCCGCGATGAGCGCGACCGCCTTGACGACGATCGCTATCCGTCGATATGACATGTCCCAGCGAATCGAAAGCACTGACAGAAAACCGAGCAGGAGCGCCGTGTTGCCGAAGGGAATGGGATTGGTAAAAGAGTTGCCCAGCCGATGCAGGTCGCTCCAGCTTGCATCCATTCCACTGATGAGTGCCCATCCGCCCACGCCCAGCGCGCCTGCCGCGCATCCCCAGCCCACCATGGCCAGACTGCTGGTCGACACGGTGCACAGTAAAAGGAAGATGGGCAGGCTCAATATGAAACGCGACATCGCATCGAACTGCTGGGGAAAATAGTAATGCTCAACGATCTGCTGCAACGGAAGCGCGATCGCGAAGGCCACCATACTCCAGACGTAGAACGGGTACTGTCGCAGAGGCGCCGTGTATTCCCGGTTGCCTCGCGCCGCGACGAGCTTACCGATGCCAATGAGCATGAGAAGGACAAAGCAGTATCCGGCACCACCCCGAAAAGTCAGTATTGTTGCGGGCGCGAGAAACAGCAGCACAGCGACGACGACGGTATTAATTCTGCTAGCTGTCATAGCGCAACGAAGGGGCCATAGAAAAACAGGTCTTTATTGAGAAAGGTCGGTGCATTATAGCCTCCCGCCCCGGGGTTCCCGCGTTTGCGCCGGGTGTCGAGGTGGAGATGCTATGCTGCGCGAACGTCAAGTTTTCAGATTTTCACAATGGTCAAAGTCGTACCTGATGGACCTGTTCCCCCTCGTGCCAGCCTGCTGCTGATCGCGTATAACCAGGAAGACACGGTGGCCGCGGCGATTGAAGGCGCGCTGAGCCAGACGTACGCCCCGCTCGAAATCATCATCTCCGACGACGCGTCGACAGACCGCACTTTCGAGGTTGCCGAGCGCACTGTCGAGGGCTATGCGGGCCCGCACACCGTGCACCTGAGGCGAAATCCGTCGAACCTCGGCATCAGCGCGCACTTGAGCCTGCTGGCCGGACAAAGCACCGGCGAACTGCTGTTCGTCGCGGCCGGCGACGACATCTCGCTGCCTGGACGATGCGAGGAAGTCGTCGGCATGTGGTTGGCCCATGACCGCAAACCTGATCTGATTGCTACCGACCTCTGTGACCTGGACGCCAATGGACAGGTCCATGACGTGATCGAGGTCACTGACCTGGGCCCTTACAAAACGTTCGACGACTGGGCGAACAACCGCCCCCATGTTGTCGGCGCAGCGCATACATGGGCGCGCCGTCTGTTCGACACATTCGGCTACATGGAAGCGGGTATCTACGGCGAAGACCAGATCATGACTTTTCGCGCGATTGTGTCGGGTGGTGCGCTCACACTGCGCAAACCGCTCGTCAAATATCGCCGCGGTGGCCTGTCGCGCAAGCGGAAGTGGAAGTCCCCCGAAGAATACGTTGCCCGCTTCAGGCTCGCAAACCGCAACGGGCTCGGTGAAACGCGACAATTGATCCACGATGCGGAGCTTGCAGGCGTAGGTGAGAAAATGCGCGCGCTGCTCGCACGCAAGTCGGCACGTGAACAGTATGTGAACGGCGCATTTGGCGCAGCCTCACTGAACACGCGGTTGGCGCTGATGCTGCGCAGCCATGACGTGTCGATCGGATTCCGGTTGCGTGTTTTCATGTACGCGACCTGTCCGTCGCTGTACAAACCGTTTTTCTTCGTGAAATGGCACTTGCGTCGCTAGTCGCGTAGAGGCGTGGCCGCGGCGCGAGTGGGGTCGCTCACGACGCCCGCTATACTCGCGAACACTCCTTTATCTCACCTGGCCTCCAGATACCGACTCCATGGCGGAAACCACCCTTGGCGTTGCCCTGATCACGCGCAATGCAGCAGGACGACTCGCGCAGTGCCTCGAAGCGCTGTCATTCGCCGATGACATCGTCATCGTGGACAGCGGTAGCACGGACGATACGGCGACGATCGCCCGCGCCCATGGCGCACGTGTGATCGTCGCGGCCGACTGGCCAGGGTTCGGGCCACAAAAAAATCGGGCGGTGGCTGCGCTTTCGACCGACTGGATTCTGTCGATCGACGCCGATGAGATCGTGTCGCCGGAACTCCAGGCTTCCATCCTCGCGGCGATCCGCGCGCCCTCCGCCGACGTCTACGCCATTGACCGGCTGTCCAGCTTCTGCGGGCGCTGGGTCCACCACAGCGGCTGGTATCCGGACTGGATACCCCGGCTCTTCAGGCGTGACGCAGCGCGTTTCTCCAACGATCTGGTGCATGAACGGCTGGTATTTAACGCGTCGGCTGCACGGCTGGAGGGAAAGCTGCTCCATTACTCGTACGAGGATTTCGGCGCCGTTCTGCGAAAGCTCGACGCCTATTCGGACGCAGGCGCCAGACAACGCCACGCGGCGGGCCAGCGTTCCAGCTTCTCCAGGGCACTTGCCCGGGGCGCGTGGGCCTTCATGCGGACCTACCTGCTGCGACGCGGCTTTCTGGATGGTCGCACAGGGTTCATGATCGCCATGTTTAACGCGGAGACTGTCTATTACCGGTTTCTGAAACTGGACGCGATGAGTCGCAAACGCGACGGCGCCTGAATTCCGCGATACCTCAAAGCGACCGTGACCGAACCTGCGCGACCAGATCCAGCAGCGCATCGACGTGAGGCGCGACGCCAGGATCATAGCCGATCGAATTCTGGCCGGGCGGCGTGCGACGCCTGTCCGCGGCTGTTTCGACGGCTTCCGCAAGCGCCCGCCTTAATCCGTCGAGATCGCCCGGCGCGAACACAATACTCGCGTTGCCCGACAACACTTCACAGCACGCCACATTCGACGAAAGGATGACGGGCGTTCCGCACAACACCGATTCGACACCAACGAAACCGAAGGGCTCATAGTTCGATGCGAGGATCGAATAGTCGGCCGCGCGATACCAGTCCTCGATATTCTTCGCATAGCCGATAAAGCGGATGCGCGACGAGGTGCGCTCCGGGGCGCGTCCCGCCACGGCAACCACAACGGGTAGTGCAGTGTCGCGCAAAGCGGCTTCAATCAACGGTAGCCCTTTGCGCTCGTGGCTACTGGACGGAAACAGCAACACCACCTCGTTATCAGCGAATCCAGACTGCCGACGCAGGTTTGCACGAGTCACCTGATCGACCGGCGTAAAACGTTGCGCATCCACCGGTGGATACAGCAAACGGATTTTCTCTTCAGCCACACCGTAGAGTTCGATCAACTCATCGCGCATAAGTCCTGAGTGCGCGACGACAAACTGCGCCTGATCGTACTGCCGCTGCTCGAGCGTAATCTGCAGGCGGTCCGAAGCCTTTGCCTCACGCCCGGATGCACGTAAATATCCGCGATGCGTGCCGCCGCAGATCGCAATCTCCGACGAGTCCACGCGATTGCAGCCGATCAGCACATCGACATTCGCAGCCCGTTTTGCCCGGCGCAGCTTCCACGAAAAGTAGTGATCGCGGAGTTTTCCCGGAAGCCAGTTCACGGCAATCGGGTGCGGTTCGACGAGCTTGATTTCCGGCAGTGAGCGGTCGAAACGGCGCGCAAACACAGCGGGTTCGACGCCACTGGCGTCGAGTCCGCGCACCAGATCCATCGCGTAGCGTTCCAGTCCACCGCTATGACGGAACGCGTTGCATGACAGCCCGATTTTGCCCAGCGCGGCTTCAGGGATATCCTGCCCATGGGCATGGCGCGCGAGGCGCGACGTGCTCGTAGGCATCAATAAACAATCTCAATCGAACTGCCCGCGAACTCGCCGCGCAACGCCGCGATCAGTTCGTCGGTCGGCTTGACGCGCCACGCGTCGCCCAGACGCACCTCGCCTTCCGCATGCTCGCTGCGATAGACGACCTGCACTGCGAGTCCGTTGGGAATGTGAACGGGCGCCCGCTGCCGGTCGCCACCACCATAGCCACCGCCGCCGCCATTGCCGCCGCGCCCACCGCCGCCACGTGCGGCGACCGGAGCCGGTGCGGCCTTCGCCGCTTCCTCCGGCCCCGCGCAATGGGCTTCCAGCACGCGACGCAGCGCAATCGCATCCGCATTCCCGTTCATCTCGACTTTCACGGCCTGCGCATAGCGGCTGCGTGCACGCTCGAGATCCATCACGGTATCGACGGTGAAGCGGATGCCGCCCGTGAATGCATCGTTACGTGCCTGGCCCTGCACCACCAGCAGTTCGTCTTCCTTGAAGAGCTGCTTGTGCGCCTCGAATGTCTCGTTGAATACCGTGACTTCGCACTGGCCCGTGCCGTCGTCGAGCAACGCGATCAGCATCTTGCCGCGCTGGGTCATCTGCGTGCGCAGCGATGCGATGACGCCGGCGACCAGCTTGTCGCGCCCTTCCTTCAGTTCGCCGATCTTCTGGCGCACAAACCGGCGCACTTCGCCCTTGTACGCATCGAACAGATGGCCGGACAGGTAGAAGCCAAGCGCGGCCTTCTCTTCCTGCAGCTTCTTCTTTTCCGCCCACGCGGGTTCGTCGACAAGCTCATGCCCTTGCGACGGTTCGTCGCCCATGTCGAAGAGACCCGCCTGCATCGCGTTGGCGCTTGCCTGATCGGCGGCCTCCATCGCGAGCGATACCGACGCGATCAACTGGGCGCGGTTGTCATGCAGCAGATCGAACGCGCCCGCGCGGATCAATGCTTCGACCGTACGACGGTTCACCACGCGACGGTCGATCCGGTTACAGAAATCGAAGATGTCGATGAATGGACCGTCTTCACGCGCACGAAGGATTTCTTCGATCGCGTTCTGGCCACTACCCTTGATCGCGCCAAGGCCATAGCGGATCGTGTTCGAGCGCTTGCCATCCGCTTCCGCGACCGGCTCGAAGCGATATGCCGACTGGTTGATGTCCGGCGGCAGCACCTTCATGCCGTTCGAAATGCAGTCTTCGAACAGGATCTTGACCTTGTCGGTGTCGTCCATGGCAAGCGACATATTCGCTGCCATGAATTCGGCCGGATGGTGCGCTTTCAGCCACGCCGTGTAGTACGCGAGCAGCGCGTATGCGGCCGCGTGCGACTTGTTGAAGCCGTAGCCCGCGAACTTCTCCATCAAGTCGAAGATTTCGTCGGCCTTTTCGCCGGTCAGGCCATTCTTCGCCGCGCCCTCGCGGAACAGCGCGCGGTGCTCGGCCATTTCCTCGGCCTTCTTCTTGCCCATCGCGCGACGCAGCAAGTCAGCGCCACCCAGCGAGTAGCCACCGATGATCTGCGCCATCTGCATCACCTGCTCCTGGTAGACCATGATGCCGTAGGTCTCTTTCAGAACAGGTTCGACACGCGGATCCGGATACTCCACAACTTCGCGGCCGTGCTTACGGGCGCAGAAGCTCGGGATCAGATCCATCGGGCCCGGACGATACAGCGCCACGAGCGCAATGATGTCCTCGAACCGGTCAGGCTGCGCGTCCTTCAGCATGCCCTGCATGCCGCGGCTTTCCAGCTGGAACACAGCGACCGTATTCGCTTTCTTCAGGATCGAGAAGGACGCGGGGTCGTCGAGCGGTACCTGCGCGAGCGACCAGTCCTGCTTCGACGGATCGAGCCGGCGGATGTAGCGCTCGGCCCAGTCGAGGATCGTCAGCGTGGTGAGACCCAGAAAGTCGAACTTCACGAGGCCGACGGCTTCGACGTCGTCCTTGTCGTACTGGCTCACGACGCCACTGTCGTCGCCCTGCGTGTACAGCGGGCAGAAATCGGTCAGCTTGCCGGGCGCGATCAGCACGCCGCCCGCGTGCATGCCGACGTTACGCGTAAGGCCCTCCACCCGTTGCGCGAGTTCGAGCAACTGGTGTACTTCGTCTTCGTTGTCGAAGCGCTCCTGCAGGAGCGGCTCTTCCTTCATCGCGTCGGCAATCGTGACGTGCTTGCCTGGCTTGAACGGAATCAGCTTCGCGATGCCATCCGTGAACATGTAGCCCAGATCGAGCACACGGCCGATATCCCGCACCGCCGCCTTCGCCGCCATCGTACCGAAGGTCGCGATCTGCGAGACGGCGTCTGCGCCGTACTTCTGCTTCACGTACTGGATAACGCGGTCGCGCCCTTCCTGACAGAAGTCGATATCGAAGTCGGGCATCGACACCCGCTCCGGATTCAGGAAACGTTCGAACAACAGGTTGTAGCGCAGCGGGTCGAGGTCGGTCACGCCGAGCGCGTACGCGACGAGCGAGCCCGCGCCTGAGCCCCGGCCTGGGCCAACCGGCACGCCGTTGTTCTTCGCCCAGTTGATGAAGTCTGCAACGATCAGGAAGTAGCCTGGAAAGCCCATCTTGATGATCGTGCCGCATTCGAATTCGAGGCGCTGGAAGTATGTTTCGCGCTGCGCTTCGCGCTCGACGATGTTGGGATACAGTTGCTCAAGCCGCTTCTCGAGGCCTTCCTTCGACAGCTGGATCAGATAGTCGTCGAGCGACATGCCGTCGGGCGTCGGGAATAACGGCAGCTTCGGCTTGCCGAGTTCGAGCGTGAGGTTGCAGCGTTTCGCGATCTCGACCGTATTCGCGAGCGCCGATGGAATGTCCGCGAACAGCGCGGCCATCTCGTCCTGCGTGTGGAAATACTGGTCGGTCGTGAAGCGTTTCTGACGACGCGGATTGGCGAGCATGTCGCCTTCCGAAATACAGACACGCGCCTCGTGCGCGGTGAAGTCGTCCGGCGTCATGAACTGCATCGGGTGCGTGGCGACCACCGGCAGTTTCAGGGCGGCCGCGATGGCCACGGCCTGCTGCACGTATGCCTCGCCGCCCGGCTGGCCGCAGCGCTGCAACTCGATATAGAAGCCATCCGGAAACAGCTTCGCCCAGCGTTGCGCATTGCGCTTTGCCGCCTCCTCGTTGCCCGCGGCGAGCGCCAGGCCGATATCGCCCTGCTGCGCGCCCGAGAGCGCCAGCAGACCTTCGCCGAGACCCGTTTCGAGCCAGCTGACCTCGACCTCGGCGCGACCTCGATACTGGTTCGTCAACGACGCTCTGGAAAGCAGCTCGCACAGGTTCAGATAGCCGCGCCGGTTCTTGACCAGCAGCAGGAGTCGCGAAGGCTTGTCGCGATCGTCTGGATTCGTGATCCAGACGTCGCAGCCGGCGATGGGTTTGACCCCTTTGCCGCGGGCTTCCTTGTAGAAACGGACGAGACCGAACGCGTTGCCGAGGTCGGTGAGCGCGAGCGCGCCCTGACCGTCTTTGGCAGCGGCCTTGACGACGTCGTCAAGGCGCACGATGCCATCGGCAATCGAGAATTCGGAGTGGACGCGGAGATGAACGAAGCGGGGATCTGACATGGGCCACATTGTAACTCCACCCTCCCGAACATTTGAGCCGAAAACCGGCGCGTTAGCCGTTCGGCCAGGGGCGAATGTGGCAAATCCCCGCGACGTGGGTCGCAGCGGGTCGTGCTGGGCGCGCAGTTGTTCCCGACACCGCTCAACGCCGGTACGGCACCTTGCTTTCGATCATTAGCCGTTCGGCCGGGTTGCCGGCGAAATGGCGGGATGAGGGATAATACAGGTTCAAGTCTTCCTGCCGTGGCCCCATCGCTTCGAATCGCGCCGCATCTTTCGTTATCTCGCCGCGAATGCGCCTTCAACGCAGTCGGCCACCCTTTACTGCTGGACCATCATGAGTATTGTTAATCTCGCTGCCTATCATTTCGCGACCCTCGACGACATCGTCGCGTGGCGGCCGCTCGTCACGGATCGATGCAACGCGCTCGGTCTGCGCGGCACGATCCTGCTCGCGCCGGAGGGCATTAATCTGTTTGTCGCCGGCACGCCGGAAGCCGCGCGCGATTTCATCGGCTACATTCGCCACGATCCGCTGTTCGAAGGCAAGTTCGCCGGTCTGCAGTTCAAGGAAAGCGTGTCGGAAAAGCAGCCGTTCCGCCGCATGCTCGTCAAGCTGAAGCGCGAAATCATCACGATGAAAAAGCCGGCCATCCGTCCTGAACTGGGCCGGGCGCCGTTCGTCGATGCCCCTACGTTGAAAGCCTGGCTCGACCGTGGCCATGACGACGCTGGGCGCCCGGTTGTGATGCTGGATACGCGCAACGCGTTCGAAGTGGACGTGGGCACGTTCGACAACGCGCTCGATTACCGCATCGCGAAGTTCAGTGAATTTCCGGAGGTCATCGAACAGAATCGTGCGGATCTCGAAGGCAAGACGGTCGTGTCGTTCTGTACGGGTGGAATTCGTTGTGAGAAGGCAGCGATCCACATGAAGGAAGTCGGGATCGAGAACGTCTACCAGCTCGAAGGTGGCATCCTGAAGTACTTCGAGGAAGTCGGTGGCGCGCACTACCACGGTGAGTGCTTCGTGTTTGATTACCGTACTGCACTCAATCCGCAACTCGAACCGACGGCAACGGCGCAGTGTTTCGGTTGCCGCGCGGTAGTCAGCCCGGAGGCGCAGAAGTCGCCGCTGTACACGCCGGGCAAAACCTGCCCCGAATGTCATCCGGAAAAGAATGGCGCGCGGGCTGCGTGATTGCGGGTATGGCGGCGTCTAACGTCCTGACGGCAGACACGGGCGCGTCGCACGCCGCCGCGAAGCCTTACCGCGGGCGCTTCGCGCCCTCGCCTACTGGCCCGCTGCACTTCGGCTCGCTCGTGAGCGCGCTCGCCAGCTGGCTGGACGCTCGCGCCCATGGTGGCGCGTGGCTCATACGGATTGAAGACGTCGACGCACCACGCACGGTGCCCGGCGCCGCGGAAAACATCCTCGCGGCCCTCGCGCGCTTCGGCATGCACGCCGATGAACCACCTGTCTGGCAGAGCCAGCGTGCCGAACGCTACCAGCAGGCGTTCGAGCAACTCGAGCGTGATGGCTTCATCTACCCGTGCGGCTGCACCCGCAAGGAAATCGCGGATTCATTGCTTCACGAGCACGCGCGACACACGACGCTCGCCTATCCCGGCACATGCCGCGACGGCCTGCACGGCAAGCCCGCTCGTGCATGGCGGCTGCGGGTGCCGGACGGCAACGCAGCCGTCGTTAGCTTTGACGATCGCTGGCAAGGTCTGCAGACCCAGAATCTGGCGACTGAGGTCGGCGATTTTGTGTTGAAGCGGGCGGACGGCCAGTGGGCTTACCAGCTGGCGGTGGTCGTCGACGATGCGGACGCGGGCATCACCCACGTGGTTCGCGGCGCGGACCTGCTCGATTCGACCGCGCGGCAGATTTACCTGCAGCAATGTCTGGGCGTGTCGACGCCCTCGTATCTGCACGTCCCGGTCGTCACGAATGAAACCGGCGAGAAGCTGAGCAAGCAGACCGGCGCGACCGCACTGGACGCGGACAGTCCACTGGTTGCGCTATACGCGGCAGCGGAACATCTGGGGCTGGGCGAATCAGGCGCGACGTCGAGCACATCGCTAGAAGCGTTCTACGCGAGCGCAACGAAGGCATGGTCCGGGCGCATTGCGCAACCCGAAACGCGCGAACACTCCTGAACGCGCGATATCGCAAGACCAACAGCATCGGGTAAGCCCGCCTCAGGCACGACTTGCTCGATTGAAGAAAACCGTCGAACAAAGCCGCTGAAGAAAACCACGCGATATCGCGAAAACTCAGGAAGACGTCGTCTTACGCGGCATGCCCAGGCCACCCAGCAACGCAGCCAGCGGCTGCCTCGAAACGGGCTTTTGCGGCGCGGCCGGTGTGTCTTCCGGCTTCTTCGTGGAAGGCGACGGCTCGTAGGGCTTGAGGAAGAAATCGTCGACGGGCGGTGCCGCGTGGCGATGATGATGCGGACGGTCGAACGATGTCGGGCCGCCCGTCGTACGGCGACGCGCGGGACGCTCGTCGCGTTCGCGTCGGCCGCCGCGTTCTTCGTGATGGTGCCGCACGGGTATATCCACCGTCAGATGCTGCACGTCGAGCGGACGCTTGATCAGCTTCTCGATGTCGGCCAGCTGCTTGCGCTCGTTCGGGCTGCATAGCGACAGCGCGTCGCCCGACGCACCCGCGCGGCCTGTGCGGCCGATACGGTGCACGTAATCTTCCGGGTTCCACGGCAGGTCGAAGTTGATCACGGCCGGCAATTCGGCGATGTCGAGACCGCGCGCCGCCACATCGGTTGCGACCAGGGCTTCGATTTCGCCACGCTTGAACGCGTCGAGCGCCTGCATCCGCTCATTTTGCGTGCGGTCGCCGTGAATGGCGGTCGCCACCACGCCGTCGCGTTCGAGCGAACGCGCGAGGCGGCTCGCACCGATCTTGCTGTTGCAGAACACGATCACCTGTTTCAGGCTGCGATCGCGAATCAGTTTCACGACCGCGCCGGTCTTGTCGCCTTCCGGAACTTCAAACACGATCTGCGTCACATTCGTCGCAGTCGAATTGCTGCGCGCGACTTCGATCGTCTGCGGATTGCGCAGATACGTCGCGGCGAGTTTCTTGATTTCGCCGGAGAACGTGGCCGAGAACAACAGCGTCTGACGTTCTTTTGGCAGCAGGTTCAGGATGCGCTGCAGGTCCGGCAGGAAGCCCATGTCGAGCATCCGGTCGGCTTCGTCGAGCACCAGAATCTGGACCTGGCCGAGATTGGCCGTCTTTTGCTGGACGTGGTCGAGCAGGCGTCCAGGCGTTGCGATCAGGATTTCCACGCCGCGCCGCAATTCGGCCGACTGCGGATTCATGTCGACACCGCCGAACACCACGGCGCTCCGCAGTGACGTGTGCTTCGCGTACGACTGCACGTTCGCGGCGACCTGGTCGGCGAGTTCGCGCGTCGGCGTGAGGATCAGTGCGCGCACCGGATGGCGGGCGGGCGAGGCGCTCGTGCTGGCCTGCGGCAACAGCCGCTGGATGATCGGCAGCGAGAAGCTCGCGGTCTTGCCGGTCCCCGTCTGCGCGGCGCCCATGACGTCGCGGCCCGCGAGTACAACGGGAATGGCTTGTGCCTGGATCGGCGTCGGCGTCGTGTAGCCCGAGTCCGTGACGGCCTTCAGAATGTCGGCGTGAAGGCCGAACTGGTCGAAGGTCGGTGTTTCGGTGCTGGGCGTGACGGCTGTGTCGGACATGGTGGCTTTCGCTAAAAATGCGCCTGCGCGGTAAGCGTGGCAGCGGGCAAGGCCGCGGAGGGCATCAGGATGAAGGCGGAGCCACGGCATGCCGCACGGGACCCGAATGAACTTGGGGAAAGAATGCGGCCGGCTCCGGCCGGCGGAAACATCCGCCGGAAAGGGCGGTATTGTAGCACTTCAGCAAAAACACTCATGGCGCACCCGCCGGCTTTCTGCTCTGCGCCGCGCAACAGGCGCCGCATTGCTCTCGATCAGCGCCGGGGACAGATCCCGGCGCACCGAGCGTACTGCGGTCAGGCGACAGTTGCGTGACGACGGCCTTTTTCGCCGAAGCACGGGCAATCACTCATAAAACGCCAGAAAAATTGCCCACTCACCACGTCTCTCGCATCACCATCAGGCGGATTTCGGTCATGTCCTCGATCGCGTAGCGAATGCCTTCGCGTCCGAGACCTGAATCCTTGACGCCGCCGTACGGCATGTTGTCGACGCGGAACGACGGCACGTCGTTGATCACGACGCCGCCCACGTCGAGCCGATCCCACGCCTGATGTGCATGCGCGAGCGAATCGGTGAATACGCCGGCCTGCAGGCCGAAATCGCTGTCGTTGACGGTCGCGAGCGCGTCGTCGAACTTCTCGAAGCGCTCCAGAATCGCCACCGGCCCAAACGCTTCCTTGCGGTACAGGTCCTGGTCGCGATGCACGTTTTCAAGCAGCGTCGCTTCGAACATTGCGCCGTCGACCTTCCCGCCCGCGACGATTTTCGCGCCCGCCAGCACCGCCGTTTCCATCCAGCCGGCAAGCCGGTTCGATTCCGACTCCGAGATCATCGGTCCGACGAAGGTCTTTTCGTCCTTCGGATCGCCCATTTTTAGAGACTTCGTTTTCGCGATCAGTTTCTCGCGCAGAGCGTCGTAGATGCTGGTGTGAATCAGGATGCGCTGCACGCCGATGCAGCTCTGCCCCGACTGATAGAACGCGCCGAACGCCAGCCGGTCGACCACGTAATCGAGCTTGTCGCGCTGGTCGCCATCGACGATCGCCGCCGCGTTGCCGCCCAGTTCCAGAATCACCTTCTTCTTGCCGGCCTTCTTCTTCAGATCCCAGCCGACCGCCGGTGAGCCGGTGAACGACAACAGCTTGAAACGCTCATCGGTGGTGAACAGATCGGCGCCGTCGCGATGAGCTGGCAGGATCGAGAACGCGCCCTTCGGCAGATCCGTTTCCGCGAGAATTTCGCCGATGATCAGCGCGCCGACCGGCGTGCGGCTCGCCGGCTTCAAGACGAACGGCACACCCGCGGCGAGCCCCGGCGCGACCTTGTGCGCGGCCAGATTCAGCGGGAAATTGAACGGCGAGATGAACGAGCATGGACCGATCGGCACGCGCTTCGTGTACCCGTGGTAGCCCTTCGCACGCGGCGAAATCTCAAGATTGACGATCTCGCCATCGATGCGCACCGATTCTTCCGCCGCCACCTTGAAGGTATCGATCAGACGCGTGGCCTCGCCACGCGAATCGTTGATCGGCTTGCCGGCTTCGATGCAGAGCGCCATCGCCAGTTCGTCGTAGCGTTCGCGAAAGCGCGCCACGCAATGTTCGAGCACGGCCTGGCGCTTGAACGGCGGAAAATCGCGCATCGCGGGCATCACGTCGACGGCCGCGCCGATCGCCTTATCGATAGCTTTTGCATCGGCAAGCGCGACGCGCGTCGCGACTTCGCCGCTGAATTTATCGGTGACTTCGAGATCGGTGTTCGCCGCGACCGGTTCGTTCGCGAGGTAGTACGGGTAAGACTTCTTCAGCATGGCGCGTTCTCCTTTAAACGATGCAGCGTGCAATGCACGCGCAGTTTCAAAGCTGTGCACTCAACCGTTTGATCTCGCGGTTCAGCACGCGTTCGTTATCCGAGTAGTCGATCGGCAGATCGATCACGTGCACGCCCGGCGTCGCGAAGCATTCGCGCAGCAGCGGCGCGAACTCGGACGCCGCTTCGATTCGATGGCCTTGCGCGCCGTAGCTTTTCGCGTAGTCGACGAAATCCGGGTTGCGCAGCGTCATCCCGTAATCGGGGAAGTTCATGTTCTCCTGCTTCCAGCGGATCATGCCGAATGCGTCGTCGCGCAGGATCAGAACCACGAGGTCGAGCTTGAGCCGCACCGCCGTTTCGAGTTCCTGCGAGTTCATCATGAAGCCGCCGTCGCCGCACACGGCCATCACCTTGCGGTCCGGATGCACGATCTTGGTCGCGATCGCCGACGGCAACCCCGCGCCCATCGAAGCGAGCGCGTTGTCGAGCAGCAGCGAGTTCGGCTCGTGCGCACGGTAGTAGCGCGCGAACCAGATCTTGTACATGCCGTTGTCGAGACACACGATGCCGTCAACGGGTGTCGTCTCGTACACGTCGTTGACGATACGCACCGGATACATCGGAAAGCGGTCGTCGTGCTGCCCTTTCACGAGATGCGCCTCGAAGTGCTCCTTGATCTCCTTGAAACGCGTGAAGTCCCAATGCTCCTGGCGCTGCTTCAGGCTCTCCTTCAGTTGCCACACCGCATTCGCGATATCGCCGACCACTTCGATCTGCGGGAAATACACCGTATCGACTTCGGCGCCGAGGAAGTTCACGTGGATCACGGTCTTCTCTACCGCCTCGCCGCTACGCATGAAGAACGGCGGCTTCTCGATCACGTCGTGGCCGACGTTGATGATGCAGTCGGCATGGTCGATCGCACGATGAACGAAGTCGCCGTCCGACAGGGTCGCGTTGCCGAGCCACATCGGATGCGATTCGTCGATCACACCCTTGCCCATCTGCGTCGTAAAAAACGGAATGCCGGTCTGGTCGACGAATTCGCGCAGCATGCGCGTCGTCGTCTTGCGGTTGCCGCCGGCGCCGATCATCAGCAACGGGTGCTTCGCCTTCATGATCGCTTCGACGGCGTGCGCCACGGCCTTCTCTTCAGCCACCGGACGACGGCTGTAGCTTTTCGGAATCGGCTTGCCGTCGCCCTCTTCGTGCGCGACATCTTCCGGCAGTTCGAGATGCGTCGCACCCGGCCGCTCTTCTTCGGCCTGCCGGAAGGCCTCGCGCACCGACGCCGGAATGTTTGCGATCGACACGATCTGCCGCGTGTACTTCGTGAGCGGTTCCATCATCCGCACAACGTCGACGATCTGGAAGTGCCCCTGCTTGCTCGACTTGATCGGCTTTTGCCCTGTGACCATCAGCATCGGCATCCCGCCGAGCTGCGCGTAGGCGGCAGCGGTCACGAAGTTGGTCGCACCGGGACCGAGCGTTGCGAGGCACACACCCGTGCGGCCCGTCAGACGTCCGTAAGTAGCCGCCATAAAGCCGGCGGCCTGCTCATGGCGCGTCAGGATCAGACGGATTTTCGAACGGCGCAGCGATTCGAGGAGATCGAGATTTTCTTCACCGGGGATGCCGAACACATACTCGACACCTTCAGCTTCCAGTGACTTGACGAACAGATCTGAAGCTTTCATTGAGAGTCTCGCTTGATGAACGGACGCGGGCACGGCCTGCGCGATGTGATCCGGAACGGACAGACTAGGGCGAAGACGATGACGTGCGCGCCGCGCGGGCCAGCGGAACGGTCGGGCGCACGAGTCAGACAGCTTACTACTGGAAGGCGAAAGATGCGCGCAAGCGGGCAGCGCGGCGCGGACAGGAAGAAAAAACGGCGACATGCGTCGGCACGCTGCCGCATCACGTAAACAGCCGGAAAAACGCGCGGACTAGCGAATGATGGTCACACAGTCGGACAGGACCGGCGGCGCGTCCTCGCCGTTCATGGCGTCGTAGAGATCAGCGCGCGGACCCTTGGTCCACCACGTATAGCTGCCCGCCTGGTACTTCACACCCGAGGCGGACAGTGTATTGACGAACAGCAGTTGCTGCCCCTTGACGGGCACAAGCGCGAAGCTTTGTCCATTCGCCGTATTCCAGTACGTCACCTGCAGGACCCGGCCGGTCGCGCAGGTGTATTTGCTCGTATGACGGTCCTTCGGCTGGATTTCCGCGAGCCGAAACGATTCGGCCGACGCCGCGTGACAGAACACGACCGCACCCAGCACAGCCGATGCAACCCCGAATCCCGTTTTCATCGAATTCCCCAGATCAAACTGCGAGAGACGACGGCGCGTCATCAGATCAGGGATCGATCACATCGGCGCAGGCGTCGGTCGGCGCGGCCGCCACGTGGCCGACCACCGGCACGATCTTCAACCCCGCCGAAGCGATCCGGCACGGTGCCGCGGCGAGGCCGCAGCCGGCAAGTCCCGCGCACAGCGCCATCAGCACGCTCCAGCGAACGAGATTGTTGCGCCGTCGCTGCATCTGAAAACGCATGGCCGTGTTCGTGACAGCGCCCGTTCGACACGCCATCTGGGCTTCAGCCTGCGCGGCATGCACATCGGTCGCGGGCTTCATATTGGTACCTCCAGATTCACCTGCCAGCGCGAACATTCGACCCGAATGTCCGCGCCGTTCACCCGTCTATTTCGCCGACACCGGCCGCACAGCCGCGGCGGCCTGTTTCGCGCGCGTACGCGCTTCGTCGGTGGTCGCGCCGGTGGCAAGCGCCACGCCCATGCGGCGCTTCGTGAAGCTCTCCGGCTTGCCGAAGAGCCGCAGATCCGCGTTCGGCACGGCCAGCGCCTGAGCGACGCCTTCGAATGCGATGCCCGTTTCCTCAAGCCCGCCATAAATGACCGCCGACGCACCCGGCTCCCGCAGCGACGTATCCACCGGCAGACCGAGAATCGCGCGCGCGTGCAACTCGAACTCCGAAAAGCGTTGCGAGCACAGCGTAACGAGCCCCGTGTCATGCGGACGCGGACTCACCTCCGAAAACCATACGTCGTCGCCAGCCACAAAAAGTTCCACGCCGAAGAGGCCGCGACCGCCGAGCGCCGCCGTCACCTGATGCGCGATCT
This sequence comes from Paraburkholderia sp. GAS334, assembly GCF_050436625.1. Taxonomy (NCBI): domain Bacteria; kingdom Pseudomonadati; phylum Pseudomonadota; class Betaproteobacteria; order Burkholderiales; family Burkholderiaceae; genus Paraburkholderia; species Paraburkholderia sp. GAS334. The sequence goes on along the minus strand of NZ_JBNDMO010000011.1, from coordinate 149,852 downwards.
CGCGCGAACGCTGCAGTGCGACCGGGCTCATCGGCTGCGGCTGCCACGATTCGACGTAGTCGCCCGCGACCTGCACGTGACCGATCGGATCGCAGAAGTACGTGCTGTTTTCGCCCGTCGCCGGATCGATTGCGCGCACGGTCAGCTGCGTGATCTCGTAGTCGAAGTTGATAAAGCCTTCGACGATCACGCGCCCGCCCTTCACACGCCCTCCCGCCTGCGCATATTGCCAGGCGGGTTCGACGTCGGCGTCGCTCTTCAACACCGACTGCCCTTTGCCCGACGACGACATCACCGGCTTCACGACGCACGGATAACCCACCTTCGCGATGCCGGCCTTCAGTTCATCCAGCGAATCGGCGAATGCGTAAGGCGAGGTGGCGAGACCGAGTTCTTCGGCTGCGAGACGGCGGATGCCTTCGCGGTTCATGGTCAGCTGGGTCGCGCGCGCGGTCGGGATCACGACGGCGAGACCGTCGGCTTCGATCGTGGCGAGGGCATCGGTGGCGATGGCCTCGATTTCCGGCACGATCAGATGCGGCTTTTCCTGCTCGACGAGTGCGCGCAACGCGGCGCTGTCGGTCATGTCGATCACGTGCGCGCGGTGCGCAACCTGATGGCCGGGCGCATCGGCGTAACGGTCGACGGCGATCACTTCGACGCCAAGACGCTGCAGCGCGATGATGACTTCCTTGCCCAGTTCGCCTGCGCCGAGCAGCATGACGCGCGTTGCGGATGTCGACAGCGGCGTGCCGATCCGTTGACCGATCTGCATGAGATCTCCAGAGAGGAATCTGTGAAAAAAAGAGGGTACGCAATGTTAACATGCGCTCGCGCGCGGCCTGCCGAGTGCGATACCCTTACGCCTTCGCCAGTTTTGAAGAGGAACGACGCCATGGCCCTCCGGTCTTTCACGCGACATGTTGCGCATTACGTCGCCCCGCTGAGCCTCGCGTGCCTGTTGACCGCCTGCTCGCTCCCCGTGCACACCGACGCCTCGGCCGAAGCACCCGACCCGTTCAATCCGGCCGCAACCCAACTGCTCGACGATACCACCTGGGAACTGACCAGCTGGAAGCAGGCGGACGGCGCGATGCGCAATGTGCCACACGGCGACAACGGCGAACCGGTGACGCTGGCGCTTTCGACAGCCACCGGCCAGCGGCGGGCGAGCGGCTTCTCCGGCTGCAACCGCTATATGGGCACGTACGTACTGAAGGACGGCAAGCTGTCGTTCGGGCCGCTGGCCGGTACGCGGATGGCGTGCATGACGCCGGGCGGCCAGATCGAAAGCGCGTACCTCGACGCGCTCGCACATATCGACCGTACCGGCGTGCAGATGCGCGCGCCGCAACAGCTACAGTTGATTCCCGAAAACGGCGACACGCTGACTTTCACGCGACGCGAACAATGAACGCTCGCATGACGGATGCCGCGTCGACGGCCAGCGCGGCGGGTGTCGGCGGCTGTCATGTGCGCCGGCTTGCTGCGCTGGCCGCACTTCTGCCCCTGCGCCCGCGCACCTGTCTTCGAGGCGTCCCGCTTCACCGGTTAAACTCGGCGGATTGCGTTTTCGAGCGTCCGTCATTCGTTGATGTCTAGCATGCACACGGCAGTTTTCAGCTGGTTCGGCGGGTCGGCCGTCTGGCTTCTTCCCCTTTTGTGGCGTCTCGTGAAATCCGTTCTGCCCGGCGGCGCCGGGCTGCGCGGTCCGGGCACGATCCGTCTGTGGCTCGGCTTCGTCTGTGTGATGGTGACGAGTTGCACGCTCGAAGCCTCGCTGGTTCATATCGACGGCGTCAACGGTTTCGGGCACGCGATGGCGTCCGGGTTCGGGCATCTGCTCGGGCCGATCGGGACGCCGCTCGTGATGGCCGCGCTGCTGCTCGTGTGCGTGCCGTGGCTCGTGGGCTTTCGCTGGACACAGGCTGCGGTGTGGGCCGACGGCGCATTTGGCCTCGGCCTGTCGCGTCCGTTCTCGAAGCGCGATGACGAAGCGCGTCCGCGCTCGCGGCGCGGTGGTGGTGCTGCTGGCGCTGGTGATGCCCAGTCAACGCATATGGCTACGGCCACCCGTACGATGTCGCCGAAGTCCGAAGGCCGCTACGCGCGGCCGGTCGGCTGGCGACCGCCGGCGGTTGGGCGGGGGTCGGCGGCTGGCGGGGCTGCTTCGGGTGTTGCGGGTGTTACATCGACGTCGATGGGTGAAGCGCGCGCTTCCGGCTCACAAGCCGGCGCTGGCCGATTTCCGGGCACGCGCACCGACACGCGCGCAGCGGATGCTGCGCAGACTGGCGCTTCAGGCCGCACCGGTTCGATGATGCCGCCGCGACAGAACACGCGCGCCACGTCGTGGACTCCTTCCGAGCCGGTGGCGCCCGCTGGCTGGCTGCACGATCAGCCGGCGACGACGCCCCTGAATGCGTCTGCAGCTGGCGCTGTGTCGGGCCGATCCAGTAAGGATGCCTTGCAAGCTGGCGTGCACGCCGGCGCAGCGGCTGGCGCGGGTTCGGCGCTGGCCGGCTTGCGTGGCGCAGGCGCTGCTGCGGCGAGTGGCGCATCGATGACCGGCTCGACACGTCCCGTCTCCGGATCCGTTGCGGCAACGTCGCGTCAGGAACACCCTGCGCCTGACACGGCGCGCGCCCCCGCATATTCGCGCCCGTCGCCTGGCGCCCCGCGCGTCCAGCCGCCCGCCAGCGTGCAGGAGACGTTGCGCAGCATCGAGGAAAACGCCGCCCGCTGGACGACACTGGCCGGCGCCGGACTTGCGCGCGTCAGTGCGTCTGAAACTGCCGACGGCAATACGAGTTCGACTGCCGGGCCGTCCGCTGCGAATCGCGTGGAAGACATTCCGCCTGCAGTGACGCCGGTCGAAGCAATGGTCGAGACTCCGTCGGTAGCGGCAGTAACGCCCGTCGCTGCTGGGGCGCACGTCGAAATCACACCGGCGCCTGCGTTGAGCGAAAACGTCACGCCGGTTCAAATCCAGCCTGTGGCGGAACACGTTCAGATCGAGACGTCGGCTGGGATCGACACGACGTCCGCAGCACAATCCGCAACCGCAGCCGTCACGCACGCCGTTACCGAGGCTGCTGCCATTGCGCCGGCAACTACCGAAGCCGCCGCCGAAACATCCGTGACCGGCGCGTTCATCGCTCCGACGGAACCGCCCATCGTCGCGCCGTGGGAAACCGCGGCCGGCGAACTCGACGATGTCGTCGATGACGTCGCAGCGTTGAGAACCGGCTCATCGACGGCATCGCACCATCACGTTTTTGCACCGACGCATGGCAACGACGCGTCGTCGCGACCCGTTGCACCGTCGCTCCACGTAGTCAACGTACAGCCGGCTGAACAGGAAGCAGCGGCAGCCGAAGCGGCCGAAGCAGAAGCCGAAACAGGAGCACAGCCCGACCACTCCCCTGCCCCGTCGAACATCGTGCGTTTCCCTGGCGCGCCGCTGACCGGCGTCACGACAGGCGTCGAAAACGCGTCCAGCGAAAACGAAGAAGAAGCCGGCGACGAAACCAGCAGCGAAATCCGTACCGCCGCCGAAGCCCCGCCCGCGCCGACCGTCATCGCCCCGGCGCCGCCACGTGGCCACGCGCCGACCGGTTTCGAATTCCACGCGCCGGCGGCATCGATGGTCGAACTGCCGTCGCTCGATCTGCTCGAACGCACCTCGTCCGACGTCGAACCGGTCTCCGAAGAAAGGCTCGCCGAAACCAGCCAGCTGATCGAGCAGCGTCTGCAGGAATTCAAGGTGCCGGTGACCGTGGTCGGCGCATCGGCCGGCCCTGTCATCACACGCTTCGAAGTCGAACCCGCGCTCGGCGTGCGCGGCAGCCAGATCGTCGGGCTGATGAAGGATCTGTCGCGCGGCCTCGGACTCACGTCGATCCGCGTCGTCGAAACAATTCCCGGCAAGACCTGCATGGGTCTCGAACTGCCGAACGCGAAGCGCCAGATGATCCGCCTTTCGGAGATTCTCGAAGCGGGCGTCTACCAGAACTCGCGCTCGAACCTGACGCTCGCGATGGGCAAGGACATCACCGGCCACCCGGTGGTCGCCGATCTGGCCAAGGCGCCGCACATGCTCGTCGCGGGCACGACGGGTTCGGGCAAGTCGGTGGCGATCAACGCGATGATCGTCTCGCTGCTTTACAAGGCGACGCCCGAAGAAGTGCGCCTCATCATGATCGACCCGAAGATGCTGGAGCTGTCTGTCTACGAAGGCATTCCCCATCTGCTCGCGCCGGTTGTCACCGACATGAAGCTGGCGGCGAACGCACTCAACTGGTGTGTCGGCGAGATGGAGAAGCGCTACCGGCTGATGTCGGCCGTGGGCGTGCGCAATCTCGCGGGCTTCAACCAGAAAATTCGCGACGCCGAAGCCAGCGGCAAGAAGCTCGGCAATCCGTTCTCGTTGACGCCTGAGGCGCCGGAGCCGCTCGCGCCGCTGCCACTGATCGTTGTCGTGATCGACGAGCTCGCCGACCTGATGATGGTCGCCGGCAAGAAGATCGAAGAGTTGATCGCGCGCCTGGCGCAGAAGGCGCGCGCCGCCGGCATCCACCTGATTCTCGCGACGCAGCGTCCTTCGGTCGACGTCATCACCGGCCTCATCAAGGCGAACATTCCGACGCGCGTGGCGTTTCAGGTGTCGTCGAAGATCGACTCGCGCACGATCCTCGACCAGATGGGCGCGGAGTCGCTGCTCGGCCAGGGCGACATGCTGTTCCTGCCGCCGGGCACCGGCTACCCGCAGCGCGTGCACGGCGCATACGTCGAAGACGAGGAAGTGCACCGTATCGTCGAGTATCTGAAGCAGTTCGGCGAGCCGCAATACGAGGAAGGCATTCTCGATGGCCCGGCAACCGAAGGCGCGACGCAGGACCTGTTCGGCGAAGCACCGGATGCCGAAGCCGATCCGCTCTACGACGAAGCCGTGGCGTTCGTCGTGCGTACGCGGCGCGCATCGATCTCGTCGGTGCAGCGGCAGTTGCGCATCGGCTACAACCGCGCGGCACGTCTCGTCGAGCAGATGGAAACTGCGGGCCTGGTTTCCGCAATGGGCATCAACGGTAGCCGCGAAGTGCTCGCGCCTGGACCGGCCGAGTAGCGTATCGTTCGCGGAAACAACGACGCCTGGAAACAGAAACGGCGGCATCTCATCTCGAGATGCCGCCGTTTCTGTTTCCGCGAGGACACGACGTGAAGCCACGTGCCGCGCACCGACGTCTTCATTGTGCAAACCGCGTTGAACCCGGACGCGCGGTCGGTCGACGTGCCCCGCTCGTTCAGCCCGGCGAAATCAGCTTGAAATCCACCGGCGAATCGATATCGATGCGCTTCGGATTCGCCTCCAGCAAACCCGTCTGCGGGTCGCGCCGGAACACGTACACGGTCGCGCTGTTCTGGTTGCCGACGATCAGCCATTTGCCCGTCGGATCGATGGCGAATTCGCGAGGCGCTGCGCCGAGACTCGACTGATGGCCGGCCCGCTTCAGATGCCCGTTTGCCGGGTCGACCGCAAAGATCACAATCTCGTTCGCGTCGCCGCGATTGCTTACGTACACGAAGCGCCCGTCCGGCGACGGATGGATCGCCGCTGCACCCACCTTGCCCTTGAAGCCCGGCCTGGTGAGCGGCAGCGACTGCAGCAACGTGAGGTTGCCGTCGTCGTAGCGGAACGTTTCGACGGTCGCGGCCATCTCGCTCGTCAGGTACGCATACCTGCCGCTGGCACCGAACACGAGATGACGTGGACCGGAGCCGGGTTTCATCGCCGTGTAGCGTGTTTCCGTGGGGCCAAGCAACCCGCGGCTGCCGTCGGGCGTGTAGCGATATGAATAGACCTTGTCCGTGCCGAGATCCTGCGCGAACAGATAGCGACCATCGGGCGAGAAGACCGTGGAATGCACGTGCGCGTTGTCCTGCCGCCCTTTCACCGGGCCACCGCCATCATGATGGACGGTCAGCACGGCCGCGCCAACCTGGCCATCCGGCTGGAGCGGAAACACCGAGAAGCTGCCGCCAGGATTGGCCGCGACCGAGTAATTGGCGGTCGTCAGGTACCTGCCGTCCGGCGAGATGCTCAGATAGCACGGATCGTTGCCTTCCGACGAGACCTGGTTCAGAAACGTCAACTGGCCGCTTTGCGGATCGAAGCCGAACGCACTGATGCCGCCGCGCTGGCTCGCGGGTCCGTTGTCGCCGGGCAGCTCGTTGACGGCATACACATGACGCCGGTCGCTGCTCACCACGAGATACGACGGGTTCACGGTCTTCGCCGAGGAAACAGGCGTGACATCGCCGGTCTTCGTGTCGAAGCGGTACACGTAGATGCCTTCGCTCCTGCCGCCCGTGTACGTGCCGACGAGCAGGTCGTACACGCCGTCTGCAGGAACGGCTGCGGCGCCCTGGGCAAATGCCTGGCTTGCAACAATAGAGACCATAAGTGCGAAACCTTTTATTATCGAGCGGGCAGACAGCAAAGCAGCTTTCGATGCGGAGGGTGGCACGGCGAATGCTGCAGCGCGGCGACGGAAAGGCATGACGGGCTCCTTTGACATCGTGTTGTTCCGGTCAGGGTGTCACGGGTCTGCCACGCGTGTGATCTCGTTGTTTTGTGCTTCGGCAAGTATAGGAGTGTTGCACCGGAACGCACAGCCTGAAAGGCTGACAGGCAGGTTTCAGGTTCGTTACTGCACCTGAATTCATGCTGGTTTCACAGGCGACAGGATGCGAGGCGAGGCATCACGCGTCGTGCGCCCGGCAGGTTGTACTTTCAACAAAAACAGTTCCAACCCGTGGAGTTTTCATGAACATCACACTCAGTCTTGGTCCGCTCGTTGCCCTGATCGCCGGCATTCTCATTCTCATCATGCCGCGTCTGCTTAACTACATCGTGGCGCTGTATCTGATCATCATCGGGCTCATCGGCGTCTTCGACATGGGAAGCAAGCATTTCTGACCCGGCGGCACGTTTGCCGACGGGCGCAGGCGCGCGACGACACGCACCCGCTTCCGGGCGCGCTGTCGGGTAGAACCACTTGAAGCACCGTGAACACGGGCGGCGCCGATGGCCGCCCCATCCAGACAATCAGGCCATCAGCCGTTCGAGAGCTGGTCGAGGCGGAGCTTGCCCTGCAACGACAGGCCGCCGACGGCATAATGACCGTCGTTTTCCTGATAACGCGTGAAGCACGCGCGCTCGACGAGAAATGCCGCAGCCGTTTCCATTCCGTTGCGGGAAAGGCCAAGCTGGTCAGGATCGAGCGGGAGCATCGCGTCGTCGGCGAGCGTGCTGGCGGCGGAGAGTATGGTGATGCAATCCGATTTCGACAGGTTCAGCATGGCTTCAATCCTCGAAAAACAGCGTTGCGTGGGAAAGGTATAAAGCGATACGAAGCGGTAGAAAAGTGCAACACATGAACATGACACCAGGTTGGGCCCAAAGTGCCCGTTACCTGTCAGACGTCCGGATTGTAAGCAGCCATATTTCAGAATGCCAGTCATGGTTGACCATACTTCGTGTTGAATCCGACGCCTTCACACCGGTCCGGCATGACGCTGCCCGTGACCTGTCCAACGCGCCTGCGACGCGCTCTTATCCGCCCTCCCCATGCCCTCTCTCATTGAAGACTACGCACTCGTCGGCGACGGCCACACCGCCGCACTGATCGCCCGCAACGGTTCCGTCGACTGGCTCTGCTGGCCGCGCTTCGACTCCGGCGCGTGCTTCGCGGCCCTGCTCGGCACCGCGGACAACGGCCGCTGGCTGATCGCACCCGTCGTCGACAAAGGCGCGCCGGCGCCCGTCTCGTCGCGCCGCTATCGGGGCGAAACGCTGATTCTCGAGACCGATTTCGAAACGCCCGAAGGCGCGGTCACGGTCATCGATTTCATGCCGCCGGGTAACGGCACGTCTGAACTCGTGCGGATCGTCGTCGGCAAACGCGGCACCGTGCGCATGCAGATGGAACTGGTTTTGCGCTTCGACTACGGCTATTCCGTGCCGTGGGTCAGCCGTCTTGCCAACGACAGCGGCATCAAGGCCGTCGTCGGTCCCGACACCGCCGTGCTGCGTACACCGATCGACGTGCGCGGCGAAAATATGCGCACCGTCGCCGAATTCACGGTGACGGCCGGTGAGCGTGTGCCGTTCACGCTGACCTACACGTCGTCGCATCTGCGCACGCCGCACGCCCGCGATCCGCACACCGCGCTCGCCCGCACCGAAAACTACTGGCTCGAATGGTCGGCACGCGGCACCGTCACCGGCCGCTGGGCCGAGCCGATCCGGCGCTCGCTGATCACGCTGAAAGCGCTGGCCTACGAACCGACGGGCGGCATCGTCGCGGCACCGACCACGTCGCTGCCGGAACATCTCGGCGGCACGCGCAACTGGGATTACCGCTATTGCTGGCTGCGCGACGCGACGATCACCCTGCTCGCGATGATGCGCGGCGGCTACTATGACGAAGCGCGCGCGTGGCGTCAGTGGCTGGGCCGCGTGATGGCCGGCTCGCCGCAGCAGTTGCAGATCATGTATGGCATCGCCGGCGAGCGGCGCCTCCCGGAGTTCGAACTCGACTGGCTGCCCGGCTATCAGGGCGCCAAACCGGTGCGTGTCGGCAACAACGCCGTCGACCAGCTGCAACTCGACGTCTACGGCGAAGTGATGAACGCGCTACATCTGGCGCGCATCGGCGGTCTGCAGGCGGACGAAACCGCGTGGAACATCCAGTGCGCGATGCTCGTCCACCTCGAAAAGATCTGGAACCAGCCCGACGAAGGCATCTGGGAAACGCGCGGCGGGCCCCAGCATTTCACGTTTTCGAAGGTAATGGCATGGGTCGCGTTCGATCGCGCGATCAAATCGGCCGAATCATTCGATCTGCCGGCGCCGCTCGATCACTGGCACGCCGTCCGCGCGCAGATTCACACAGATGTCTGCGAAAAAGGCTATAACGCTTCGTTGAACGCGTTCACGCAGGTTTACGGCGGCGATGAACTCGATGCGAGCGTCCTGCTACTGCCGCTCCTCGGCTTCCTGCCGCCGTCCGACCCGCGCATCGCGGGCACGGTCGCGGGCGTCGAGAAGTTTCTGCTACATGACGGTTTTGTGATGCGCTACCGAACAACCGAATTCAACGACGGCCTGCCGCCCGGTGAAGGCACGTTCCTCGCATGCAGCTTCTGGATGGTGGACAACCTGGCGTTACAGGGCCGCGTGAAGGAAGCGACCGCGATGTACGAGCGCCTGCTGTCGCTGGCGAACGATGTCGGCCTGCTTTCGGAGGAATATGACCCGGCGGCACAGCGACTTGTCGGGAATTTTCCTCAGGGCTTTTCCCATGTCGCACTGGTCCATACAGGGCTGAATCTGATGAAACACGAGCAGGAAATGGCAAAGGCGACCGGACAGCCGCCCCACGACAGCCCCGCCCCTAATGGAAATGCGGGGAATGCGGAGGTTGCGACCCGGAAAACCATTCCAGGTGCCGCGCCAAATCCTTGATTTATTTACATTCCTTACGTGCGGTGCGACACGGTTGTTGCGTTGCACAATCGGTGTTTGTCCGATATCATGAATTTCGAATGTCGGCCGATAACCAATGGTCCACTGACGGTCCACGACCAATACCGGCCTCGCCACAACGCATTACGCGTTTTTGCGCCGCCCCACGCGAACAACACTAACGCTGGAGCACCCATGCTCTATCAACTGCACGAATTCCAGCGGGCACTTTTGAGCCCGCTTACCGCCTGGGCCCAGGCCGCGTCGAAATCCTTCGCGAATCCGGCCAGTCCGCTTGCCTACGTACCGGGGGCGACCCGCCTGTCCGCCGGCTACGAGCTCCTGTATCGCCTCGGCAAGGATTACGAAAAACCCGAGTTCAACCTGCACCAGATTGTCAAAGACGGTCATAAGATTCCAATCGTCGAGCAGACGGTCATCGAAAAGCCGTTTTGCCGCCTGCTGCGCTTCAAGCGCTATGCAGACGACAGCGGCGCCGTCACGCAACTGAAGGATGAGCCGGTCGTGCTGGTGTGCGCGCCGCTGTCGGGCCATCACTCCACGCTGTTGCGCGACACCGTGCGTACGCTGCTGCAGGATCACAAGGTCTACATCACCGACTGGATCGATGCGCGCATGGTGCCGCTCGAAGACGGCGCGTTCCATCTCGACGACTACATCGCATACATCCAGGAGTTCGTTCGCCACATCGGCGCGAAGGATCTGCACGTGATCTCGGTGTGCCAGCCGACTGTGCCGGTGCTCGCAGCGATCTCGCTGATGGCGAGCCGCGGCGAAGACACGCCGCGCACGATGACGATGATGGGCGGCCCGATCGACGCCCGCAAGAGCCCGACGGCCGTCAACTCGCTCGCCACGCAGCACTCGTACGAATGGTTCGACAACAACGTGATCTACACGGTGCCGCCGAACTATCCGGGTGTCGGTCGCAAGGTCTATCCGGGCTTCCTGCAGCACACCGGCTTCGTCGCAATGAATCCGGAACGGCATGCAGCGTCGCACTGGGATTACTACCAGAGCCTGATGCGCGGCGATGAGGAAGACGCCGAGCAGCATCGCCGCTTCTATGACGAGTACAACGCCGTGCTCGACATGGCCGCCGAGTACTACCTCGAAACGATCCAGATCGTGTTCCAGGAATTCCGTCTGGCGGAAGGCACGTGGGACGTCGCGGGTGAACGCGTGCGTCCGCAGGACATCACGCGCACCGCCCTCTTCACGATCGAAGGAGAGCTCGACGACATCTCCGGCAGCGGTCAGACGCGTGCCGCGCAGGAGCTGTGCAGCGGCATCCCGGAGGAGAACAAGCAGCATTTCACCGCCGAGAAGTGCGGTCACTACGGCATTTTCTCGGGCCGTCGCTGGCGCACCATCGTCTATCCGCAGTTGCGCGACTTCATCCTCGAGCACAACAAGCCGTTCACGGCTGAAAAGAAGGAAAGGATCGCGCAGCAGGCGTAACGCTGCAACCATTGCGTCCGCTGCGCCGGTGAAGGGCGCAGCGGCGTCCTGACGACGTCACCCTAGCGGCGCATCAGATACGCCAGCAGCAACTCAGTGTTCATCTGCACGATTTCGCTACGCTCGCTGACCGAGCTGAAATCGCGGCCGAGCGTCGCTTCGAGCGTGAAGCGGTTCGACACGATGTAATACCCCATCCCCGACAACGTCACGTAGAAGCGCAACGGGTCCACGCTCGTGCGGAACAGTCCTGCGCGCTGGCCGCGTTCGAGGATATTGCCGAGCGTCGCGACGATGGGCGAGATCATTTCGCGGATGCGCGTCGACTTCTGCATGTAGCGTGCCTCATGCAGGTTCTCGTTGTTCACGAGCCGGAGCAGTTCGGGGTGATCGCGGTAGTAGTCCCAGACGAAATGCGCGAGCCGCGTGATCGCCTCGACGGGCGCGATGCCGGCGAGGTCGAGCGTGCGTTCGGCTTCGGTGAGCGCGCTGAACGCGTGCTCCAGGACCGCGGTGAACAGTTGCTCCTTGCTACCGAAGTAGTAATAGAGCATGCGTTCATTGGTTTCCGCGCGGCGGGCAATCTGGTCGACGCGTGCGCCGAACAACCCACCATTTGCAAATTCCTCGGCCGCCGCGAGCAGGATGCGGCGACGGGTGCCTTCAGGATCTCTTTTGATTTTCGGCTGATTCATGGTGGCATCGTGCTTCGTGAGCCGCGTTATCCGGATCGTGCCGCCAGCCTCTCTCCTCGGCCAGGTACCTGCGGCACTGAGCGGGCGCGCCATGGTTGGGGGACACCCTGTTGCGGTCTTTCGAAAAAGCGCTTCGATTATGGCACATGGTTTGCGAAGCACAATCAGGGAAATCGGCGATAATCCCTTATTTGGCGGAAGCCCCGTCGCGCAAGCCCTCCGGCCTTGCTGCACACCGCCGCCGCGCGCCCGGCCGGGCCTTTTTTGACATCAGTCTGGCCTGCCAGCAAGCCCTCAAGTCTTGACCGTGACCGATTCCTTAACACTAGCTGATCGCATCGAAGATCTGCTGCCCCAGACCCAATGCACGAAGTGCGGCTACGCCGGTTGCCGCCCCTACGCCGAAGCGATTGCCCTTGGCGAGGCGAACTACAACCAGTGCCCGCCGGGCGGCGTCGAAGGCATCGCGCGCCTGGCCGGCCTGCTCGGCCAGCCTGTGATCCCGCTCAATCCGGCGAACGGCATCGAGCGTCCACGACCGCTGGCCGTTATCGACGAAAACCTGTGCATCGGCTGCACGCTGTGCATGCAGGCGTGTCCGGTCGATGCGATCGTCGGTGCACCCAAACAGATGCACACCGTGATCGAGGCGCTCTGCACCGGGTGCGATCTTTGCGTTCCGCCCTGCCCCGTCGACTGCATTGCGATGGTGCCTGCCACCGGCGAACGCACTGGCTGGGATGCGTGGTCGCAGGAACTCGCCAACGCAGCCCGCGAACGCTACGAGCAACGCAACGCCCGCCTCGCGCGCGAGCGTGAAGCCGCCGAAGCGCGTGCTGCGGCGCGCCGGGCGTCGAGTTCTGCTTCGGCCGCTGCTGACGCGCCTTCGGTTGCCGCGTCTTCTGCTGCTGTGACGTCTACCACCGTTGTCGCGGACGACCCCGAAGCCAGGAAACGCGCGATCATCCAGGCCGCGCTCGACCGCGCGCGCAGGAAGAAGGAAGAACTCGCCGCTCAGGGCAAAGGCCCGCAAAACACCCAGCAGGTGAGCGCCGATGTCCAGGCGCAGATCGACGCGGCCGAAGCGCGCCGTCGCCGGCTCGGCATTGCGCAGGACGACAACGCCAGCGACGCGGCCCCGTCCACGCAAGACGCCAGCGGCACCCAACCACCGAAATCCTGACAGCCAGCATGAACGCGAACAAACGCCGCGCTATCTACGAGACGCTGCAGGAACTCAACCCGCATCCGACAACCGAACTCGAATACACGACGCCGTTCGAACTGCTGATCGCCGTCATGCTGTCGGCGCAGGCCACTGACGTTTCGGTCAACAAGGCGATGCGCCGGATGTTCCCGGTGGCGAACACGCCGCAAACGGTCTTCGATCTCGGTGAAGAAGGCGTCGCCGACTACATCAAGACGATCGGGCTTTACCGTACCAAGGCGAAGAACGTCATCGCGACCTGCCGCGTCCTGCTCGACCAGTTCGGCGGCGCAGTGCCGGACGACCGCGAGGCGCTGGAAAGTTTGCCGGGCGTCGGACGCAAGACCGCGAACGTGATCCTGAATACGGCGTTCGGCCATCCGACGATTGCCGTCGATACGCACATCTTTCGGGTTGCCAATCGAACCGGGCTTGCGCCGGGCAAGGATGTGCGCGCAGTCGAAATCGCGCTGGAGAAATTCACACCCGCCGAATTCCGGCATGATGCCCATCACTGGCTGATCCTGCATGGGCGATATGTGTGCAAGGCGCGTCGGCCGGAATGCTGGCATTGCGTCATCGAGCCGTTGTGCGAGTACCGGCCGAAGACCCCGCCGCCGGAGCTTTGAGGCGCGACGGCTGAGGGCTGAGGGCTGGTCGCTGGCGGCCGCATCGTAGCGTGCGCCATGATGCGGGAGGCACGCCGCCACGCATCAACCCGACGCCCTCAGCGAACCTTCCCCCGCCGACGTAAAATACCCGCTTGCCGTTGCCATCAGCACGCCGCCCCATCCTCGATACCACCACGATGTTCAATCCCAGCCGCGACGAAGTCCGCCTCTTTTTCACTGACACCTGGCGCAAGCAGCGCGCAGGCGAAATCCTGACGCCGCTCGAAGCCATCGCCGCCGACTGGATCGTCGAGCACCCGGAATATCACGCCGACCTGACGAACGTCGAAGGCGCCCCGGCGCAGGACTACTCGCCTGAACGCGGCCAGACCAATCCTTTCCTGCATCTGTCGATGCATCTGGCGATCACCGAGCAACTGTCGATCGATCAGCCGCCTGGTATCCGCGCGGCACACGAGCGCCTCGCATCGCGTCTCGGCTCGACCCATGATGCGCAGCACGCGATCATGGATTGTCTCGGCGAAACCATCTGGGAAGCGCAGCGTACCGGCACGCCACCGGATACCGATGCGTATCTCGCACGCATCGAGCGCCGCGCTTCGCGCGACTGAACGACCTCGGCTCAAGCGCGCATATCAGCCAGCAGCCGGAATTCGACGCCCAAAAGCAGAACACCCCGCCGAAGCGGGGTGTTCCATTTCAACCGGCTGAAGAACACCGTAATTACTTTTTCTGCACGAGATCGCCGTCGATCGATTCGACGTAGGCGCCGATGTCCTTCATGTCGTTCGGCGACAGACTTTGCACCTGCACCTGCATGATCGAGTTGTTACGACCGAGGTGCGGGTTGCCCGTGCCCATCTGATACTGACGTAGCGCCCAGTAGATGTAATCGGCGTGCTGCCCTGCGAGCTTCGGAAACTCCGGGCTCACCGGTTTGTTCATGTTCGGACCGTGGCAGGCCGCGCAGTTGTGCGAATCAGCGAGCACCTTGCCATTGGAGGCATCGGCGGCATGCGCCGCGTTCGATGCGACGAGGCCCGTGAATGCGATCGTCGCAACCGTCGCGCACGCAGCCTTCAATACCGTGTGGAGTGCCTGATGGGGCTTCTTCATGAATTCTCCTATCCCGCGAATGTGGTGAACTGTGGGTGACCTGTACCGATCACTTGTCGGGATTGTTCTTCGAAGAGGATGTCTGCGCCGCGTAGTACGCCGCGACATCGGCGATGTCCTGGTCCGACAGCGACGCCGCGATGGCGTGCATGGAGTCGAAGTGGCGGTCACCCTTCCGGTAGGCGCGCAGCGCGCTTTCGAGGTAGGCCTGGTTCTGGCCGCCCAGCTTCGGCACCCGGTAGACCTCCGGGTACGCGGTGCGATATTCGGGGATGCCGTGGCAGCCGATACACATCGCGACCTTGCCCTGGCCCGCCTTCGCGTTGCCAACGACATCCGCTGCCTGCGCGCTGGCCGCAAAGCCTGCGAGCGCTGACAGCGCTGCGATCACGAGGTGTTTGCCGACGATTTTGTTCATAGGTTCTAACCTGGCATGAGGGGAAAACGGGCGCCCGAAAAAGGCAACGGCCTGCGCCGTTATTCTTGTAGAGGTGCCACGCAGGCCAAAAAAATCGCGCTAATTGTACCGCGACGCTACGCCGGGCGTCCACATGGCGGCCGCGAGGCCTCAATGCAGCGCCGCTCCAGCATGCCGCCCGCGTACGTCCAGCGCACAATCGAACGCGGTCGACACCGGGTTCACACCCTACCCGAGCCCGCTTCGGCCCAACAGGGCTTCTGACTTATACTGGACTTTTTCCGGGAGAGCAGTTCGCCATGCGCTTCGAAGGCTCATCGCAATACGTCGCCACCGACGACCTCAAACTCGCGGTCAATGCCGCGATGACGCTCAAACGGCCGCTCCTGATCAAGGGCGAGCCGGGCACGGGCAAGACCATGCTCGCCGAAGAAGTCGCGGCGGCGCTGGGCATGCCGCTTCTGCAGTGGCACATCAAGTCCACCACGAAGGCGCAGCAGGGCCTCTACGAGTATGACGCGGTCTCGCGTCTGCGTGATTCGCAGCTCGGTGACGAGCGCGTGAAGGACATCCGCAACTACATCGTGAAGGGCGTGCTGTGGCAGGCGTTCGAATCGGACGAACAGGTCGTGCTGCTGATCGACGAGATCGACAAGGCCGACATCGAATTCCCGAACGACCTGCTGCGTGAACTCGATCGCATGGAGTTCTACGTGTACGAGACGCGCGAACTCGTGAAGGCGAAACAGCGTCCGCTCGTCATCATCACGTCGAACAACGAAAAGGAACTGCCCGACGCGTTCCTGCGCCGCTGCTTCTTCCACTACATCCGCTTTCCCGATGCAGAGACGATGCAGCAGATCGTCGAGGTCCACTATCCGGGCATCAAGAGGGAACTGCTGGCCGCCGCGCTGCAGAGCTTCTTCGAACTGCGCAACGTGTCGGGTCTGAAGAAGAAGCCGTCGACGTCCGAACTGCTCGACTGGCTGAAGCTGCTGCTCGCCGAAGATATTCCGCCGGAAGCACTCCGCTCGGCCGACCAGAAGCAGATCATTCCGCCGCTGCACGGCGCGCTGTTGAAGAACGAGCAGGACGTGAGCCTCTTCGAACGCCTCATTTTCATGAACCGCAACAACCGGTAATCCGCGTTGGGCGCAGGGGTGCGACAGATTGTCGCGGCCCTGCCCTCACGTGAAAAACGTCATCGCACGCACCCGCACGGAGATTCGTTACATGAGCCGCTGGATAGAGCCCGTTACGCTGAAGGGCCAGCACGTCATTCTGGAACCGCTGACGCTCGATCACGAGCAGGCGATCGCCGCCGCGGCGGCAGATGGCGAGTTGTGGACGCTCTGGTACACGAGCGTGCCCGCGCCCGGCACTGAACGCGCGTGGATCGAAGCCGCGCTCTCGATGCGCGATAACCTCGGCGCACTACCCTTCGCGGTGCGCGATGCCGTCTCCGGCGAAATCGTCGGGTCGACGCGTATGTTCAACGTCGAGGCAGCACACCGTCGGCTCGAGATCGGTCACACGTGGTACGCGAAACGCGTGCAACGCACGCCGCTCAACACCGAAGCGAAGCTCCTGCTGCTCACGCACGCGTTCGAATCGCTGAAAGCCATTGCGGTCGAGTTCCGCACGCATTTCATGAACCATCAGTCGCGCACCGCGATTGCGCGCCTCGGCGCGAAGCAGGACGGCATCCTGCGCAATCACCAGATCGGCAAGGATGGCGTGTTGCGCGACACGGTCGTGTTCTCGATCATCGAGTCGGAATGGCCCGCCGTGCGCGCCCATCTGAAATACAAGCTCGAGCGCTAAGGCCAGCGGCACAACCGGAGCGCGGAAACATGGCAACGCACGGGCCCGAAGACGCAGAGGAAACAGCATGCTAATCGACTTCTTCTTTTCGCTACGCACCGCAAAGCTGCCGGTTTCGGTCAAGGAATACCTGACGCTGCTCGAAGCGCTGAAGGCGAATGTCATCGCGCCATCGCTCGATGAGTTCTATTACCTCGCGCGTCTCACGCTCGTGAAAGACGAGCAGTATTTCGATCGCTTCGATCAGGCGTTCGGCGAGTATTTTCACGGTGTCGCGGGCAAGACGGAACTTGCGTTCGACATCCCGCCCGACTGGCTGAAGAAGAAACTCGAGCGCGATTTCACGCCCGAAGAGAAAGCGCAGATCGAAGCGATGGGCGGCCTCGACAAGCTGATGGAGCGCCTGAAGGAACGCTTCGAAGAGCAGAAAGAGCGTCACGAAGGCGGCAACAAGTGGATCGGTACGGGCGGCACGTCGCCGTTCGGCCATGGTGGCTATAACCCGGAAGGCATCCGCATCGGCGGCGATGCGTCGGGTCATCGCAGCGCCGTGAAGGTCTGGGAAGCGCGCGCGTATAAAGACTATGACGACCACGTCGAAATCGGCACGCGCAACATCAAGATCGCACTGCGACGCCTGCGCCGCTTCGCGCGCGAAGGCGCCGCCGAAGAACTCGATCTGCCCGACACGATCCGCAGTACGGCGGCAAACGCCGGCTGGCTCGATCTGAAGATGGTGCCCGAGCGGCACAACAACGTGAAGGTGCTGATGCTGCTCGACGTCGGCGGCTCGATGGACGATCACATCAAGCGCACCGAAGAACTCTTTTCGGCGACGAAGGCCGAGTTCAAGCACCTCGAGTTCTACTACTTCCACAACTGCGTCTACGACTACCTGTGGAAGAACAACCGCCGACGTCATGCAGAACGCACGCCGACGTTCGACGTGCTGCACAAGTTCACGCCCGACTACAAGCTGATCTTCGTCGGCGACGCGACGATGAGCCCGTACGAAGTCGTGCAGGCCGGCGGCTCGGTCGAATACAACAACACCGAGCCGGGCGCCGTATGGCTGCGGCGTCTCGCCGACCAGTTCCCGCATTTCGCCTGGCTCAACCCCGAACCGGAAGGTTTGTGGCAATACCGGCAGTCGGTGTCGATCATCCGCGAAGTACTCGGTCAGCGGATGTATCCGCTGACGCTCGCCGGCCTCGAAGCCGCGATGCGCGTGCTGAGCAAATAACTCATCCCCTGACACAACCTGACAAAAGAATGACGCATGACGCAGTCTTCCACGCCTGAACTGTCCCCTTCCGCCGCACGGCCCGTGAAGCTCCGGCCGTTTGCCGATACGTCGGTGTCGGCAATCGTCGCCGGCTTTGTCGCGATGATGACGGGCTATACCAGCTCGCTCGTACTGATGTTCCAGGCCGGTCAGGCCGCGCACCTCTCCGACGCGCAGATTTCATCGTGGATCTGGGCGCTGTCGATCGGCATGGCGCTGACCACGATCGGGCTGTCGCTGAAATTCCGCGCGCCAATCGTCATTGCCTGGTCGACGCCTGGCGCGGCGCTGCTGATTTCGTCGCTGCCGCATGTGGCGTATCCGGAGGCGATCGGCGCGTTCATCGTGTGCGCACTGCTGCTGACTGTTGTTGGCCTGACGGGCTGGTTCGACGCGCTGATGAAGAAGATTCCGGCGGGCATCGCGGCGGCGCTGCTGGCCGGGATTCTCTTCGAGATCGGCATCGAAATTTTCCGCGCGGCGCAGTTCCAGACCACGCTCGTGCTCGTGATGTTCTTCACGTATCTCGTCATCAAACGCTTTGCGCCGCGCTATGCAATCGTGACGACGCTGATCGTCGGCACCGCTGTTGCGGGCGCGCTCGGGCTGCTCGACTTCAGCCGCTTTCACATCGCGCTCGCGCATCCCGTGCTGACGATGCCCGCGTTTTCGATCGCCGCGATTGTCAGCATCGGCATTCCGCTGTTCGTGGTGGCGATGGCTTCGCAGAACGTGCCCGGCATCGCCGTGCTGCGCGCCGACGGCTATACGACGCCTTCCGCGCCGCTGATCGCGACGACCGGCATCGCTTCCCTGATCCTCGCGCCGTTCGGCTCGCACGGCATCAATCTTGCGGCGATCACAGCGGCGATCTGCACCGGCCCGGAAGCGCACGAAAATCACTCGAAGCGCTACACGGCAGCCGTCTGGTGCGGCACGTTCTACCTGATCGCGGGCATTTTCGGCGCCACGATCGCGGCGCTTTTTGCTGCACTGCCGAAAGCGCTGGTGGTGTCGGTGGCTGCACTGGCGCTGTTCGGCTCGATCATGAGCGGCCTCGCCAACGCAATGCAGGACGTGAAGCAGCGCGAGGCGGCGCTCGTCACCTTCATGGTGACGGCTTCCGGCCTGACGCTGCTGTCGATCGGTTCCGCATTCTGGGGCCTGGTCGCCGGCGTGCTGACGCAGCTCGTTCTGAACGCCCGCCGCGCCTGAAGCCGCTGGACAGGCGGTATCGGCGAGATAAACAGGTGCCAGACGTGCACTGTAAAGACCCAGGCAGCCGATCCGCCATAGAATAGAGTTATTGGGCGACGCTCCACGCGAGGCGTCACGGCAACATTGCGTGAACGTCGCATGATGACTGGCTTCCGCTGCGGCATTGTGGCGGTCCCATCTTTCCCCTGGACCATGGCGCGTGCGCGCCCAGAAGGCTCGACATGACATCCGCACTCGATCAACTCAAGCAGTACACCACCGTCGTCGCCGATACCGGCGACTTCCAGCAACTCGCGCAGTACAAGCCGCGGGACGCGACGACCAACCCGTCGCTGATCCTGAAGGCCGTGCAGAAGGACGACTACCGTCCGCTGCTCGAAAAAACCGTCCGCGATCACGGATCGAAGCCGGTCGGCGCCATCATCGACCAGTTGCTGATCGCCTTCGGCAGCGAAATTCTCAAGATCATTCCGGGCCGTGTGTCGACCGAAGTGGATGCGCGTCTGTCGTTCGATACAAAAGCGTCGATCGAAAAAGCCCACGAACTGATCGGCTACTACAAGGCCGCGGGCATCGGACGCGAACGCGTGCTGATCAAGCTCGCGTCGACGTGGGAAGGCATCCGCGCCGCCGAAGCCCTGCAGAAGGACGGCATCAAGTGCAACATGACGCTACTGTTCTCGCTGGCACAGGCCGCTGCCTGCGCTGAAGCGGGCGCGCAGCTGATCTCGCCGTTCGTCGGCCGGATCTATGACTGGTACAAGAAAAACGCCGGCAGCAACTGGGACGAAGCGCGCGATGGCGGCGCGAACGACCCGGGCGTGCAGTCGGTGCGGCGCATCTATGCGTACTACAAGAAGTTCGGCTACAACACCGAAGTGATGGGCGCGAGCTTCCGTACGACGTCGCAGATCACCGAACTGGCCGGCTGCGATCTGCTGACGATCAGCCCCGACCTGCTGCAAAAGCTGCAGGACAGCACGGACAAGGTCGAACGCAAGCTGTCGCCGGAAATGGGCAATGGCGAAAATATCGCGCGCGTTGCGGTCGACGAGCCGTCGTTCCGCTTCCTGCTGAACGAAGAAGCGATGGCGACCGAGAAGCTCTCGGAAGGCATCCGCACGTTCGCCGCCGACGCCGTCAAGCTCGAAAAGCTGATCGAAAGCCTGCGTTAAGGCGTACTGCTTCACCCTGCGCGTGACCCGTTCGCGGTCACGCGCGCGGCCCTGCGCCGCGTCAACTGCCTGCCTTTCCGCTCCTCTTCGTCGCTGTCCACACACTGTCACAATCGCCTTCGTGACGGCGTCTACAATCTCTGTACGGTCGCTTTCCGGCGCGTTCCCGCACAACGGGACGGCCGATAGCGCTGCTTCCGCGGATACCCCGCGGCACACTCAAGGAGACGACGATGCAAGTCCAGCCTTATGTTTTTTTCAACGGTCGGTGTGAAGAAGCGATGAAGTTCTACGGCGAGAAACTCGGCGCCGAGGTGGTGTTCCAGATGCGCTTCAAGGACGCGCCGCCGTCCGCCGCGGAATCAGTGCCACCGGGCAACGAAGAAAAGATCATGCACACGACGTTCAGAATCGGTGCGACCGAACTGATGGCGTCCGACGGCGACTGCAAGGGCGAAGGCCCGCGGCCCGCGGGATTCAGCCTGTCGCTCACCGCCGACGACGTCCCGTCCGCTGAGAAATACTTCAACGCGCTATCGGACGGTGGCAACGTGATGATGCCGTGGCAGGCGACGTTCTGGTCGAAGGGCTTCGGCATGGTCGTCGACAGATTCGGCATTCCCTGGATGGTGACCGTTCCGCACGAAGGCGGCTGAGCGCGTCCGCTCAGGCCACGCACGCGCCCTCGCCTGGTCGGCTCATGCGACGGCGCGCGTATGCCGCTCGATATTCCAGTTCGACTCCGTTTCCAGCAGCATCGCGCGCAGTCTGTCGACCTGCTCCGCGAGCCGCAGCCCGAGCCAGTACGGGCCGTGCAGATCGGCCGGCAGGCTGGCGATCACCGCTGGATCGGGCGTCGCGAGCGGTGACGCTTCGGGAATCCGGAAGCGCGTCGCGCCCGCGAAACGCAACGCGCGCGCCATCGCGAGCAAGCTGCTGCGCACCGTGTACACCTCGATCCCGCATTCCCGCGCGAAGGCCGCCCGGCCGGCGGCATCCAGATGTCCGATCGTGCCCGTCGCCATCAGTTCCAGCGCGCTCAGCACCGAGCGGTGCAGCCGCTGGATCTCTTCGAGCTGCGCCTGCGGAAGGTCAATTTCCTTGGCCACCGAGGGAATCAGCGAACGTAGCTGCACCAGCCGCGTGTTGAGCGCCAGAAACATCTTCAGGGTATCGTCGGCGGAAGGCGGATCGCCGTCGCTTTGCACCATGCGCGCATAGATGCGCGCACACGCTCGAAGGTTGTCCGCGAGCAGATAGCGCCATGAGTACGTTGCGTGCAGCGGCAGCGCGAACGAAAATGCCAGCGCGATCACGATGCCGACCAGCACATTCAATGTGCGCCAGAGACCGACATCGATCTGGTTGTCGCCGTGTCCCGCGACGATGCACATCGTGATCGCCGTCAGTAACGCGATATAGCCCGGTTTACCGATCGCGAACCACGCGCAGATCGCGGCCACCACCGACATCAGCAGGTACGTGAGCGGCAGCGAGCCAATCCAGTTCTGCTGCAGGATCATCACAAGCCCGATCGTTGCGCCAAGGAGCGTGCCCGCCGCCCGTTCGGCGGCCTTCTTGCGGATATTGCCCTGGTGCTGCAGGCCGCCGATCACCACCAGCAGCGTCACCGATGCCCAGATGCCGTGCGGCACGTTGACACCCGTCGTCGCGAGAATCGACACCAGCATCGCCAGACCGACGCGCAGGCTGTGAATGAGGTTCGCGTGACGATAGCGGTAGTACGGAGAGACGATGGCGCGCAGGAAGCGTCTGACGCGACCGGGGCGCGTGCGAGGGGTCCCGAGCGGGTTGGAATCGGCTGTGGCCATGCTTGACGGTGTGGGGAGCGGGGAACGGGTCTCAGGCTGGAATCAGGTGAAAGCGTCGAATGATCAGTCGAGCGAACGCCCAGTATCCCGCACCAGAAGCAGAAACGCCCGCAACTTTCGTTGCGGGCGTTTCGTTTGCATCAAGCCATCGGCCGCGCACTGCACGCGATCGAACGGCTTTCGATCAGCTTTCGACCACGTCCAGATAGTCTTCCGGACGCGTGCGGTCTTCAGCCCGCGCCATGCCAAGCGAGCGCACCAGAACGCTCACGACAACCGCCACCACCAGGTTCACGATCAGCGACCACACCGCCGCGTAACCCGGAATCGCGAAACCGAACAGGTGGATCGTGAAGATCGAGCTGGCCAGCTTCAGCGAAATCGCCATCCACGTGCCGGTTGCGATGCCGACTGCCCAGCCGATCAGCAGGCCACGGTAGTCGAGCACGCGCGTGTACAGACCGAGCACGATCGCCGGCAGCGTCTGGATGATCCAGATCCCGCCGAGCAGCTGCAGCTGGATGGCATACGTGAGCGGCAAACCGAGAATGAACGCCACCGCGCCGACCTTGACGATCAGCGACACGAGCTTGGCGATGTTCGTCTCCTGCTCGTGCGTCATGTTACGGTTCACGAACTCCTTGTGGATGTTCCGCGTGTACAGGTTCGCAGCCGCAATCGACATGATCGCCGCCGGCACCAGCGCGCCGATGCCGATCGCCGCAAACGCGACGCCGACGAACCATGACGGGAAGAAGTGCAGGAACAGCGCCGGCACCGCGAAGTTCGGGCCGAACGCCTTGAAGTACGGCGCGAATTCCGGCATATCCTTCACGCCCGCAGCCAGCGCCATGAAGCCGAGCAGCGCGAGCAGACCGAGCACCAGCGAGTAAGCCGGCAGCATCGCCATGTTGCGGCGGATCGTGTTACCCGACTTCGACGACAGTACGGCCGTGATCGAGTGCGGAT
This sequence comes from Paraburkholderia sp. GAS334, assembly GCF_050436625.1. NCBI lineage: Bacteria > Pseudomonadati > Pseudomonadota > Betaproteobacteria > Burkholderiales > Burkholderiaceae > Paraburkholderia > Paraburkholderia sp. GAS334. The sequence goes on along the minus strand of NZ_JBNDMO010000011.1, from coordinate 126,470 downwards.
ACAGAAACAGCGCGAGCGCCGAGCCGACCGCCAGCGTCGCATACGCGCTGTAGCCGTTCAGGCTGGCTGCATCCGGCGCCTTCAGCAGCAGCTTCGCAGGCGGCACGACCGAGAAGATGTGCCCGAAGCCGCCCAGCTGCGGCGGGATGATGATCACGGCTGCAGCGATCGTGACGTAGATCAGCACGTCCTTGACGACCGCGATCATCGCTGGCGCGCGCAGGCCGGACGTGTACGTGTACGCCGCCAGAATCGCGAAGGCGATGATCAGCGGCAGATCGCCGATGAAGCCCGTCGTATCGAACCCGAGCGCGCCGATCACCACTTCGATACCGACCAGCTGCAGCGCGATGTACGGCATCGTGGCGACGATACCGGTCACAGCAATCGCGAGCGCGAGCATGCGGCTGCCGTAACGTGCGCTGACGAAATCGGCGGACGTGACGTAGCCGTGACGCTTCGCGATGCTCCACAGCTTCGGGAACACGACGAACGCGAATGGATAGATCAGGATCGTGTACGGCAGCGCGAAGAAACCAGTCGCGCCTGCACCGAACACGAGCGCGGGCACGGCTATGAACGTGTACGCGGTGTACAGGTCGCCACCCAGCAGGAACCACGTGACGATCGTGCCGAAGCGGCGGCCACCGAGACCCCACTCTTCCAGATGGGCGAGATCGCCGCGCCGCCAGTGGGCCGCCACAAAGCCAAGAATCGTGACGCCGATAAAGAACAGGACGAAGACAAAGGTTGCGGTAGCGTTCATCGCGCGCCTCCTTGCGAACCGTTGCCCGTCGGGCGCTTTTTGGTCTTGAAGTACACGATCGCGGTGATGACGGCGCTGATCAGCACCCACATCAGCTGGTACCAGTAGAAGAACGGGAAGTCGAACAGTTGCGGCTCGACCTTGTTGTAGGACGGCACCCAGACCATCGCGATCCAGGGCAGCAGCAGCAGCCACAACCAGCGTTTGCTGGCCTTGTTGGCGTCGGCGTCGTGAGCCATGACGTCTCCTCTTTACTTTTATTGAATTGTCCGCCTGCGTCGACGGATACCGGCCCCGCAGGCGGATAGCCGACGGGCACCCCGAAAGCTTCGAAAGAGTATAGGAGCCGCGAACGTGCGGTCAAGCGGGGTTCTTCCCATGCCCACAAGGCTTGTCAAGCGAAAAAAACTCAGGTTTGACATGCCGATGGGCGACAGAGCGTCGCGCCAGCGTCATCGAATCAATAGAAAAAGGCCGCGACGGCATGTCTGCCGTTCGCGGCCTTCGGTGTGACTGTGGCTGCGGCACGCGCCCGAAGGCACGTGCGCGCCGGGTCAGATCGAGAACGAGCCGGACGTCTGTCCAGTCGACTCCTGCAGGCCCTTGAGCCACTTGCGCGCGGGCAGCGCGAGCGTCTCTTCGATCAGCTTCGCGCGCTTTTGCAGCGTGGCGAACGGCACGTCGATGGCCGGACCGGAGAACGCAATCGCGACACGGTTGCCGTCGTGCACTTCCGGCAGCGCGAACACGCGGCCGTCGAAGGCTTCGTTCAGACGCTTCATGTTGCGCACGAAGCTCGGATGATCGCCGAACAGGTTGATCGTGACCACACCTGCACCGGTCAGACACGCACGCACCGCGCGATAGAACGCGACGCTGTCGAGCACCGGGCCGCGCGCGGTCGCGTCATAGACGTCGATCTGCAACGCGCCGATCGTGCCGTGATTCGCGCGATCGTTGACGAAGTCCCATGCATCGGTTTCGTGCACGCTCAGACGGGCATCGTCGTGCGGGAGTTCGAACATCGTCCGTGCTGCGACGACGACGGCCGGGTTCAGTTCGACCGCCTCGACCTTCGCGCGCTTCAGGAAGCGATGCGCGAACTTGGTCAGCGCAGCGGCGCCAAGGCCAAGCTGGACGATGCGCTTCGGCGTTTCGAGGAACAGCAGCCAGGCCATCATCTGCTGCGCGTATTCGAGTTCGATGTGATGCGGCTTCTTCAGGCGCATCGCGCCCTGCACCCACTCGGTGCCGAAGTGCAGATAGCGCACGCCACCTTCTTCCGAGAACGTGACCGGCGCGAAACGCGGCTTGCGCGGCGCCTCGATGAGGGGCGCGTCGTCGAGGTCTTCGTCGCGGTTCCTGCCGGACGCGCGATTTTTCACGCGCGACATTTTCTGCTTCGATGCCACGGAATCAGCCTGTTTGTTGCGGAAAGCACGCGCCTCAGCTGAAGCGCGCTTGATCAGTTTCGTCATGTAAGGATGTCGCGCCAGAGACGCAATTTTTGGTCGAACGAGAGCATAGCATTCGCCGGACTCGACGAAGGCAATACGAGGGTGGTCTAACCCACCCCGGCGATTTTTGTTCAGTTTGACACCCCCGTCGATCACACAGCATGCTCCTGTCACGCACGCATTGCTTTTCGATGTGCACTGTTCCGCCGTTACGTCATCGAAGCCTGCCAGCACCGGTTCTGGTCAGGCCCGCTCCACGACAGGGGATCCGCAAGCATGAGCTACATCCATTTGATTGGCGGGGAAAAAGGTGGCGTCGGCAAATCGCTCGTCGCCCGCGTATTAGCCCAGTACTTTATCGATCGGAACCTGCCGTTCGTGGGCTTCGACACCGACAGATCGCATGGCGCGCTGCTGCGGTTCTACGCCGACTTTGCCGCTCCGGCCGTGCTGGATCAGCATGACAGCCTCGATCCCATCATGGAATCGGCGATTGAAGATCCACAGCGACGTATTCTGGTGGACCTCGCCGCCCAGACGCAGCAGTCGCTCGCCCGATGGCTCGACGATTCGGACGTGCTGGGCTTTGCCGAAGAGCACGGCCTCACGCTGACCTGGTGGCACGTCATGGACACCGGACGCGATTCGGTCGATCTGCTGCGGCAGTGGCTCGACGCATTCGGCGGACGAATCAAGCTGGTACTGGTCCTGAATGAAGTCCGCGGCGATCGTTTCGAGATTCTGGAGGCGTCCGGCGAACGCGAGCGGGCCGAAGCGCCTGGCGCCAGCGTGATTACGCTGCGCCGTCTGCCCGATACGACCATGCAGAAGATCGACCGGCAGAGCGCGAGCTTCTGGGCTGCCGTCAATCATCCGGATCGCGCCGCCACCGGGCTCGGCTTGCTGGAACGACAGCGCGTCAAGGTATGGCTGCATCGCGCTTATGACGAACTGGACAAGCTCGCCTTGTAGGCGGGTCCCCGAACTGCGCGGGGCGTCGAGACGTCAGGAAATAATCCGTCGCCAGAGAAGCAGTTTCTGCTCAAACGACAGCATTGCATTCGCCGGGCTCGACGAAGGCAGCACAAGCGTTTCATAACCCGCCGCGCCAATCACTTCGGCAAACCGCCCCGCCGTCTTGCCGTTGAAGCAAACGGTCTTCAGCAACGGAGCATGCTCGCGCAGCGACGCAAAATCATTAGGCTGCGCATTCCGGATCGCGGCATCGAGGCTACCTTCGCGGTGACACGCGGCCAGCACATCCCAGATGCCGATTCCCCGCGAAAGCACGCGCTTCAGCCGCTCGTCATAAGGCAATTCCTGCAGCGCAGGCACTCCAATTACCGCGCCCAGAAGTTTCCAGAACTGGTTGCGAGGATGCGCGTAGTACTGCGTCGCCGCGAGCGATGCTTCGCCCGGAAAGCTGCCGAGCACGAGCGTGTGTGTGTCGGCGGCGACCACTGGCGGAAAGCCGCGCAGCATCAGCGATTTCCTTCGCGTGGGGGTCGCGGTGCGGGATGCGTGGAATGAGCAGGATGGGCGCGCGAGGTGGTGTGATCGAGCGGCCGGCCATGCTCTCGCGGATGTGCACGTGGAGGCGTTTCGTGCGCGTGCTCATGCGCACGCGTCCGTTCAGCGAGATGCGCCCACAGCGCGGGCAGCATGCATTCGGTGACCATCAATGGCGCGTTGTGTCGCTCGAACACCGAACGACGCGCGACCAGTGCGTGCGGCACGGCACTTTCGATTTCACGCGACGCCAGTCGATGCAGCGGATGTCGCGCGCCCAGGCGCCGGCTCACCAGCGCAGAGCGGGCGACGCTGCTGTCGCTATACAGCAGTTCCGCGAGCGGCCGGGTGCGCAGCCGGCGCATCGCCTGCCACGCGCCGACGCTCGCCGCCAGCGGCGCGATGCTGTGCGCGGCGACAAACGGCGTGCCGTCGACGGAAAGCACGACTTCGCGCACCCAGACCGGCGAACGCGATGGGACACACAGCGCGGCATGCTCATCGTCCCACGGCCGCGCGACCACTTCACGCGTCACACGAACGGTGACGGCGCCGAGCGTCGCGAGATGCGCGGTCAGCGAACCACCGCGTGTAAGCCAGTCTTTCTGATCTGACGAGAAACCAGGCATGGGCGCGACGCGCCAGTGCGCATCGGCGGCATCGAAACGAATAGACATGGGCCGCATTATAAGATGCGCCCCGCTCTACTGCCTGTTCGCCGATATGAGCCGCTAACGTGCGGCGGCAGCAAGTTGCTGCAAACGGGCAATCACGCGTTCGACGACCGGCGACCAGTCGCCCGGCCGCCGCTGACGGAACAGCTCGACGGTGTCGTACCAGGGTTGCATCTCCGCGACGCCCCAGCACCAGTGCGACACGTGGTCCAGCATCGCCAGCACCGGACGTCCGAGCGCACCGCCAAGATGCAGCGGCGCACTGTCGATGGTCACGATGGCGTCGAGCGCGGTAACGTGCGCAGCGAGATCGTCGAAGCCTTCGATGTAGTGCGCCGTCAGGTCGCGTATCCGTGTGCTGGCGCTGGCGTTAAAGTCCGCGGCGAACGCGGCAACCAGTTCGCCGCCTGTGCCCGGCGTCAGCGGATGGAACACGACATGTGGCAATGCCAGCAGCGGCGCGAGCGCGTCGAGCGGAATCGAACGCTTCGCATCGCGTCGATGCGACGGACTTCCGCGCCAGACCAGACCGACATGCAACGCTCTGGCTTCCCCGCCATGATCCGCGCTGATCCGCTCGCGCCACGCCGCCGCTTTACCGTCATCCGCGCACAGATACGTATCGCCGCGCACCTGCTCCGGCTGAAGTCCGATCGCATACGGCACGCTCATCATCGGCAGCGTGTAGTGAGACTGGCTGGGTAAATCGTCTTCGATAGAAATGCAATCGACACCGCGAGAACAGCGGCTTGAGCGCGCGACGACACGCCAGCACGATGCGACCGCCTTCGTCGCGCACGCGCGCCGCCAGCGCGGGCAGAAAACGCACCATCTGGATATCGTCGCCGTTGCCCTGCTCGCTGTGGACGAAGAGCGTCCTGCCCGCGAGCGGCTCGCCGTGCCAGCGCGGCCCGCGTCGAGCCATGACGTTGACGATGTTGTCCGGGGTACGGTCGTCGCGCGCGAGCCGCGCTTCATACCGCGGCCAGGCCGCGCCCCACGCACCGCGACGCAATTCCAGTTCAGCAAGATCGACCGCCGCCATCACGGCATCCGGATCGAGTGCGAGCGCCGCGTGCAGCATGGCTTCGCTTTCGGCATAACGCGACTGCTCGGCAAGATACAGACCGATCGCCGTGACCACGGCGGCGTTACCCGGCGCGGCACGGTCGACGGCGCGCATCGTGAGTTCAGCCGCGGCCGCTTCGTTGCGCTGCCACTGCGCGTGACTGAGCTGCCAGGCCATTTCGGCGTCGGCGGGATTGCGCGCGAGCGCGTCGCGCGCCACACGCTCCACAGCGTCCCACGCGCGTATCTCGCGGCAGGCGATCGCGAACTGCAATGGCAACTCCGGGTGGATCGCAGGATCGAGCGCGAAAGCGCGCGCCAGCGCCGCATGCCGTTCGACTGTGGCCAGCGCAACGCCGGGCGCCATCGCGAGCGTCTGCGCGAGCCACCATGGCGCACGCGCGTCGTCAGGGAACTGACGCCCGTACGCGCGCAGCATGTGCGCGGCCGCCGCGTACGCCGCGCATCGGTTGACGAGCCAGATGATCCACTCGACGCTCGCCTCTCGCGGTTGCGTCAGAACCGCGTGCTCGCTATAGCGCTTCGCCGCTGACGCATCGCCGAGCGCGTCAGCGAATAACGCGAGCCGCGCGAAACGCGAGCCCCGATTCACCTCTTGCGGCGCCACGGAAGCGAGGTGATACGCATCTTCGAAATAGCCCGCGCTCGCGCACAAATCGGCGTGGACAGGGGACGACGCGCCATCGGTGGCCCGTTCGGACGCGCACTGTAGCGCTGCATCGAAGCCCTGCTGTCGCAGGGTCGACCAGACGATGAACACAGACTCGGCGATCGCCGACGAAACCTGCTCGGACATAGGAAAACGCAGAGCAAAACGCATAGGCAGACGGAACCGCACCGCACAGATTGATGTGTCGCAGAACACGATCGAAACGACCGCTACTGCCCGGGTACGCCCAACAGGACGGGCTCATGGCAGATTACGACGGCGCCGCTTCCGGCCATCTCACAAACGATTCAGAAAGTGCGCGCCCACAACACCATGCATCGTTACCCATACTGTTTTTCACGACCGGCATCGCGCGGGTCGCGTCTTTCATTCCGGGTTTAACCAGCAAAAAGGAGCAGAGATTTGACCGTCAATACAAAACACACGTCCGACCGCATCGCGCATCTGGCAGCCGTCGTGCTGGCAAGGCACAGTTCGTCGCACCTGGAAAAGGAACTGGCCGGCTCGGCGCTTGCGCAACACCACACGTCGAAGCAGTCGAGCATCGCAATGGGGCGCCTCGCGGCTCAGGTCCTCGACGACAGACACGCATCCGAAGAAGCAAAGGAACTCGCCGGCTCGGTGCTCGCGCAGGTTCGCCGGTTGAGCGAGGTGAGCCGCGAGCGTTGAGCGACGTACGTCTGCTGTAGCGACTGAGTGACTACGCCCGGCGAAAAAAATGCGCTGCTTCCATGCTGAAAGCAGCGCATTTTCACTACAGCTATTGAAGCAACAACGACAGCGTGAAGCCTGACCTGTGAAACGTATCAGACGCCTCGTGCCAGCAACAACGCGTTGGTCCGCTTGACGAAGCTCGCCGGATCTTCCAGCGCGCCGCCTTCCGCGAGCAACGCCTGATCGAACAGCAGATGGCACCAGTCATCGAAATTCGTGCTATCCGTATGCAGGTTCTTCACCAGCGCGTGCTCCGGATTCACTTCCAGAATCGGATGTGACGCCGGCGCCTGCTGCCCGGCCGCCTTCAACATGCGCTGCAGATAGCCGCTCATATCGCCGTCATCCGCGACGAGGCACGACGGCGAGTCCGTCAGACGGAACGTCAGACGCACATCTTTCGCCTTGTCCTTCAGCGCTTCTTTCATGCGTTCGACGAGCGGCTTCAGTTCTTCGCCGACCTTTTCCTGCGCCTGCTTTTCTTCATCGTTCAACGCGCCGAGATCGAGATCGCCACGCGCAACACTTTGCAGCGGCTTGCCATCGAATTCGTTCAGGAACGACAGCATCCACTCATCGACTCGATCGGTCAGCAGCAGCACTTCGACGCCCTTCTTGCGGAACACCTCGAGGTGCGGGCTGTGCGTCGCGGCCTGGAACGTATCGGCCGTGACGTAATAAATCTTCGACTGCTCCGGCTTCATGCGCGAAACGTAATCAGCCAGCGAAACGGTCTGCTCCGGCGAATCGGCCTGCGTCGACGCAAAGCGGATCAGCTTCGCGATACGTTCCTTGTTCGCGAAGTCTTCGCCGATGCCTTCCTTCAGCACCTGACCGAATTCGGTCCAGAACGTCGCGTACTTCGCCTTGACGGTTGCGTCTTCCGCGTTCGCCAGATCTTCCAGCATCGACAGCGAACGCTTCGTCACGCCTTCGCGGATTGCCTTCACATCGCGACTTTCCTGCAGGATTTCACGCGACACATTCAGCGGCAGATCAGCCGAATCGACGACGCCCTTCACGAAACGCAGATACGACGGCAGCAACTGCTCGGCGTCGTCCATGATGAAGACGCGCTTCACGTACAGCTTCAGACCGCCGCGATGATCGCGGTTCCACATGTCGAACGGCGCGTGCGAAGGCACGTACAACAGTTGTGTATATTCGCTGCGGCCTTCGACGCGGTTATGCGTCCACGTCAGCGGATCCTGATGATCGTGCGCGAGGTGCTCGTAGAACTGCGTGTACTGCTCGTCCGTGATGTCATTCTTCGAACGCGTCCACAGTGCGCTGGCCTGATTGACCGTTTCGTCTTCGTCCTTCGTGACCATCGCGCTCTTTTCGGCGTCCCACTCTTCCTTCTGCATCAGGATGGGCAGCGCGACGTGATCGGAATACTTCTGGATGATCGACTTGAGCTTGTACGTAGACAGCAGTTCGTCTTCGTCGGCGCGCAGATGCAGCGTGATCGTCGTGCCGCGTTGCGCGCGCCCGATCGAATCCACCGAGAAGTCGCCTTCGCCCGCGCTTTCCCAGCGCACACCTTCGCTTGCCGGCAGACCGGCGCGACGCGTCTCGACTGTAATGCGATCAGCGACGATAAAGCCCGAATAGAAACCAACGCCGAACTGCCCGATCAGCGCCGCATCTTTCTGCTGGTCGCCTGAGAGCTTGCCGAAAAATTCCTTCGTGCCCGAACGCGCGATCGTGCCGAGGTGCGCGACCGCTTCGTCGCGGCTCATGCCGATGCCGTTGTCGTCGATGGTGACGGTGCGCGCCGCTTTGTCGTACGACACGCGGATGCGCAGGTTCGGATCGTTTTCGTACAGCGCGCTGTTTTCGATGGCTTCGAAGCGCAGCTTGTCGGCGGCATCCGACGCGTTCGAAATCAGTTCGCGAAGGAAGATTTCCTTGTTGCTGTACAGCGAATGAATCATGAGGTGCAGAAGCTGTTTCACTTCTGCCTGAAAGCTCATGGTTTCTTGTGCCATGGTCGGATGTCCTCTCTGGTGCTGGATGGTTCAAAACAGGTGTGGACGCTTCTGCAGCGTGCCATTCGCGGTGCGCTTCGGGCATGGGTCCTGACCGGCGACCCCGCGCGTGCGCCCGCCGCGCGAATTGCCGGAATAAATGGGGCCGCCCGCGAACGTTTCAAGAGGCGCGGCGCGCGACGCTGTCCAGATAGCGGCACAGAAACACAGACAGCGCCGGATCGGTGCAGTTCGCGACGTTAAAGCGCATCCAGGTGGTCGGCGACTGGTTCGGCGAAAACAGGCTCCCGGGCGTCAGCAGGAAGCCTTCCTCGTGGCCGGCTGCCGCGAACACATCGGCGTCGACGCCCGTGTCGGCCCACAGGAACATCCCGGCGCCCGGCGCGAAGAATACCTTCATGCCGGCTTTTTCGAGCATTCGCACGGCCTTGTCGCGCACGCCGTCGAGCCGCGCGCGCAGCCGTTCGACATGCCGCCGGTAATGGCCTTCGGTCAGGATCTTGTACAGCACGCGCTCGTTGAGTTCGGGGCTCGTCATGCCGACGAGCATTTTCTGGTCGGTGATCGCGTTCGCCACCGCCGGCGCGCATGCGATGAAGCCGACCCGCAGGTTCGCCGCCAGCGTCTTCGAAAAGCTGCCGAGGTAGATCACGCGCCTGAGCTGATCGAGGCTCGCGACACGCGTCGCTGGATAGCCGGGCGGACAGAGATCGCCGTAGATATCGTCTTCGACGACGATGAAGTCATGCTCCTCAGCGAGACGCAGGATGCGAAACGCCTGCGCGGCGGTGAGCGACGTGCCGGTCGGGTTTTGCAGCACCGAATTGATCACGAGCATTTTCGGATGCCACGTCTTGATCAACTGTTCCAGCGCGTCGAGGTCGGGACCATCAGGCGTGTACGGCATGCCGACGAGTCGCGCGCCCTGCGAAGCGAAACGCCCGAACATCTGGAACCACGCCGGATCGCCGACGATCACGGCATCGCCCGGCTGAACGTAGATACGTGCGATCAGGTCGATCGCCTGCGTAATGCCCGACACCATCACGATCTGATCCGGCGACGCACCGATTTCCAGCTCTTCGAGCCGCGTCTGCAACTGCTGGCGCAGCGGCAGGAAACCCTGCGGCGTGCCGAAGCCGAGCATCTGCGCCCCGCTTTGCCGGCCGAGCGTGCGCAGCGCGCCGGTGATCAGGTCGCCGTCGAGCCAGCGGCTCGGCAGATAGCCAAGGCCCGGGCCTTTCTCGGGCCGCGTCGACGAATGCAGCATGTTGCGCAGCAGCCAGACCACATCGATCGTGCTCGGCGCGGGCGCCGCTTCGGTCAGCTGGCGGCGCTCGCCCGGCAGCTGGCTGATGGAACGCTCACGTACGTAGAAACCCGAACCGCGCCGCGAGTCGAGATATCCCTGCGCGACGAGCCGCTCGTACGCCTCGACCACCGTGAAGCGCGACACGCCCTTGTCGACCGCAAGCGTGCGGATCGACGGCATGCGCATGCCAGGCCGGAACACGCGTTCTTCGATGCGGCGACGCGCCCACTGCACAAGCTGGTCGACGAGCGTCAGCGACGACGCGTCATGAGGTGCGGGAATCAGGTCGAGCGGGACGGACATGGCAGGACTCCAACTGTACAGAACAGTATCGAGGCGATTGTACCGTTACTGTGCCGGTCACAGACGCTACATTGAGCCCTGTAGCGTGCGCTAGAGTGCGGGATTGTTGGCTGATCCCGGGCGTGAGAAGCCCGGCGCATGGCCCGGCGGCTAGGCGAACGGTTATGCTAACGACCCCGGTCGCTTTCTCCTTCGCGCTGTTCCGCGGCGCGGGCTGCGCGCCTGCCGTTCGCTGAAAAACTGTCTTTTATCGTCGCCATGACCGCCCAGAAGCTGTATCTCGATCACCTCGTTGTCACCGCCCGCACCCTCGATGAGGGCACGCAATACGTTGCCGATACGCTCGGCGTCGCGCCGGCCGGTGGCGGCGCACATCCGCTGATGCGCACGCACAATCGCCTGCTGAACCTGTGGGGCGGTGTGTATCTGGAAGTGCTCGCGATCGATCCGGAAGCCGACGCTCGCGCCGCCGAAAGCGACACCGCGCCGCGCCCCCGCGTCTTCGCGCTCGACGATCCGTCGACGCATGCGCGGCTGGCGAGCGGCCCGTATCTGTCGCACTGGGTCGCGCGCGTCGAGCGTCCGAAGAATCTGCTGCGCTGGCGCGAACAGTATCCCGAGCGGATCGCGCCGGTCGTGCCGATGTCGCGCGATGACTTCACATGGGGCTTGACCGTGCCGGACGACGGCGCGTTTCCCGCATGGCAAGGCGCAGGCGATGGTGTCGTGCCTTCGCTGATCCAGTGGGACACGGCGTTGCATCCGTCAGCGGTTTTGCCGGAACCGGAAGTCGCGCTCAAGTCGCTGAAGGGTTTTCATCCGCAAGCGAACATCGTTCGCACGCAGCTGGAGTGGCTCGGCGCTGCCCACCTGATTACGCTGGACACCACGTCGGACGGTGCGTCCCTCGTGGCCGAAATGGAAACACCCGCCGGACTTCGCACGCTCAAATAGCGTTAGCCGACCCGACAACCTGAACCCACCGTTCGAACCAGAGAGACACCTGCAATGAAACCGCGCGAATCCCAAGGCATGTTGCTTGGCCTCATCGGCGTCATGATCTTCAGCCTGACGCTGCCGATGACGCGAATCGTCGTACAGGAGTTTCATCCGCTGCTGAATGGCCTCGGCCGCGCGCTCGTTGCCGCGATTCCCGCTGCTGCGCTGCTGGCCTGGCGTCGCGAGCGCTGGCCGACGTGGCCACAGGTGAAAAACCTCGCCGTCGTTTCGCTGGGCGTGATCATCGCGTTTCCGGTGTTTTCCGCATGGTCGATGAAGACCGTGCCCGCTTCGCACGGCGCAGTCGTCAACGGCTTGCAGCCGCTGTGTGTCGCGCTCTATGCGGCATGGCTGTCGCACGAGCGGCCGTCGAAGGCGTTCTGGGCGAGCGCGATTGCGGGTAGCGCGATTGTCGTCGCGTTTGCGTTGCAGTCGGGCGGCGGTTCGCTGCAGGCAGGCGATCTGCTGATGCTCGTCGCCGTCGGCATCGGCGCGCTCGGCTACGCGGAAGGCGCACGCCTCGCGCGGCAGATCGGCGGCTGGCAGGTGATCTGCTGGGCGCTCGTGCTGTCCGCGCCGTTCCTCGTGATTCCGGTCGGCTGGCTCGGCTGGGAACATCACGTGCAGCATCCCGGCCCGGTCGCGCTGAAGACGTGGCTCGCGTTCGGCTACGTCACGCTGTTCTCGCAGTTCATCGGCTTTTTCGCGTGGTACGCGGGGCTCGCGATGGGCGGCACGGCACGCGTCGGCCAGGTCCAGCTGCTGCAGATTTTCTTCACGATGGCGTTTTCCGCCCTCTTCTTTGGCGAGCACGTCGCGGCATCGACATGGCTTTTTGCCGCCGCCGTGATCGCCACGGTCATGCTCGGCCGCAAGGCGGCCGTGCGCACCGTGCACGTGCCCGCGCGCGCTGCCTGGCGAGACGCGCGATAATCCCTGTCCTGACCGACCAATTTCAGTTTCAGTTTCAGCACCCGCAAACGAGGAGCCTATGGACCAAAGCGACCTTCAAGCCCCGACGTGGCAACTGTCCGAACGCGCGCGCAAGCTCACCAGCTCGGCGATTCGTGAAATCCTGAAGGTCACCGAGCGGCCGGAAGTCATTTCGTTCGCAGGCGGCCTGCCATCGCCCGCCACCTTTCCGGCCGAACGGATGCGCGAAGCGTGCGACCGCATCCTGCGTGACGCCCCCGCCGCCGCGCTTCAGTACAGCGCGACCGAAGGTTATCTGCCGCTGCGCGAGTGGATCGCCGCGCGCTATTCGGTGAACGGCGCCGTGATCCGTCCGTCACAGGTGCTGATCACGACCGGCTCGCAGCAGGCGCTCGATCTGCTCGGCAAGGTGCTGATCTGCAAGGACAGCCCGGTGCTCGTCGAAACGCCGACGTATCTCGGCGCGTTGCAGTCGTTCTCGATGTACGAGCCGCACTACGTGCAGGTGCCGACCGACGACAATGGTCTGGTCTCCGAAGCGCTCACGCCTGAACTGACCGCCGGCGCACGTCTGTTGTACGCGCAACCGAATTTCCAGAACCCGACGGGCCGCCGTCTGCCGGTCGAACGCCGTCGCGCGCTCGCCGCGTTTGCCAAGACCGCGCCGTTCCCGGTCATCGAAGACGACCCGTACGGCGCACTCGACTACGCGGGCGAGCCGCTGCCGACCATGCTGTCGTTGTCGCCCGATCACATCGTTCACCTTGGCTCGTTCTCGAAGGTGCTGGCGCCGGGTCTGCGGATCGGCTACATCATCGCGCCCGAGGAACTGCACTTCAAGCTGGTGCAGGCGAAGCAGGCCACCGATCTGCACACGCCGAGCTTCACGCAGCGCATCGTGCATGAAGTCGTGAAGGATGGCTTCCTCGACACGCACGTGCCGACGATCCGCGCGCTCTATCGCGATCAGTGCGCGGCGATGCTGGCTTCGCTCGAACGCTACATGCCGGAAGGCGTGAGCTGGAATCGCCCCGAAGGCGGCATGTTCGTGTGGGTCACGCTGCCCGCGCAGATGAACAGCATGAAGCTGCTCGAGGAAGCGGTCGCGCAGAATGTCGCGTTCGTGCCGGGCGGCCCGTTCTTCGCGAACGAGCCGCAGCACAACACGCTGCGTCTGTCGTTCGTGACCGTGCCGCCGGCAAAGATCGACGAAGGCGTCGCGAAGCTGGCCGCACTGATCCGCGCGCGGATCTGAACGGGTTGATCAAACTTTTCATCGAATTTATCCAGAGATAAAAGGACACGTCATGGCTCAAGCAAATGTGTATGACCGGCTGAAGGAACTCGGCATCGAACTGCCGCAGGCAGGCGCGCCGGCCGCCGCTTACGTGATGAGCGCGCAAAGCGGCAACACGGTGTTTCTCTCCGGCCACATTGCGAAGAAGGACGGCAAGCCGTGGGTCGGCAAGCTCGGTGAATCGCTGTCGACCGAAGAAGGCCAGGTCGCCGCGCGTTCGATCGCAATCGACCTGATCGCCACGTTGCATGCGCATGTCGGCGACCTGAACCGCGTGACGCGCATCGTCAAGCTGATGAGCCTCGTCAATTCGACGCCCACCTTTACCGAACAGCATCTCGTGACGAATGGCGCATCGGAACTGGTCGCGGATGTGTTTGGCGAACGCGGCAAGCACGCGCGCTCGGCTTTTGGCGTTGCGCAGATTCCGCTTGGCGCGTGCGTCGAAATTGAAATGATCGCTGAAGTGCAGTAGTACCTTTTTGCCTTTCCGGCTTTGATGCTTTAGAAGCCGTGCGGTACTCCAGACGCGCCGCGCTCGTTGTTCAGACCGCGGCGCGTCTGTTTTGATAGCGCGACTAAAGGGGCGATTTAAATATGAAGAATCGCGCTTCTTCGAATTGAACATCCAACCCGGGCAAAACTTATGCTTAGCCGCTTCAAGCAGGTCGATGTGTTTACCCTTGCCCCGTTCAAGGGCAATCCACTTGCCGTGATCCTCGAGGCCGACGATCTGACCACCGATCAGATGCAATCCATCGCACGCTGGACGAATCTGTCAGAGACCACGTTCCTGCTGAAGCCGACCGACCCATCCGCCGACTATCGGGTGCGCATTTTCACGACGGGCGGCGAGCTTCCCTTCGCGGGACATCCGACGCTCGGCACCGCGCATGCGCTGCTCGACAGTGGTTACACACCCAGGCAGCCAGGCAGGCTCGTGCAGCAATGTGGCGTCGGTCTCGTGGAACTGGCCCGGCAGGAAGCCGACGTATGGGCCTTCGCCGCGCCGCCGGCCCGTGTCACGCCTCTTCCTGAAGCGCAATACGCTGCGTTGCAGACGGCCCTGAAGACCGATGCGATCGACTTCAGTGCGCCGCCCTGTGCGGTCGATAACGGCGCGCCGTGGCTCGTCGTGCGCCTGCAATCCGCCGAGGCCTGTCTCACCCTGACGCCTGACCCGCAAGCGCTCGCCGCGATCGCGCATGCCGCCGATACGCACGGCCTTGCCGTCTATGGGCCGCATGCCGCCGGGGGTCCTGCGACGTTCGAGATCCGCTGCCTGATGGCTGGCGGCTCGTTTGGCGTCGGCGAAGACCCGGTGACGGGCAGCGCGAACGCCGCGCTTGCCGGTCTGCTGACACAGCAAAACCGCCGTCCCGGCGGTGGGTATACGGCCCGTCAGGGCACGGCCATCGGCCGCGACGGCCGCATCTTCGTGACCTATGACGACGCAGCCGGCAAGACGTGGATCGGCGGCTCCTCGGTGACGGTGGTGGACGGCACGTTCAGGCTGCCCTGAACCACTCGACCTGCTGGCGGACAACCGTGATCCCCGCATATAGCAAGGACCCGCTTCATAAGCGGTACGCCAGCGAACACGCGATGGTTTTCCACGGTTGCCCACAAAATGCCGCAGGCAGACAACCTCGCGCGCACTTGATGCGTATCGGATAAACCAGCAGCCTTCGATGCAGTCATCTCCTTGCATTGAAGGCCCGTCTGCTCACGTTGCCGTATTCGACGAAACCCTTCAAACGCGCGCAGGGTGCGAATCACGCGACGAAGCCAATGAGCCGTGCCAGGTATGCGCTCGCGTGCCTGGCCGGACGAGCGTATACCCGATGCGCGGACGCTTCCTTAATCTGTGGGCATTCAGTAATATCGAAAGGTCCCGGTGACCAACGGACTTCGGCACGACGCCACGCCCTCCTACCCCGCGCACCCGGTACCCCGTTCATCATGCAGCCTACCTCGAACCTCGCGCAGTCGACGTACCCGGAGCCGCTGCTGCGAGGCACGTGCCAGTGGTCCGCGCGATGAACTATTCCCGCTTTTCCACGATACGTGACGCAAGACTCCGCGACCCTGCGGTGTCGCGCCGTCGTGCGCTCCTTGCCATTCCCGCGCTCGGTGTACTGGTACTGGTCCTGTTGTGGACAGTCATCTTCGCGCGCCTGTCAGTGGAGAAAGAGACGACCTCGCGGGAAGCCATGGCATCGTCGGCGATTCTGTCGGCCGCGCTTGAACAGCACACCGTGAAGGCCATTCACCAGGTCGACCAGATCACACGCTTCGTCAAATACGAGTTCGAGAAAACCCCTAATCATTTTGATCTGTCGAGCACGGTCGAGAAAGGCGTCGTGCAGAGTGAGACGCTCGTGCAGGTGTCATTGATCGATGAGCGCGGCATGTTGATCGCGAACACCGCCGACCCCAATCCGAAACGGATCGACCTCTCGGATCGCGAACACTTCAAGGTGCACGAACACGAGGACGACGATGCGCTCTTCATCAGCAAGCCCGTGCTCGGACGCGTGTCCGGACACTGGACGTTGCAGATGACGCGCCGGCTGAATCATCCGGATGGCTCGTTCGCAGGTGTGGTCGTCGTGTCGGAAGACCCGAGCTACTTCACGAGTGACTTCTACAACAACGCGGCGATCGGCCGTGACGGTGTGATTGCCGTCATCTCCGATGCAGGCACGGTGCTCGCGCGCCGCACCGGCAGCGCCGAACATGCCGCGGGCTCGTTCTCGGCAAGCGGCACGTATCCGACATCGGAACATGTGTCGGGCACTTACGTCGATCCGATCGACAAGGTCACACGCATCGTGTCGTACCGGCATATCGATGGCTATCCGCTCGGCGTGCTGGTCGGTCTCTCGCAGGCAGAAGAGTTCGCCGACTACAACCACACGCGCAACGTCTATCTGCTCATGGCGGGCTTCATCTCGCTCGCGATGCTGAGCTTCTTCGCCGTCGCGACCGGTTTGATCGGCAAGCTGCTCGGACGCGAACGCGAGATGACGCATCTCGTCGAATACGATCTGCTGACGGGTCTGCGCAACCGCTACGCCACGCTGCAAAGCCTGCGCCATGATGTCGCGTTGCCGGTGAACGTCGGGCGCCTCGCGATCCTGTTCATCGACCTCGACAACTTCAAGACCGTCAACGACACGCTCGGCCACAACGCCGGCGACATCGTGCTGCAGATGACCGCCTCACGACTCGCGGACGCCGTCGGCGATCGGGGAGCACTCAGCCGCATCGGCGGCGACGAATTTGTTGTCATCGTCAAAGGCGAGAACGTCGAAAAGCGGGCCGTCGATCTCGCCGAGGCGACGGCCGAAGTCTTCGCGAAACCGTTCGAAGTGCGCGGCAGCGCATTCGTGCTGCACGCGAGCGTCGGCATTGCGCTGTACTCGGTGGCGAACGAAAGCGAGATCGATCTGCTGAAGAAAGCCGACCTCGCGATGTACAGCGCAAAGGACGCCGGCAAGAACTGCTACCAGTTCTATTCGCCGCAGCTGTCGCATCGCGCGGACCATCTGATGAAGTGGGAGCAGCAGTTGCGCGTCGCGCTGAACGAGGGGCAACTGTTCCTCGCGTACCAGCCGAAGATCGATCTCACCCGCCGGTGCATCACGGGCTTCGAGGCGCTGGTGCGCTGGAACCATCCACAGCACGGCCTGATCCCTGCCAACGAGTTCATTCCGGTCGCCGAATCGACTGGCCTGATCGTGCCGATCGGCGACTTCGTGATCGACACGGCATGCCGGCAGCTGGCTGTGTGGCAGCAGCAGGGCTACGACTCGCTGTCGCTGGCGGTGAACATCTCCGCCGTGCAGTTCTGGCGCGGCGACCTGTATCAGACGATCTCGCGAGCCATCGAGGAAACCGGCATTTCCGCGCGGCGCCTCGAACTGGAAATCACCGAGACGGCGATGATGGAATATCCCGATCTCGTCTCCGAAAAAATCTTCGCACTGAAGCGTCTTGGCGTGCGCATCGCCCTCGACGACTTCGGCACCGGCTATTCGTCGCTGTCGTACCTGAACCGCTTTTCGGTCGATACGTTAAAGGTCGACCGCTCGTTCGTGCAGGCCATTCCCGGCGACCGCAGCGTCTGCGTGATGGTTACGGCGATCGTCAACCTTGCGCGTTCGCTGGGTCTGACGGTGGTGGTCGAAGGCACGGAGACGGAAGAACAGATCGCGTGGCTCGCGGCGCTTGGCCATATCGAGGCGCAGGGCTTCCTGTTCTCGCGACCGGTGCCGGCGGATGGCATTCCGGCGCTGCTCGAACGGTTTGGCGTGTGCGGGATGCCGGACCGTCGTGTGACGCAGGAACCCGATCTCGACAGCGTGGGCAGCGCGCCAGGCACCAGCGGACTGTCTGCGTGAGTGCAGCGGTTGCGCTCCGTGAGCACGACACAGCGTCCGCGCAGCACGGATTGTCGGCGCGCGACATGCTGTCCACACAGCGCGCGGTGGGCCACATTCCCGGCAGGTCAGAGCGAAACGAGACGACACGCGCACCCGGCACGACCGGCGCGGATTTGCCATGCACATGATGACAACGAGGGTCGCCGCTCGACGGGGCGAGCGCGAACCGCTCTGGACCCTGTTCAGGGTGGTGTTCGGATTGTCCGCGCTGTCGTGGGGCGGTCTCGCACTCATGGCGCAACTGGAACATCACTACGTCGAACGCGAAGAACGACTGTCGCGTCTCGCCTTCTCCGATCTGATCGCGCTTGCCTGGATGGTGCCGGGGCCCGTCGGCTGCAACGTCGCCGTGCAGCTGGGGTACACGTTGCGCGGACGCTCTGGCGCATGGATCGCCGGCATCGCGAGCGTGCTGCCCTTCTTCCTGGTCATGACTCTTTTTGCGATCTTCTACCGCACGCCGCTCGTCCACGCGGCGGCGTCGGAGACGCTCATCAATCACTTCAGCGTCGTGCTGGCGACGCTGATCGGCGTGACCTGGTACAAGCAGACGCGCGCGCTTGTGCGAGGCCGCCTTGAGTGGATCGCGGCCCTCCTGTCATGCATCGCACTGACTTATGCGCATAGCCCGGCGGCCTACGTGCTCATGCTGGGCGGGGCATTTGCCGCAGGCTGGCTGAGGAGCCCCGCGCACCCGGTGCAGCTCGAAGTGTCGCTTGACGTGGGCGATGGCCAGTTGCTGGTGGGACTGGCCGCGCTCATTGTGCTGTTCGCGATTCCGCTGCCGCAGCGGTACGAATCCACGCTGCTGTGGCCGCGCCTCGCAGGTGCGGGCATGACGTTGTTTGGCGGCGGATTTTCAGCGTTACCGGTGCTGAAGACGCTGTTCGTCACGCCGGCCATCGGGGTGTCGAACAACGATTACACGTTGGCGTTTTCGCTGTCGCCGTTGTCGCCGGGGCCGCTTCTGAATGTGGTGCCGTTCATCGGTTATCTGATCAACGGGTGGGCGGGCGCACTGATCGCGACCATCGCCTTGTTCGTGCCGTCGGGCTGTCTGGTCGTGCTGGCACAACGACATCTGCATCAACTGAAGGCGCATCCGCGTTTCGAGCAGGGCATGCGTGTGCTGCGGGCGGTGACGACTGCATTTCTGGTGGTCGCCGTGCTGAGGATCGTGCAGCGCGTGCCGCTTCAGCCGGCGTATTGTGTGACCGCCCTGTTTTCGCTGGTGTGCTTCGCGCGGCTGAAGGTGCCCGTGTACATCGTGTATGGGACGGTGGCGATCGCCTGTGGCGTGTGGCTTTTCTATGCTCACGCCGTGTGAAGCCGGTTGACTTCGTATGACGCCGGGCTTCGCTGCCCGGTTGGCGGTCAGCCAGTCGCGGACTGAAACGCGATTAAAACCCGCGCGACATCACGGCAAACCCGATCGTCACGACGCCCAGCACCAGATTGATCACCACCAGACGCCGGACCGTGCCGACCGCACGAGCGCCATCTGGCCAGTTCTGAGCCTGCACAGCACGACGGATGCGCGGGAACACGGCAAAGCGGATATGCCCGAAGAGCAGCATCATCACGATGCCAAGGCCAGCCATGGCGTGCAGGGTCCACGACGCATGACCGCCGCCAGACTGCATCAACAGGAAACCACCCGAGATCAGGATCACGAGCACCGCGGCCGCAACCCAGTTGAAGAAGCGCCCGAAGACCGATTCCCACAGCGGCAGACGCAGTTGCGGAGAAAGGTCGGCGAGCGCCGGCCGCAGGCAGAAGTGTGCGAACACCATGCCACCGACCCACACGGCCACGCCGAGCAGATGCAGAAACAGCGCGAGTTCGATGGCTTTGTTCATGGTGTTTTCCCTGTGCGGTGTAGAACTGTCGCGCTTCGTTTGAAGCGTTCTTTGAGCGCATTCGACCACGGCTCAGCAGCGCAGTTCATCTTTATGTTTTATTTCGACTCTGTCCGCGATGAGAATCGTCGGCGGCAGGGGCCTTGCTTCACTTGATTTCGCTTCGCTTCACGCGATATCGACAACCGCGCTCCTTCGTTATGGCACGTGAATGACGAAGGACACATACGATATGCCCTTCGTCACCGGACGGCTCGCCTTTCGGACAACGCTCAGCCAGCCAGCGCCGGCCGCAATGCCTGCACCTTCAACTTCGTGTCCGGCGCGCGACCCTTGCGTGCCCGCTTGCCGACATGTGGCGCCAGCGCTGCGCCAGCCAGCGTTTCTTCCTGCTGCTTGCCACCGCGCCCCGTGCCGAGCAGGACGACGCCGGCCTTGCCGATCGCCAGTGCCTGCGTGAGCGCTTCCTTGTCGTCCAGCGCCATCAGCGTGACGCCGCGTCCGCCACCGGAGAGCGTCTTCATCTCGTCGAGACCGAACACCAGCAGGCGGCCACCGCCCGACAGACACGCCACCTGAGTCGCGTCCGGCAGCATCGGCATGGGCGCGAGCGGCGTCGCGCCTTCGTCGATCGTCATGAACGACTTGCCGGCCTTCACGCGGCTGACCATATCGCCGACCTTCGCCACGAAGCCAAAGCCGTTGCTCGATGCGAGCAGCAACGCCTGATCCACCGAAGCCGCGTAGTAGTGCATCAGGTGCGTGCCCGACTCGAGTTCGATCAGCGACGTAACCGGCACACCATCGCCACGCCCGCCCGGCAACGTGGCGACCGACACGGAATAGACGCGACCCTTGCTGCCCCACGCAATCAAAATGTCTGGTGTACGGCACTGGAACGCTGCGTAAAGGCCATCGCCGGCCTTGAACGTGAAGCCGGCCGGGTCGAGTGCATGGCCCTTCAGCGCCCGCACCCAGCCCTTCTGTGACACCACGACGGTCACCGGTTCGTCGACGACACGCGCTTCGAACGTCGCGCGCTTTTCCTGCTGGATCAACGTGCGGCGCTCGTCGCCGTACTGCTTTGCGTCGCCTTCGATTTCCTTGATGAGGAGACGCTTCATCGCGGATTCGCTGCCGAGCAGTTCTTCGAGCTTCGCTTTCTCGTCGCGCAATTCGGACAGTTCCTTCTCGATCTTGATCTTCTCGAGCCGCGCCAGTTGACGCAGACGGATCTCAAGAATGTCCTCAGCCTGACGATCCGACAGACTGAACGCCGAGATCAGCGCGGCCTTCGGCTCGTCGGATTCACGAATGATGCGGATGACTTCGTCGATATTCAGGAAGACGATCATCCGCCCTTCGAGAATATGGATCCGGTCGTCGACCTTCATCAAACGATGCTGCGTACGGCGTGTAACAGTCGCAAAGCGAAAGCCGATCCACTCGCCGAGAATCTCGCTGATCCCCTTCTGACGCGGCCTGCCATCTGAACCCACCATCACCAGATTCAGCGACGCGTTTGATTCGAGACTGGTATGCGCGAGCAGCGTGTTGACGAACTCGGTCTGGTCGATGCGGCTCGACTTCGGCTCGAACACGAGACGCACGGGCGCGTCCTTGCCCGACTCGTCGCGCACGGCATCGAGCAGCGCGAGCATCGTCTGCTTCGTCTGCAACTGCTCGGGCGTGAGTGTTTTCTTGCCGAGCTTGATTTTCGGGTTGGTCTGCTCTTCGATTTCTTCGAGCACCTTCTGCGCGGCGGTGTTCGGTGGCAGCTCGGTGATGACGAGCTGCCACTGACCGCGCGCCATCTCCTCGATCTTCCAGCGCGCGCGCACCTTCAGGCTGCCGCGGCCGGTTTCGTATGCGGCTGCGATTTCCGCTTCGCTGGAGATGATCTGCCCGCCGCCAGGGAAATCCGGACCCGGCACGAACTGCATCAATTCGGCATGCGAGAGCTTCGGGTTGCGGATCATGGCGACCGCCGCAGCCGCGACTTCGCGCAGGTTGTGCGACGGGATTTCCGTCGCGAGACCCACCGCGATCCCGGATGCGCCATTCAGCAGCACGAACGGCAGACGCGCCGGCAACAGCTTCGGTTCTTCAAACGAGCCGTCGTAGTTCGGCATGAAATCGACCGTGCCCTGGTTGATTTCATCGAGCAGCAGCTTCGCGATCG
The DNA here is from genome assembly GCF_050436625.1 of Paraburkholderia sp. GAS334. Lineage (NCBI taxonomy): Bacteria > Pseudomonadati > Pseudomonadota > Betaproteobacteria > Burkholderiales > Burkholderiaceae > Paraburkholderia > Paraburkholderia sp. GAS334. The sequence goes on along the minus strand of NZ_JBNDMO010000011.1, from coordinate 104,267 downwards.
GTGTGAGACGCGCTTCCGTGTACCGCATCGCGGCGGCGCCGTCGCCGTCGCGCGAGCCGAAGTTGCCCTGGCCGTCGATCAGCGGATAGCGCATCGAGAAGTCCTGCGCGAGACGCACGAGCGCGTCATACGCCGACTGGTCGCCGTGCGGGTGATACTTACCCAGCACGTCACCGACGACCCGCGCCGACTTCACTGGCTTCGCGTTATCAGCGAGGCCCATCTCGTTCATCGCGAACAGAATACGGCGCTGCACGGGCTTCTGCCCGTCGCAGACGTCGGGCAGTGCGCGACCCTTCACCACGCTCACCGCGTAGTCGAGATACGCGCGTTCCGCGTAGTTGCCGAGCGTCAGGAAATCGCCGGCCGGTACCGCTTCGGTGAAAAGATCGGGAGTGTTATCGTCCATCTGGATGTCGTGTCCGTGTTTTTGCGTGAGGGCATGCGCTCGCGGGATGCGTTAGCGCGCTCGCTCAGATATCCGCTTCGACTTCGTTGCCCTTCTCTTCGAGCCAGCTGCGACGCGACGCCGCTTCGCCCTTGCCCATCAACATCGTCATGCGTGCGACGGTCGCGTCGAAATCGAGCGCGCCGAGCGCAACCGGCGACAGACGCCGTGTATCCGGGTTCATCGTCGTGTCCCACAACTGTTCGGCACTCATTTCGCCGAGGCCCTTGAAGCGACTGATTGTCCATTGCGATTCGCGCACGCCGTCCTTGCGGAGCTTGTCGAGAATCGCTTCGAGTTCGCCTTCGTCGAGCGCGTACAGTTTCTGCGCCGGCTTCTTGCCGCGCGCGGGCGCGTCGACACGGAACAGCGGCGGCCGCGCCACACACACGTGACCGCGCTCGATCAGTTGCGGGAAATGCTTGAAGAACAGCGTGAGCAACAGCACCTGGATGTGCGCGCCATCGACGTCCGCGTCCGACAGAATGCAGATCTTGCCGTAGCGCAGATTCGACAGATCGATCCTGTCGTCGGGACCATGCGGATCGACGCCGATCGCCACCGAAATGTCGTGCACTTCGTTGTTGGCGAACAGGCGATCACGTTCGGTTTCCCACGTGTTCAGCACCTTGCCGCGCAGCGGCAGGATCGCCTGATATTCCTTGTCGCGGCCCATCTTGGCCGAACCGCCCGCCGAATCACCTTCGACGAGGAACAGTTCATTGCGGCCAATCTCCGTCGATTCGCAGTCAGTCAGCTTGCCAGGCAGAACGGCAACGCCCGAACTCTTGCGCTTCTCGACCTTCTGGCCGGCGCGCGTGCGCGCCTGCGCCTGCTTGATGACGAGATCGGCAAGCTTCTTGCCGTGCTCGACGTGCTGGTTCAGCCACAACTCAAGCGCCGGACGCGCGAACGACGACACGAGCTTGACCGCATCGCGGCTGTTCAGGCGCTCCTTGATCTGACCTTGAAACTGCGGATCGAGCACCTTGGCCGACAGCACAAAGGAGACACGGGCGAACACGTCTTCGGCGAGCAGCTTCACGCCCTTCGGTTGCAGATTGTGCATCTCGACGAAGCTCTTCACCGCCTGGAAAAGCCCTTCGCGCAGGCCGGATTCATGCGTGCCGCCTGCGGGCGTCGGAATCAGGTTGACGTACGACTCACGCGTGAGCGGCCCTTCCTCGCTCCACGCGACGACCCATGCCGCACCCTCGCCTTCTGCGAACGTTTCTTCGTTCGAGCGCGAGCTTTCCGCATAGCGTTCGCCTTCGAAGAGCGGAATCAGCAGATCGCTACCCGCCATGCCTTCGAGCAGATAACCACGCAGACCGTCTTCGTACTTCCAGCTTTGCTGCTCGCCGGTTTTTTCGTTGACGAGCGTGACTTCGACGCCCGGCAGCAGCACCGCTTTCGAGCGCAGCAGGCGTTGCAGTTCGCCGACCGGCAGATTCGCCGAGTCAAAATACTTCGGATTGGCCCAGGCGCGCACGCGCGTGCCCGACTTCTTGTCGCCGCGCGCAGCGGGACGCACTTCGAGCGGCTTGACGACATCGCCATCGGCGAAACCGAGTTCGGCGATCTTGCCGTCGCGCCACACGGTGACGTCGAGGCGCGTGGACAGCGCGTTCGTAACCGACACGCCGACGCCGTGCAGGCCGCCCGAGAACGTGTACGCGCCACCGGATGCCTTGTCGAACTTGCCGCCTGCATGCAGGCGCGTGAACACGATCTCGACGACCGGCACGCCCTCTTCCGGGTGCATGCCGAACGGAATGCCGCGCGCGTCATCTTCGACGGACACGGACTGATCTGTATGCAACGTGACGGTGATCTGGCGACCATAGCCACCGAGCGCTTCGTCGGCGGCGTTGTCGATGACTTCCTGAATGATGTGCAGCGGATTTTCGGTGCGCGTGTACATGCCGGGCCGTTGCTTGACCGGCTCCAGGCCCTTCAGCACCTTGATCGACGCTTCGCTATACGCGGCGTTTGGCTTTTTCGTAGACATGGCTTGCTGTGGTCCGTCGGTTCATCGTTGTCCACAGGTCCTGTGGACATCTGCGTGGACAAACCGTTGAGTTTTCAAAAAAAGCGAAACGAAACAACGGGGTGAATTAGTGTGCCTGCCATTCGGGCAGCGTTTCTTGTTGACTGCCTGTGTTGCCGGTTCGTTGCCTGCTTCTTTCGTCGGCGGCTCGAGCTGGCCCGCTGACGGAAGCGTGTTCGCGGGGTATTTTACTGATTTCATTACGCGCGGCAATTCGGTGATGCAAGCGTTAGCCGTCTGGTAGAGAGAAAGGGCAGTCTTTCGCCAGTGGTCAGTGGCCAGTTGCCCGTGCCTGACGACAAACCAGGGAACCGGCCGGCGGTGACGGCCGGCATCGCACATCCACAGGGAATACGCCCGGAAAACCGGCGACGCTTACTTCCGCTTGCTCTCCAGTTCTTCCCATCGCTCGAGCGCCATCAACAACTCCTCGTCAATCGCCGCGTAGCGCTCGGTCAGCCGCGTGCCTTCCGCCGCGTCCTTCGCGAAGATCGAACCGTCTTCGAGCTGTGCGCCGATCGTCTTCTGCTCCGCCTCAAGCGCCGCGATCTGCTGCGGCAACGACTCCAGCTCACGTTGCTCCTTGAACGACAGCTTCACCGTGCGCTGCGCGTTGCGTCCGACTGCGCTGTCTTTGGGCGTTACGTCTTTCGCCGGCTCTTTCGCTGTTTCCGTCTGCGTGAGTTGCTGCGAGCGCTCGCGCTGTATCTGCCAGTCGGTGAAGCCGCCGACGTATTCGCGCCACTTGCCTTCGCCTTCCGACGCGATCACCGACGTCGCGACGTTATCGAGAAACGCCCGGTCGTGGCTCACGAGCAGCACCGTGCCGTCGTAGTCGGTCAACAGTTCTTCGAGCAGTTCGAGCGTCGGAATGTCGAGGTCGTTGGTCGGTTCGTCGAGCACCAGTACGTTCGCCGGCCTTGCAAACAACCGCGCGAGCAGCAGGCGGTTACGTTCGCCGCCTGACAGCGATTTCACCGGCGAACGGGCGCGCTCAGGTGCGAACAGGAAGTCGCCGAGATAGCTCATCACGTGCTTCTTCGTGCCGTTGACTTCGACCCACTCGCTGCCTGGACTGATCGTGTCGCTGAGGCTTTTATCCAGATCGAGCTGCGCGCGCATCTGGTCAAAATAGGCGACCTGGAGGTTCGTGCCGATGCGCACCTTGCCTTCGTCCGGCGTCAGTTCGCCAAGGATCAGCTTCAGGAGCGTCGTCTTGCCTGCGCCGTTCGGCCCGATAAAACCGATCTTGTCGCCGCGCATAACGGTCGCCGGGAAGCTGTCGACCACCGTGCGTGCGCCGTAGCGCTTCGTCACGTCGATCAGTTCGGCGACGATCTTGCCGGACTTCTCCCCTTGCCCGACATCCAGCCTGACGTTGCCCAGCGCGTTGCGACGCTCCGCGCGGTCATTGCGCATCTGCACGAGGCGCGCAATGCGTCCAACGCTACGAGTACGTCGCGCCTCGACGCCCTTGCGAATCCATACTTCTTCCTGCGCGAGCAGCTTGTCGGCTTTTTCGTTTTCGATACGCTCGACTTCCAGCTGTTGCGCCTTGCGCGTCTGGTACGCGGAGAAGTTACCCGGATACGAGAGCAGACGCCCGCGATCGAGTTCGACGATGCGTGTAGCAACGCGGTCGAGAAACGCGCGATCATGGGTGATGAACAGCAGCCCCGAGCGTTGCGAGATCAGGAGTTCTTCGAGCCAGCGAATGCCGTCAAAGTCGAGGTGGTTGGTCGGTTCGTCGAGCAGCAAGACATCCGGCTGGACGACCAGTGCGCGAGCGAGCGCCACACGCTTCTGCATGCCGCCCGACAGCGCGCCGACACGCGCGTCGCCATCGAGGCCGATCTGCGCAAGCGTGGTGGACACGCGGGTGCGCCAGCTCCATGCATCGGTGGCATCGAGCGACGACTGAAGTGTATTCATGCGCGCGAGCAGCGCGTCGTGCTGCGCGCCTTCCGGCGTTTCCGCGAGCGCGTGAGCGACGACGTCGTATTCGTCGAGCAACGCACGCGCGCCGGTCAAGCCGGCTGCGACGGCGTCGAACACCGACATATCGATGTCGAACTCGGGTTCCTGCGGCACATAGACCGTGGTCAGGTTTTGCTGACGCGTGACGAGGCCGTCGTCGGGCTTCGTGAGATCGGCAACGATCTTGAGCAGCGACGACTTGCCCGCGCCATTGCGACCGATCAGGCCGACGCGCTCCCCCGCTTCGAGAGAGAAATCGGCATGATCGAGCAACGCGACGTGACCGAACGCCAGTTGCGCTCCGGTAATGGTGTAAAGCGACATGGGGAGAAAGAAGAAGACCGCAATGAATCGGAACTGCTCATTGTACCGGTCGCGCGATTGAACGCCTCCCGGCCAGACGGCGTAGGCCGGATGGCCAGATTGAATCCACCGGGCCAGTACAGACAGAATGACGCTGCAAACCTGATGACGCAGCCGGCTCACACCGGCCGCACAGGTATCAAAGGCCTCGCTTCGTCGCGAGGCCCCGAACCCGCTTGACTGCCATGCTGCTCGTTATTTCACATGAACCGTAATCGTTTTGCTCATCTCCGGCCCATAGGAACGATGCGCACCGTCGCCGAACTGCAGCGTCAGCGTGTGATCGCCCGGCGGCAAGGTGAGCTCCGTTTCCGTCTGTCCCTTGCCGAAGTGCAGCGACTTGTCGCTGGCCGGAATGACTTCGCCCTTCGTCAGCGGCTGGCCGTCGATCAACAGATGATGATGGCCCGTTCCTTCTGTCATCGTGCCGGCGGGCGCGATCTTCATGCCGTCGACGGCAAATTTCACGTGCACAGGGTTGCTCACCGTGGCGCCGTCTTTCGGCTCGACGAACGACACGCCCTCCGCGCGCGCCACACCCGACGCGGCGAAGAGACCAGCAAACACCATGCTTACAAGCCATTTGTTGTTGAACATCGTGTTCTCCTTGAGGAAAGCAGCCCGATGCAGTTTGAACCCGCGCGCCCCGATCGCGCCGCGTCTGCGGGCGTCCGCACACCGCGCAGTGGCCGGGTTTTGAACGCGCACGGTCGACTTGCATCACAGGCTCATTGCAGGTGCGTCGACCGGGCGCGGGAAAGGCCGCGCCCCAGAGCATACACCGGACGTATGAACATCCTGATGCGCCCGGCAGCCGCCGCTGATACTGGAAATCACGCTGTGCGGCGACCTGGCGCAGCGGGGTTTTGATGAATTCCGGTAACATTGCGGCTCGCCGCGCCTGCACTGAAAAGGGGCAGAACGCGGGTCATTGCATTGAACTGAAGAAAGAGTACGTCGTGAGCGAAGTCATTGAATACAAGAGCTGGGTCTGCCTGATCTGCGGCTGGATCTACAACGAAGAAGAAGGTCTGCCGGAAGAAGGCATCGCGGCTGGAACGCGTTTTGCCGAGATCCCGGAAGACTGGCGCTGCCCGCTGTGCGATGTGGGCAAAGCGGAATTTGCCGTCGTCGAATTCTGAAGCCGGTTCCGCGCCCGTGCACGGCCGTCGGCCCTGCCAGCAGAACGCGGATTGAGCGCGTCGTAAAGGTCGACGAGGCGCGGGTCACGGTAGAGGTTCACAGGAGTCGTCGCCGGATGATAATGGCACTTGTGGGCGCAGTGCGCGGCGTCATTATCATCGTGAGACGCCTTTGCTATACTCTGGCCCCTGCGGCGCAATTCCTGCGCGCGTGACGGCGAACCATGCAAGCGACGGTTTTGCTTCCACGATGCACGAATCAAGGCGGTTCCAGCTACGGTGGGTGACTTAGGAACGTAGCGGTTGCGGAACACGCGGGTCATTCGCCTCGCCGCTGCTGTTCCATCTCCCTGTAGTTCAATGGATAGAACAAGTGCCTCCTAAGCGCTAGATACAGGTTCGATTCCTGTCAGGGGGACCAGTCAGCTTCCCGGATTTTCCCCAAAAGCCCCGTACTGCGGGGCTTTTTGCTGCCATCATTGCCCATCGGATTCGCGCGCGGTGCATACGTACTGTGCGAAAGCAAAACTGCCAGCGTCATCCTGTTCAAGCAGGCTGATTCCGATGCGTGTTCCTGGCAGACCCCGCACTATGCGCGGCTTTCCACGATCAGTGCTTATGGTGCATCCAGTCCCGAAGATGATGTTCCTGGAACCACTGGGTTAGCCGCTCGCGGTTGGTGGATGCGGCCCATATCCCGGCGCCGAACACAACCACGATGATCCCCATCAAACTCGCCATCATTGATTCGCTCATGGCAACGTTCTCCTGAGCACGATATTTTTCGGTGACGCACTCATGGAAATCAGTGCGCCACCCGATACCTTTGATTTCCGGCGCCGCAGCTTCAGTGCTTGTGATGCATCCAGCCCATGTGATGCGAATCGAGCCACTGAACCACACTCCCTCCCGGGCCTTCACGCCTGTAACGTCGCGCCAGCACGAATGCGGCAACCGCCAGCAGGATTGCCAGGCCCACCACAAAGCTAATCATCGACTCAGTCATGGCAGCCTCCTTATCAGGTCGCGACCATGATTACATTGTAGGTGATGCGCTTACTGAAGGCGGCGCCCGATCGGCCCCCTAATCTCTGGCACCCTGCTTCAATGCTTGTGCCTCATCCAGTCTACGTGGTGCGTATCAAGCCACCGGCCTTGCCGCTCGCGGTCATCCTTTCGGCTGTAACGGTTGGCGGCCCATATCGCGGCGCCCACCACTATCATCACGATTGGTCCCATGAAATACGCAATCATCGATTCAGTCATGGCACCCTCCTCCGAGGTCACGCTCACATTTTAGGCGTTGCTCTGAGCGAAAACGGCACCAAAAACGCGGTTCCCTCAAATAACCGACCGACGTGGGAATCGCACCTCCAGAATTCACAGCAACGCTTTTCTGGGGTACGGGTGTGAGTACAAAACCCCGTCGACCGTCAGAAATCCCCTTCCCTGTTTGATCCGTGAATTCTGTCAGGACCCGCGACGCTCCTCCGCGCCGCTCCCGGACCTGATACCCGCCGAACTGGCGAACTAACCGGCCTCTGATCGCCGGATTGCGCGCGCTCATGTAGCGGTACGCTTCATTCATCGCGACACCTGATCGCCGCCGAACCGAGGCAGGCAGGATGCGCTACGAATTCGATGGGGCCTCCCAATGGTTACTTTGATCGACCACGACATCGCACACATCGCGCGCATCATGCGACCGTCGCTATACAGCGATGCCGGCGGCCCGATCCTGCCGACGTCGTACTGGCGGCGCCGCCTTCATCACCTGCTGGACGCCTGGCATGTGACGAAAGCCCAGTTGCGCGCGATCGACAGCCTGCTACTGGAACTGGATCATTTCGACCGCAACCACGCGCGCGCAGCCACGCGCGAAGCGACGGTGTGCCCGGTGAGGGCAACCCCGGCATCGCGGGCGGCAGTACATCACAACCGCAACGTCTCCGCGGCCTGAGACGCCGACGTAACCTGCGACGGCATCGCGCCATAAACACGCGTTGCTTCGGTGTCAAAATACGGGACCACCGGCCGGAGGGCCGTCGATTTTCATCCATCCGCAAAGGAGTCCCGTGGACACCAGCAAACAGATCGCTGCACTGACCGTTTCCGGCATGCAGACCGCCGGCGCAAGTCAGGCAACCGCCATCGCCCTTCACGTCCTGATCCGGCACTTGAAGTCGCCGGAACTGCTGGCGGAACTGACCACGGCCTTCGAACAACATCAGGCTTTGATGCTGCAAAAACCGTGGCCGGAGCAGATGCTGGCTTCGTTCGAGGCCACGCGTCGCTTTCTTGAGAGCGCTGCGCGCAGCGACAACGGGCCCGACGCGCCCGGCAAGGCGGGCTGAGTCCCGAAGCCGGTCTGACGCGTCGTGCGTGCCGATGCCCTGTCCCTCATGACCCGCATTCACGACATCGCAACCGCGGCGCTTCCGATGCGGATCGTCCTGCCCAGCGCGATCGCGCGCGTGCCGAGCTGACCTCACACACACCGCCCGCTTCAGCTTCATGGAAAAAAGGCGCCGAAGCGCCTTTTTTCATGCGACAAAGCCAACGGGCTTACGGAGCTTTACGCTTTGCGTGGTCCTTCGCGTTTTCTTTTGCATCGCCGTAGGCCTTGCGCACTTCGCCCGCGGCCTGCTGGAGATCGCCCTTGACTTCCTGGGCGGTGTCGCCGGTTGCACGGCCGACGGTCTCATTGACCTTGCCCTTCACCTTTTCTGCCACGCCCTTCACCTGGTCCTTGTTCATGTCTGGCTCCCGTCGTACATAGTGCCGGCGCAAAATTGCGCCGGTACCCGGATGGCCAGCAACCGCTGTGCCCAAGCCGGCGCATTCGTCCGAAGAAACTGTGGCGCCTTGATGCATCACGCCCGGAAGCCCACCGCAGGCCGAGTGCCGTTCAGATCACGGATGGCGCTCCAGGCACAAAACACCCGTCAAACCGGAAAACCTGGGCGTGTCGCTGCCTGCGAAGACGTACAACAAGTCATGCGCCATCGGTGAAAACGCAAAATCAGAGCCTGTCGCCCCTAAAGCCGCGGCATCGGGTGCCGTTAACGGGGCATGGACCGCACATCCTTCGCCCGCACGGGCTCTTTCCAGACCACGCTGATCGACCAGGACATCGCGCACATTGCGCGTGTCATGCGACCGGCACTGCACGGCGATCTGGGCGGGCCGATCCTGCCGGCGTCGTACTGGCGGAAGCGTCTGCACACCCTGCTCGACGCCGATCACCTGACCAAGGGTCAGCTTCACGCAATCGACAGTCTGCTGCTGCAACTCGATCACTTCCCGCTTTGCGACCGGCCGGCCCCGCATGCGGTCAATGCGGTCAACGTCCCGATCACGAACGCGACGGCGCCAGACGCGCCGTACGCCGTTCAGGGATAAAACGCGAGGCCCGTGCCCGCGATCACCGCGCAGCGCGAACAACTGGCGGCCGGCGTGAGCGCCTGCTCCCCGGCCGCCAGGACTGCCCTCACCAGATCCATCCATGCGCATGCCCGCAAAGCCTCAACACCGCTTAGCCATGGCATCCGCGCCGCCAGCACAGACGCGGACTTTCCCCCGCTCCCCGCGTGACATATCAAAAAAGGGACGCGTTTCGGTCATAATGTCCGCAAAAATCCCCAGCAAGGACCGATAGTGACTCAGGCCACGCTGCTAGCACTGCTGAAACAGGCTCGCGCTCGCTATACACAACGAGAGATCGCCGACCACGTCGGCAAGGACGTCAAGACCGTCCGTCGCTGGGAAAAGCGCGAAACGCCGTGCCCGGCGATGCTCGGCCCCGCGCTGCGCCTGCTGCTCGCAACTGGCAGCGCCAATAGCACCGGCCGCGTCAGCGCGCCCTCACGGTTCACTTTCATCGACCTGTTTGCCGGCATCGGGGGCATCCGCATGGGCTTCGAGGCGCACGGCGGCGAATGCGTCTTCACGAGCGAGTGGAACGACTTTTCGAAGAAGACGTACCTCGAAAACTACGGCTCGCATCATGCATTCATCGGCGACATCGTGTCGTTTCCCGCCGACGACGTGCCCGCCCACGACATTCTGCTCGGCGGCTTTCCCTGCCAGCCGTTCTCGATTGCGGGCGTCAGCAAGAAAAACGCACTCGGGCGGCCACACGGCTTCGAATGCACGACGCAGGGCACGCTCTTCTTCGACGTCGCGCGGATCATCGCCGCGAAACGGCCGGCCGCGTTCCTGCTCGAAAACGTGAAGAACCTGCTGTCACACGACAAGGGCCGCACCTTCGACGTGATCCTGCAGACGCTGCGCGATGAACTTGGCTACGAAGTCCATTACCGCGTGATCGATGGCCAGCACTTCACGCCGCAGCATCGCGAGCGGATCATCATCGTGGGCTTTCGCGGAAAGACGTCGTTTTCGTGGGACGATCTGTGCCTGCCGGAAAACGGTCCGCGGCTCGCTTCGATCCTGCATCGCGCGGACGGCAGCGAACCCGTTCTGCCGTGGGATGGCGAGCGTTTCTTCGATCACGCCGCACGACGCGTGCAGCCGAAATACACGCTCACGCCAAAGCTGTGGGCCTATCTGCAGCAGTACGCGGAGAAGCATCGCGCGGCGGGCAACGGCTTCGGTTTCGGCATGGCATATCCGGACAGCGTCACGCGCACCTTGTCCGCGCGATATCATAAGGACGGCTCCGAAATCCTCGTGCATCAGGGCGATCACGGTGAAGGCCAGCGGCCGCGCCGTCTGACGCCACGCGAATGCGCGCGCCTGATGGGCTTTCCCGATACGTATCGCATTCCCGTCAGCGATACGCAGGCCTACCGGCAGTTCGGCAACAGCGTCGTGATGCCCGTGATGCAGGAAGTGGCGCGCATCATGACGCCGCACGTGGAAGCGCTACTGTCCGGCAACGGCGAACTCGACTCCACGCCGCCGCAGGACGTCGCGCTCGTCGCCTGATGGTCGACGTCGTCGACGCCGCGACGCGCAGCCGGATGATGTCCGGCATCCGCGGACGCAACACGAAGCCGGAGATCCTGGTCCGCAGCCTGCTGCATCGACGCGGCTTCCGCTTCCGGCTCGATGCGCGCGATCTGCCTGGCCGTCCCGACATCGTGTTGCCGCGCTATCGCGCCGTCGTCTTCGTGCATGGCTGTTTCTGGCACGGTCACGACTGTCACCTCTTCAAATGGCCGCAGACACGCCCCGAGTTCTGGCGCGAGAAGATCGCCCGCAACCGCAGCAACGACGAGCGCGCCGTGCAGGCCTTGCGCGCAGCGGGCTGGCGCGTGGCCATCGTGTGGGAATGCGCCTTGCGTGGAGCGAATCGGGACATCGAAGGCGTGATACAAAACCTCACCGACTGGCTGCAAAGCGAAGGCGTCGAGGATGAAGGCAGCAACGACAGCAACGACCGCGACATGCTCGAACTGCGCCTTTGACCCGACGCCCGGGTAAGTCCGCCTGCCGTCACACGATGGTTCGCAGGACGCGCGGTGATACACTCGATCAGCTCATCGCGACGGTCCACGCGCCGCTCACGCGGGCGCGAAACAGCGCCCGTTCCATATCAAGAACTTTCCTTGAAGGAGGCATCCGATGGCTGATTTCCGACTCTGGTCCGACGAGTTTCCCGCTAACGGCTTCATGACGAAGGCACAGGAATTCGACGACATATCATTCGGCGGCGATGGCGGCAACATCTCGCCTGCGTTGCAGTGGGACGCGCCGCCGGCCGACACGCAAAGCTTCGCCCTCACCGTCCACGATCCCGATGCGCCGACAGGCAGCGGCTTCTGGCACTGGGTCATCGTCAACATTCCGCCCGACGCCCGTTCGCTTCCGCGCAACGCCGGCAAGGCCGACGGCAGCCTGCTGCCGCCAGGCGCACTGCAGGTGCGCAACGATTACGGCACGGTCGGCTTCGGTGGCGCTGCGCCGCCGCGCGGCGACAGGACGCATCGCTATATCTTCCGTCTGCATGCGCTGAAGGTGCCGAATCTGCCGATCAACGCGGACGTGACGAATGCGGTCGCGCGCTTCATGACGCATCTGAACGAAATCGACTCGGCGACCTACACCGGCCTGTACGAACTGAAGTAACCGGTGGGGACGGGCGCAGGCACGCTGTTGCAGGCGCCCGTCGTTTCATCGCAGATGCAGCAGCGTGCCCGGCACTCGACGCGTCAGGCCGCACGCGGCACGACCGGACGCTGAACAACGAAAAAGGATGCACGCACAACCTTCCTGTAAGGACGGTTTCGTACAATTCGGCGTCTGCTTACTAACGGCCCGTGCCGATGAACCCAGAACAAGGCCTGCCTCTGCCGCAACGTTACGGCGCCATTGTCGTGGTAGCCCTCGGCATCACGCTTGCCGTGCTCGACAGCGCGATCGCCAACGTTGCGCTTCCGACCATCGCGCGTCATCTGAACGCAAGTGCCGCCAGTTCGATCTGGATCATCAACGCGTACCAGCTTGCCGTCACCATTTCGCTGCTGCCGCTCGCGTCGCTGGGCGACCGCATCGGCTACCGGCGTGTCTATCTCTCCGGCCTCGCGCTCTTCACTGTCGCGTCGCTCGGTTGCGCGCTCTCCAGCTCGCTGCCGATGCTTGCATTCGCGCGCGTGATCCAGGGCTTCGGCGCGGCGGGCATCATGAGCGTGAACACCGCGCTCGTCCGCATGATCTATCCGCCCGACCATCTCGGGCGCGGTGTCTCGATCAACGCGATGGTGGTTGCAGTATCGTCGGCAGTCGGGCCGACGGTGGCCTCCGCGGTGCTGTCCGTCGCGACGTGGCCGTGGCTCTTCGCGATCAACGTACCGATCGGCATCGCCGCGTTCGCCGGCGGCCTGAAGGCGTTGCCGCGCAACACGCCGCACAGCGCGCCGTACGACTACATGAGCGCCGTGATGAACGCGTTCGTGTTCGGCCTGCTGATCTTTGCGGTCGACGGGCTCGGCCACGGCGAGCATCGCGGTTATGTCGTCGCTGAAGTCTTCGCGGCGGTCGTGATCGGCTACTTCTTCGTGCGACGACAACTGGATCAGCCGGCGCCGCTGCTGCCCGTCGACCTGCTGAGGATCCCGATTTTCGCGTTGTCGATCGGGACGTCGATCTGTTCCTTCGCCGCGCAGATGCTGGCGTTCGTCTCGCTGCCGTTCCTGATGCAGGACACCTTCGGGCTCACCCAGGTGCAGACCGGCTTGCTGATGACGCCGTGGCCGCTCGTCATCATCGTCGCGGCGCCGCTCGCCGGCGTGCTGTCGGATCGCTATTCCGCGGGCATGCTCGGCGGCATCGGACTTTTCACGATGACCTGCGGCCTGCTGTTGCTGGCAACGCTCGGTGCGCATCCGGAGCCGGTCGATATCGCGTGGCGCATGGCGGTATGCGGGGCGGGATTTGGACTCTTTCAGTCGCCGAACAACCGGACCATTCTGTCGTCCGCGCCGCGCTCGCGCAGCGGCGGCGCGAGCGGCATGCTCGGCACGGCGCGACTGACCGGCCAGACGCTGGGTGCGGCACTCGTCGCGTTGATCTTCGGTGTAGCGCCGCAGCGTGGTCCGACGATCGCGCTTTATGTCGCGGCGAGCTTTGCGATAGTGGCGGCGACCGTGAGCATGTTGCGCGTGACGCAACGCGGGGCGACGGCTTCGACCTGAATGTCTTGCGTAGCGCAGCGCGACGCGGGCGACGCCGGCTTAAAGCCTCGTCATGGGATCAGAACGGAAGCTTGGGTTCAACCCCTGAGTCGCCCTGCGTCGCCAATCACGCACACAAAAAACGGCGGCCACAATGGCCGCCGGACGGGTTAGCTCGTATCGTTCTTTCGAGCCGGACGCCGGGCTTCTAGTTCGCCGTCGCGTCCGCGAGCTTTACCGCTTTCGCCGTCACCGAGGAAGCCGTCGCCACATTGCGCAGGTCGGCGAGGAAGTTATCGCGCCACACAGAAAGGTTGTTCTCACGCAGCGGCGCCATCATGTCCGCATGACGCGCCTGACGCTCGGCGAGCGGCATCGACAGCGCGCGCTCCAGCGCTTCAGCCATCTGCGACAGATCGAACGGATTCACGACCAGCGCGCCAGGCAGCTGCTCGGCAGCGCCCGCGAATTGCGACAGCACGAGCACGCCCGGATCAGCCGGATCCTGCGAAGCGACATATTCCTTCGCGACCAGATTCATCCCGTCGCGCAGCGGCGTCACATAACCCACCTGCGACTGCCGGAACAGCGCCATCAACAGATTGCGGTCGTACTTGCGGTTCAGGTACTGGATCGGCGTCCAGTCGAGTTGCGCGAAACGGCCATTGATGCGGCCCGCCTCTCCTTCCAGGGTCTGGCGAATGCGCTGATACGTCGACACATCGGAACGTGTCGGCGGCGCGATCTGCACCAGCGAAACGCGACCATGCCAGCCCGGCGCATTCAGCAACAGACGCTCGAACGCCTGAAAGCGCTCGACGAGGCCCTTCGAATAATCGAGCCGGTCGACGCTCATGATCAGCTTGCGCCCGCGCATGCCGTCACGCAGGCTGCGAACCGGCTTGCGATCGGTGAACTGTTCGGCGGCCTTCGCGATGGCATCCGGATAGATGCCGATCGGATAGGCGCCGACCTTCAGGAAACGGTCATACGCGTGCACCATGCCGTCTTCGCTCGACATGCCGTGCTGGCCGCGTTCGATGTAATCGACGAACGACTGGCGGTCCGCATCCGTCTGGAAGCCAACCACGTCATAGCTGCACATGCACTTCACGAGTTCTTCGTGCGGCGGCACGGTGCGCAGCACTTCGGGCACTGGAAACGGAATATGCAGGAAGAAGCCGACTGGATTCTTCACGCCGAGATCCCGCAGACAGCGTGCGAACGGCAGCAGGTGATAGTCGTGGACCCAGATGATGTCGTCGGGCTTGAGCAGCGCCTTGAGCTGCTTTGCGAGCGTCACGTTGACGCGCAGATAACCCGAATACTCCTGCCGGTCGTAGCGCGACAGGTCATTGCGATAGTGGAACGTCGGCCACAGTGTGGTGTTCGAAAAGCCGCGGTAATACTGGTCGTAGTCGCGCTTCGTGAGACCGACGGTGGCGTACGTGACGTTGCCCTGCTTTTCGATGACGGGCGCCGACGGTTCACTGACGGTCTCGCCACTCCAGCCGAACCACACACCACCCGTTTCCTTCAGCGCATCGAGTACGCCGATCGCGAGACCACCGGCGGCCGGACGGCCTTCCTGGGTCGGCGCGACACGATTCGATACCACGATCAATCTGCTCATTCGGCTCCACCTCATTCAGTTATGCATTGCATGCGGGGAATTCAGCTTTTATGGTGCACGCAAGTCGTATGCCGTGTCTCGTCCAAACCGGAACAAAAATGTATGCAAATGTGACGGGCGAGTAAAAACGTGCGGCGCATAGCGCGCCACACAGAAGTTTTTTCCGTTTTTCGACCCACATCCAGCAGCGAAGCAGTGGCTTGCGCGTCCTCAGGCGTCCTGTTCAGAGCCGAGATCGCGCTGATATTCGAGCCCTTCCGCGCGCACGCCGCCCTGGTTGTGATCGCCGTCCGGCGGCGCATGAGGCGCGGGACGATTCTGCGCAGCCGGGTCGGGACCCGCAGGCGGCCCGGCGGTCGCGCTACTGGCGGCATTGGCTGGACGTGCATCGCGCTTCGAATGGCGCGCGGAGCGCCGCAGGGCAGGATGTCTCATATCGATGCCTCCACTGGAAGGCCGCCACGCGAGCGGTGGCATGCACATAGTCTAGGGCCCGGCGTGGCAAATTGCCGGTAAAAACTCAGGCCGACTTGTAACAAGTACATTAAAGCCCTGCGCCGGGCGTCGCGATGCATGACGCATTGCCCAGCGTTAATGCAGGCGGCCGTACGGCGTCTGGTTGGGTTGCGGCGGTGGATCGCCGATCGGCGGGGTATCCGGAATCGTCGGTTCGTGCGCGGGATCGGGGACGGTGTCGGGTTCCTCGGGCGTCGACGGCGGCTCGATGGGCTCAGGGCGATGCGCGATCAGCGCCGGATGCCGCGTGGACAGAACAGTGTAGCGTTGCAGCATGAAAGCCTCCTCGTTCCAGTCGTCCCCTTTCATCGAGCAAGCGATGTGCCGTCGGGTGGACGTCGGCCACCAGATGCAAAATGGGCCTTCGTCCGACACGATGGCCCATTTCCGTTGCCCGGGTCCGGCTCTGAAAACTCAGGCGTCTGCGTCGCCCAGCGCGCGGGATTCGTCGTCCGCTTCGCCTTCCGCAAGACGGCTCGCGTCGTTGCCATATTCGACGAGCCGGTTGTACAGCGTCTTCAGGCTGATGCCGAGAATCTCCGCCGCGCGCGTTTTCACGCCGCCGCATTGTTCGAGCGTCGCGAGAATCAGCTGGCGGTCCGCTTCGGCGAGCGATGTGCCAAACGGAATCGTCACCGCCGTGCCCGCTGCCGGCTTCGACAGCGAGATCTGCAGCGGCACGGTCGCCGTGCTGTCGGACTCGGCGCCGGACATGATGTGCGCCCGCTGCACATAGTTCTTCAGTTCGCGCACGTTGCCGGGCCACGGGTACGACATCAGCATGTCCTTCACCGCCTGCGGGAAGTGCTTTTTCGTGCTGTGACGCTCGTTCAGTTCATCGAGGAAGGCCTGCGCGAGCAGGTCGACGTCCTTGCCGCGCTCGCGCAGCGGCGGCAGGCTGATCGGAAACACATTCAGCCGGTGATACAGATCGAGACGCAGCTTGCCTTCGAGCACGGCCTGCTCAGGATCGCGATTCGTCGCGGCGATCAGGCGCACGTCGGTCTCGATTTCCTTCGTCGTACCGACGCGCATGAACATGCCGGTTTCGAGCACGCGCAGCAGCTTGACCTGAAGTTCGACCGGCATCTCGGTAATTTCATCGAGGAACAGCGTGCCGCCGTTCGCGCGTTCGAAATAGCCCTTGTGCTGACGGTCAGCGCCCGTAAACGAGCCGCGCTCGTGGCCGAACATTTCCGACTCGATCAGGTTCGGCGAGATCGCGCCGCAGTTCACCGCGAGAAACGCGTGCTTGCGACGCAGACTCAACTGGTGAACCGTCTGCGCGGCGACTTCCTTGCCGGTGCCCGATTCGCCGACCAGCATCACCGAGGCCGCCGTCGGCGCAACGCGGCTGATCTGGTCGTAGACCTCCTGCATCACTGGCGAATTGCCGAGCATTAGCCCAAAGCGGCCCATGCGGCGTAGTTCGCCACGCAGGTTGCCGATCTCGGCTTTCAGATCACCGGGGCGCGGGAGCCGGCTCAAAATCGCCTTCACGCGCTGCATGTTGATCGGCTTCACGAGATAGTCGGTGGCGCCCATCTTCAGCGCATTCACCGCCGACTCGACCGTCGCATGCCCGGTAATGACAATGACCTCGACGCCGGACTGCGGATCGAGATCTTCGAACAGATCGACGCCGCTGCCGTCCGGCAGTTTGAGGTCGGTGAAAATCACGTCCGGCGTCTGCCGGACAAGCTGGATGCGCGCTTCACGCAGATCACCGGCCGTGACTGTCGTCAGACCGTCTTCTGTGATGATGGTGGCGAGCGCCTCGCGGGTACCTGGATCGTCATCGACAATCAATACGTGTGGCATTGCGTCTCGAAAGCGAGGGAAGCGTTGGGCGATCGCATTGACAGACGCATCGAACCCGCCGATAGCAGGACGCCGGATGCCCGGCGCACTGCAAAAACCGCACGGCCGGTGTGCGGTGATGATCGACCTGGATTCGATCGGCCCGGTCAGGACCCGGTGCGGCTGTGCAACAATCGGCGGCTGCGAGCGAGCCTGAACGCCTCATTGTTGTGGGTTCATCATTGTACGGCCTTACTACGGCCACACACCTCTATCTTATTGCGAGGCCGATCAGCTATGCGGAAACGGCCACGGCTCGCCTGATGTGCCGGTGTGGCCGGCGCCGTTGGCGGCGCCATTCGCAACGCTATTACTGGCGGTTTTCGCCGCTGCGACCGCCGGCTGCGCAGGCGTAACGACGTTACCGCCTTCGCCTTCCCAGCGGTTCAGATCGCGGCTCAAAGACACTTGCGCTGCGCGCTGCCGTTGCGACCAGCGCCATGCAAGGATGCCGCCGACAGCCACCAACGCGCCGAAAATGCCGATTCTGGGTTGTGCCATGTCGAACTCCTCCTGATCGCAAACCTGAAAAATCGCAGCAAAGCGCACAACAAAGCGAAACGTGGCTCAGCGCGCCAACAGCACGCCCAGCAAAAACCCGATTCCGGCCCCGACACCAACGGCCTGCCAGGGGTTGTCGCGTACGTAACGATCGGCGTTGTCAGCGGCGACGCGGTAGCGCTGCTTCGCTGCCGATTGCGCGTCGCCGAGCGCGAGCTGCATCGAGTCGACATGGGTGCGCAGACGTTCGCGCAATGCCTCGACGCCCTCGCCCGGGACGGCCGTCGCGAGTCGCAACATTTCCTCGGAGTCGGTCAGAAGCACCCTCAGGTCTTCGACGATTTTTTGCCTGCCAAGTGCAAGCTGGGCCGTGGTGTCGCTCATGATCAAAATACTCCTCATTGTTCGAAAAGACATCCGCTGACGTCCAGCGTCGCGCGGCCGTCCACCCAACGGCCGCACGCAGTGCGCGATGCAGGATGCGCGCGGTATGTGATAGCTGCTGCACGCAATCGCATGCAATCCGCGCGCCAGATGCCTGGCGTCGGCCCTCTTATGTCGATCGATTTCGGACGGACGAGTTCCGGCCGGGTACGCCGCGCTTGCGCGACGCCATGTTTCGGTCGATATTGCCGATTGCTAATGACAAATATGTCGTTAGTGCCGTTTATCGATCGACTCGCCAACCCGTGCGGCACACACACCCGTTTGATCGCGGCCATGCGGTCGCGCGCATTGCGGTGAAAGGTGCGCGAGTGGTTAAATCGCATTTACGAGATACTGAATCGACGCGGTTCGCCAGTCGCGCGAACCTGCACCGCCACAACGAAGAACATTTTTGCAGGACAACGTGTTTATGGCGTCAATCGATCTGGACTCGCCCGCTGTCGCCAGAGGCGGCGGCGCGGCGCAGACGAAGCAACGCGTCCCGGGCGACATCGCCGGCCTCAGGTCATATGGCCTGCTGTACGGCTCGTCGCCGGTAATGCTTGAGTTGTACGAGCAGATTAAACGCGTCGCCGCCACCGACGCGACCGCGTTGATCATCGGTGAATCGGGCACAGGCAAGGAACTGATCGCCCGCACGATTCACGGTCAGAGCGCGCGCCGTGACGCGCCGTTTATTGCCGTGAACTGCGGCGCGATTCCTGACGAGCTGATCGAAGCCGAACTCTTCGGCCACGAGAAAGGCAGCTTCACGGGCGCCGTGCAGGGGCGCATCGGCTACTTCGAGCACGCAAATGGCGGCACACTGTTCCTCGACGAAATCACCGAGATGGCGCCGGTGCGCCAGGTCAAACTGCTGCGGGCGCTCGAGACCGGCACGTTCTTTCGCGTCGGCGGGAGCGAGCTGATTCGCGCCGACGTGCGCGTGATCGCGGCGACCAACCGCGATCCTGTCGTCGCAATGAAGGAGAACGGGCTGCGCGAGGACCTGATGTACCGCCTGGCTGTGTTTCCGCTGCGCGCGCCGCCGCTGCGTGAACGCGAGAACGACCGCGAACTGCTCGCGCATTACTTCCTTGCCGCGATGAACCAGCAGGAAGGCACGAACAAGAGCTTCAGCAAGCGCGCGATCGAAACGCTGCGAACGTGGTCGTGGCCGGGGAATGTGCGCGAACTGAAGAACGCCGTCTATCGGGCGTTCATCCTCGCGGAGAAGACGGTCGAGTTGCCGCATCCACATCTCGCGTCGCGAGTCAAAAAGCCGGTGACGCAAGGTGACGCAATGAGCGTATGGATCGGCACGCCGCTCGCCGACGCGCAGAAGCAGATCATTCTCGGCACGCTGAAGTACTGCGGCGGCGACAAGCGTCGCGCGGCGAAGGCGCTCGGCGTGAGCCTGAAGACGCTGTACAACCGGCTCGGCACGTACGGCAGCGAAGACGGCGTCGAAGAAGAAAGCGAATAGCCGGCGCGCCGTCCGCTCGCGCCGGACTTCTCCTGAACGCGACATCTTTATCGTTACGACACGACGATGAATACGCGATGCCGTTACGGGCACTTGCAGTCCTGAAAATCAGAAAGCGCGTCGAATGCCGCCGACCATCCAGAAGCGCTTTTGACATGCATCAGGATTTGCAATTGCTTGCACTTTTCTCCTGCCATTTACAAATCGCATCCTGCAAAATGCTGCGGCAAGAAAGGACGTAAATAACGCGTCGTCTGGCTGCTGCCGCGCAGGGCGCGTGGTGGGCCGGCGGACGTCGCAAGCAGGAGCAATACAGGGAATGATGATCAGGATGCACCGGGCCAACGGAGCCCAGCGGATGAGCGTCAGCGCGCTCTCCGTGCTTGTGTCGCTTGTCGTCGTCACGACGGCGAGCTTGAGTGGATGCAACTCGGTCTATTCAGAAGGTGCGACCGCCGGCGCCGGTATCGCCGGCGCCGCCATCGCTTCCAGCGTCACCAATAACGCAGCCGTTGCAACCGGCATCGGCCTGGGCGCAGTCGCCGCTGCACGCGCCGGCGTCCAGTACTCGCAGCGCGTCGTCCACCGCGATACGCAGGATCGCATCGCGCAGGCCGCCGGCCCACTCGACGTCGGCGCTGTCTCCCCATGGAGTGTCACGCACTCGGTCCCGATCGAAGACGACGAGCACGGCCGCGTCACCGTCAGCCGCACGATCAGCACAGGCGCGCTCGACTGCAAGGAGATCGTCTTCTCCGTCGACAAAACCGCAACGCAGAACGTGCCGGCCAGCACGGCGTTCTACGTCGCTTCGATCTGCCGCGACGGCACCGCCTGGAAATGGGCGCTGGCGGAACCGGCCACCGAACGCTGGGGCGCGCTGCAATGAGTGCGGCTGCCCGTGTACGGCTCGCACTGGCCACCGCCGTCTGCGTGAGCGCCAGCGTGTTGATGAGCGGGTGCTCGTCGACGTCGGTCGGCGCCGCGAGCGGCGCAGCGGCAGGCGTCGCAACCGGTCTCGTCACGGCGAACCCGGCTGTCGGCATCGGCGTCGGCATCGCGGTGCAGGCAGCGACCGACGAGGTGGTCAAGCGCTACATGCGCGACATGCATAGCGACCAGCAGGACCTGATCGCGGCGCTCGCGGGCGCGATGCCGGTCGGCGAGACGCGGCCGTGGAGCGTCAGGCACACAATGCCCATCGAGAACGGCCACGGCCAGGTTCGCGTCACGCGCGCGTTCACATCGGCGCTCGCGATCTGCAAAGACTTCGTGTTCTCAGTGAAGGACGGCGACGATCCCGGCGCGCACGAAGCCTGGTACACCGGCAGCGCGTGTCAGCAGCAGAAGGGCTGGAAGTGGGCACTGGCCGAACCGGCCGTGGATCGCTGGGGCAACCTGCAATAGCGTCTTCTGACGTTCGCGTGATGTTGACAGGCGCCGCGTCATGACAAAAGGCCGTGCAAACCAGATGCACGGCCTTTTGTCGTTTCGCTTCCCGCACGACCTTCCAGACAGCAATCAGGACTCGACGTCTTCCAGACTGAAAATTTCGGTCTGGTCGTTATACGAGAAGATCTCGCCATAACGGCCCCAGTTGATGACGGCGTCGAGCGTCTCTTCGGCGGCCTTGTCGGAGAGGAAATCTTCCAGTTCCTGTTCGAAGCGCACGCGCGGCGCGCGATGCCCCGGCCGTTCGTTCAGTACCTTCTTGATCCGCGCGGCGAGCGGCACATGCCGCAGCAGATGTTCGGCAAACATCATCTTCCGTTCCTGCGTGCCGAATTCCGAGAACACGCGCGCCGGCGGCGTCAGGAAAATATCGCCTTCGCGCACATCGGCGAAACCGAGATGCTGCAGCACTTCGGCGACCGGGAACAGATCGTCGACCTCCAGATGCAGCGAACGCGCGATTTCCGGCATGTCGGCGCGGCCGTGGTACGGCGCGGCGGCCAGCGTCTCGATCAGACCGGCCATCAGGTTGGTCGACACATGCGGCAGCCAGCTGCTGAGCTCCAGCCCCTTGCGGGTTTTTTCGTCGGTCTGGCGCGCCGTCATCTTGGCGTAGATCTCGTCGACCAGACGCCGGAACGCCGGGTCCAACCGGTTACGCGGATGCTTGAACGGCACCTTGATCTCGGCGATCACGCGGCCGGGATTCGACGAC
The DNA here is from genome assembly GCF_050436625.1 of Paraburkholderia sp. GAS334. NCBI lineage: Bacteria > Pseudomonadati > Pseudomonadota > Betaproteobacteria > Burkholderiales > Burkholderiaceae > Paraburkholderia > Paraburkholderia sp. GAS334. The sequence goes on along the minus strand of NZ_JBNDMO010000011.1, from coordinate 82,061 downwards.
AGCACGAGGATCCGGTCGCACATGAACACCGCTTCCTCGATGTTGTGCGTGACGATCAGCACCGACTTGATCGGCATGCGCCCCTGCGTCCACAGGTCGAGCAGGTCGGTACGCAGCGTTTCGGCGGTCAGGACGTCGAGCGCGGAGAACGGCTCGTCCATCAGCAGCAACGTCGGATCGACCACCAGCGCGCGCGCAAAGCCCACGCGCTGACGCATGCCGCCCGACAGCTCGCGCGGATACGCGTTCTCGAAACCGTCGAGACCGATCAGGTCGATCGCCGCCAGCGCGCGCTCGCGACGCTCGCGCGCCGGAACACCCTGCGCCTCGAGTCCCGCTTCCACGTTCTGCAGCACGGTCAGCCACGGGAACAGCGCGAAGGTCTGGAACACCATCGCGACGCCTTCCGCCGGGCCGTCGAGCGGCTTGCCCATATACGTGACTTCGCCGTCGGTCGGCTCGATCAGGCCAGCGATGATGCGTAGCAGCGTCGACTTGCCCGAGCCCGAGCGGCCCAGCAGCCCAACAATCTCGCCTTCACGCAGCGACAGGTTCGCATCGTCGAGGACGAGCAGTTCGCCCTGGGTCTTGTTAAAGCCACGGCACACGTCCTTGACGCGCAGGATCTCCTCGCCGAGACGGGGTGGCATCGGCGGCGTCTGGATCGGCGCGGCGGCTACGGCTTTCGGGTTTTGCATCGTGTTTCGCTCTCAATCGAGTCGAAGCTTTGCTTCGGCGTAGGCGTACATCGGACGCCACAACAGGCGGTTGAACAGGGTCACGAACAGCGACATGACGGCGATACCGAGAATGATCTTCGGATAATCGCCCGCTTCCGTATTCTGCGCGATGTAGGCGCCGAGGCCGTGCGCGACGACCTTGGTATTACCCCACTGCACCGCCTCAGCGACGATGCTCGCATTCCACGCGCCACCCGACGCGGTGATCGCGCCCGTCACGTAGTAAGGAAAGATGCCCGGCAGCATCGCCTGACGCCACCATTGCCAGCCGCGAATGCGGAAGTTGGCGGCCGCCTCGCGATAGTCGTTCGGATACGACGTTGCGCCGGCAATCACGTTGAACAGGATATACCACTGCGTGCCGAGCACGATCAGCGGCGACAGCCAGATATCCGGGTTCAGGTGAAAGCGCACGATCACGATCACGAATACCGGAAACAGCAGGTTCGCCGGGAACGCAGCGAGAAACTGCGCCAGCGGCTGCATCTTTTCGGCAAGCTTCGGACGCAGCCCGATCAGCACGCCGATCGGCACCCACACCACGGAAGCAATCGCGATCAGCACAACCACGCGCAGCAGCGTGATGAGCCCGAGCACGAACGCGTGACCGACTTCATCCATCGTCACGCCGGTGCGCACGTAGCTCACCACGCGATACACCACATACACGGTTGCGATCAGCACGATGACCGACCACACCATGTCGCCCAGCTTCGACGACTTCTCGCGCTGAGGAATCTGGAAGCCCACGCGGTCGAACGACGGCAGGCGCAGCGGCACGCGCGCCGCCTTCGCGAACAGCCAGCCGAGCGGTACGAGCAGCCGGTGAATCAGCCGCGTGCGGCGGATCAGATCGAGCAGCCATGACTCCGGTGCGTTGCCCGAACTGGTGGTTTCCATGCGGAACTTGTCGGCCCACGCGACGAGCGGCCGGAACAGGAACTGGTCGTACGCGAGGATCACGACGGTCATCGTCAGGATCACCCAGCCGATCGCGTGCAGATCCTTTTCGGAGATCGCCGCGGCCAGATACGCACCGATGCCCGGCAGCGTGATCGAATGATTACCGACTGTAATGGCTTCGGACGCGACGACGAAGAACCATCCGCCCGACATCGACATCATCATGTTCCAGATGAGGCCCGGCATCGAGAACGGCACTTCGAGCTTCCAGAAACGCTGCCAGGACGTCAGGTGAAAGCCGCGTGAGACTTCGTCCAGATCGCGCGGCACCGTGCGCAGCGACTGGTAGAAGCTGAACGTCATGTTCCACGCCTGGCTCGTGAAGATCGCGAAGATCGCCGCGAGTTCGGCGCCGAGCACGCGCGCCGGGAACAGCGCGAGAAAGAAGGTGACCGTAAACGAGATGTAGCCGAGCACCGGCACCGACTGCAGGATGTCGAGAATCGGCACCAGCACCTGTCCCGCGCGACGGCTCTTCGCGGCGAGCGTGCCGTACACCAGCGTGAAGACCAGCGACGCGACCATCGCTGCGAGCATGCGCAGCGTGGTGCGCATCGCGTATTCGGGCAGATTCGCCGGGTCGAGCGAGATCGCCTGCGTCTGCAGGGTGGAAATCGGCGCCATCGTCTCGTGGAAACCGATCGCCGCCATCGCGATGATGCAGATGATCAGCGGAAAGGCGACGAAGTCCCAGCGATTGGGCAGCACCCGCCATGCCGACGCATTGGCGGTGCGGTTCAGGTTGAAACCGAAGTCCATCAGACGCCCTCCCCGTGCACTGGAGCGAGAGGGGCAGCCATCGCGTCGGCTGCGGCAGCAACGCACGCCGGGCGGGCAGCAGGCGCCGCGCGCACGCTGCAACGGTCGAGGAATCGGTCCGGAAAGCGGAATTCAGGCATGGCTAGACGCTTATGCGCGGTAAATCGTTGGCGTTGGGGACGCGTTGACCGGTTGCAGGGCGAGCCGTGCGGCGAATCACGCCGACTTCCCGCTCCCGCCCGGCACCCGCCACCACTGGGGCCGCCCGAAGGCTGGCGAGCTTTCCTCGTTTTGGACGGCACGACACTACTACAACCTGTGTTTCAGGCACAACCTCGGGCACCACTTTTACATCTAATGCGTGTCATTCAGGTCATCCGGCCGGCAGACGTTCCCCGAAGGCGTCGCGTGCGAGCCACATCCGGTAAACCCGTGTCCCCATTCAGAAAAAGCCCCGGTGAGCCGTTAAAGATCCTGATGAGTGGTCACGCGATGCAATATGCGCCTCTCCAGACGCCGCGCGACGGTTAAAATCACAGGGTGGCGAGCAGCGCCTGGATTTTCCGGCGACCTGCAACGCCCTGCTGTCCAGGTCCACAGGTACAACGCGGGTAAGAATCAGCGCCGGTGCGCTGCCACGCATGACCCTGTCGCATTTAACAGTCAGACGGATCGAACGGATCAAGCAGATCAACACGCCGATGAACAGGACAACCTTGCGCCAGGCAACCGGGCCGGTCAGTTTCTTGCTGATCGTGCTCGTGTGCTGGTTCGTCGCGGGCATGATCGCGGACCGGATGGTACAGCAAGAGCTGAACGCCGCGATGCGAGCGCAGGAGCAGATGTCGCTGTCGATCGTCGACAACATGGCGGAAGTGGTCGCAAGCGATCTCGCCATGTCGCGCGCCATCCCGGCCACGATGGCCGAACTGGGCGTCGTCCAGCACGCGCTGACGCAAACGCAGAATTATGCCGCGAACAGCGCCGGCGCGGAACCTGCTCATCAGGATGAACTGCTCCACATCCCCGAACTGGCGTCCGTCAGCAGCTTTCTGCATGACGCACAAGGTTTTTCAGGCCTCGACTCCATCTGGCTCGTGAACTCGAACGGGGTGTGCGTCGCGTCGAGCAGCGCGCGGAACGAGCAAAGCTTCGTCGGCATCGATATGCGCACGCGCGGCTATCTGGCCAGCACGCTGCTCGGCGCGTTCGCCGAAGCGTACGGCGTCGGCAGGGCGAGCGGCGAGCCGGGCATCTTCATCTCGGCGCCGGTCTACGACGACGGCATACTGGTCGGCGCGGTCGTCGCCAAGGTCGGCATCGCCCGGTTGCGCCACTGGGTCGCGCACGCCGGCACCTTCGTCGCCGACGAAAACGGCGTCATCATCATGGCGCACAACAGCGCGCTCGAAGGGCGCGCGCTGCCCCGCTCGCGGGTCACGCAGATGCCCGTCGCCGAGCGGATGAGCATCTATCGCCGCGACGCCTTCCCCGAAATCGAGATCCGCAAGGCCGGTCACGATGTGTCCCGGCAGGCGCCCTGGTTTCCCGAAGCGCAGGCGGCCAAGCTCGTCGAGATGCCGGAGCGCCACGATCCGTCGCTCTACCAGTCGCGCATCGGGCTGAACTCCGGGCTGTCAGCGCATCTGTTCGATCCGGTGACGGCGTATCCGGAACTCGTGCGCAATCACAAGCGCGACCGTCTGCTCGTGTTTCTGACGCTGACCGGTCTGGCGGCGCTCGCGTGGGTGATCACTGTTTCCTATATGCGCGAGCGGCGTCACCATCGCGCGACCCGCGATCTCGCCGAGCAGTTGCAGTCGGCCAATACGCTGCTGTCGGCCGAAGCACGCCACGACGCGCTGACCGGCGCCCTCTCGCGACGCTATTTCCTCGATCTGCTGCGGCGGGAGATCGACGGCGCGCGCGCCGCGCGCGAACCGATGTGCGTCGCGATCGCCGATCTCGACCATTTCAAGCAGATCAACGACCGCTTCGGCCACGCGGCCGGCGACCGCGCGCTCGAGCATTTCGTCGACACCTGCCGCGCCGAGCTGCGCGGCGGCGATTCGATCGGCCGGCTTGGCGGCGAGGAGTTCGGCATTTTGCTGCCGGCCACCTCGCTGCCGGCGGGCCTCGAAGTCGTCGAGCGGCTGCGCAAGCGGCTGAAGGCCGCACCTTCGACGAAGCTGCCTTCGTCGGCGGCACTGAGCGTCAGCATCGGCATTACCGAACTCTCGCCGGAAGACCTGCCCGAACGCATCATGAGCCGCGCCGACCTCGCGCTCTACGCGGCGAAGTCTGGCGGCCGCGACCGTAGCGAAGCCGTCCCGCCGGACGACACTGCGCCGCCCGCGCGCGCCGCCGCGTCGGTCTGGTGACCGGCTCCGTTCGTACGGCCACGTCGACCGGAACGAGCGCCGGATTCCCCCGAAAGAAGCAGGTATCATCAACTTTCATACGAAGGTTGTTGCCACCGTCTACCGGGAGAGTCGCATGAAGGGAAATCTGGTCATCGTCTGTCGCGATCAGGATGCTGTCGCGTTCGACCATTTGCTGGCCGAATATGGCTCGTTCCAGACACGGCTATCGTCGACGGCCTGGTATCTGAAGCTCGAAGTTGCGCCGGAAGTGATTCAGGAGGAAATTCTCGCGCGCCTCGGCAAGTACACGACCCACTATATCTTCGAGGCGGAAACGGTCACGTGGAATACGGTCGACAGCGACGCCGCCACCGCCCTCAATACGCTTTTCACTGAATAAATGAGCGCGGCCGAAGGCGGACGCGCCCGGCCGGCTGGCCGCTGGCGCGTCCTGCTATATAGGTGATCTGATCCGGGGCACCGCGCCGGCCTACCTTCCCCAGGCGCTTTCCGTCGTAGTCGCTTCGCCACGCGGCAGGACGTCGAAGGCGAAGCTCATCAGGACACGCAAACCACGTCCTTCGTGGTTGCCGATTTCCCACTCCCCGCCCGCACGCCTGACCAGCCGCTCGACGATCGCGAGACCCAGGCCGCTATGGCCATTGCCGCCGCGCGCCGGATCGAGCCGCACGAACGGCCGGCTCGCGCTGATCAGATCGTGCGCGGCAATGCCGTTGCCGTTGTCGTAGACCGACAGCGTGAAGCCCGTGGCCGTGCGCGCCGTTTCGACGACGATCGGCGGCGCGCCATACGCGTGCGCATTGTCGAGCAGATTGGACAGGATGCGATCGAGCGTCGCGGCCGGCAGACGGAATCCCTGACCGGCGTTCAGCATCGTCAGCACGGCAGGCGCACCGGCCGCAACCGCGCGGTAGCTGCGCACCACGCGCTCACATTGCATATCGACCGCTACGGCTTCGCTGCGGTCCGCGCCGTCGTGGGCGAAGACCAGGAACTGGTCGACGATATGCGCCATCGAATCGACGTCGCGCACCACGCCGTCGCGCACCTTGGCCTCTTCCATCATCTCGGCGCGCAGGCGCAGCCGCGCGAGCGGCGTCTTCAGATCGTGCGCGACGCCTGCCAGCATCACGGCGCGGTCGTTTTCCGTGCTCGCGACCTCCTGAACCATCTGGTTGAAGCCGTGCGTAAGTTGCCGCAGTTCACGCGGGCCACGTTCGGGCACGGGCGGCACCGGCTGCCCGCGGCCAAATCGCGCGACAGCCTGCGCGAGCGAGCGCAGCGGCTGCTGCAACTGCCACGCGGCGAAGAGCGCGGCCATCACGCCAGCTGAAAAAATGATGACGAGCCACCAGACCGTCCGGTCGAGCGGACGCGGCGGCCTGAGCGGCTGCACCGGGACGACGATCCAGCTATGGTCGGCGGCCGTGCGCACCCACAGCGAGGGCGGCTTGCCGGGCATACCGATGCGCACCTGCGTGCCGGCGGGCATCCGGTCCCGAACATCGTCCACAAAACGCTGCAGCCCGGCCGGCAGATCGGTGGCGATGGCGGGCACGTCCGGACTCGCCGGATCGACCAGACGTACGCGCGAAGGCAGCGGCTGATCCGGCGAACGCGCGACGTGCTGACGCACCGCATCGACAAGGAAGGTGGCTTCTTCGACCGCGTAGCGCGCCTGTAGCTGGCTGCGATCGAGACGCATCAACGCATACCACGCGAAATGCGAGATCAGCAGCACACTGACGACCAGCAGCGCCAGTCGTCCGAACAGCGAATCAGCTGGCCGACGCATGTTGCTCGCCGTCAGGCACGAACACGTAGCCGCGACCGCGCACCGTCTGGATGAAACGCGGCGTGGACGGATCGGTTTCGAGAATGCGACGCAGGCGCCACACCTGCACGTCGATGCCGCGGTCGGTACCGTCGTATTCCGGACCGTGCAGCAGTTCGAGCAGGCGTTCACGCGTGAGCGTACGCATCGGGTGGTTCACGAAGATCTTCAGGAGCGCGAATTCGCTGCCCGACAGCGTCAGCGGCCGGCTGTCCTGGCTCAGCGTACGTGACTGGAAGTCGAGCGTGAATCGCCCGAACGCGAACGGCTCGCGCTGCTCGGGCGCGGCCGCCGACGGCAGCGTGCGACGACGGCGCAGCACCGCCTGCACGCGGGCGAGCAGTTCGCGCGGGTTGAACGGCTTGCCGAGGTAGTCGTCCGCACCGAGTTCGAGGCCGACAATGCGATCGACGTCATCCGCGCGCGCGGTCAGCATGATGACCGGGATGTCGTCGCCGGAAGCGCGGAGCTTTCGCAGCGCCGTCAGGCCGTCGACACCCGGCATCATCAGGTCGAGCACGATCAGGTCCGGCCGCTCGCGTTCAAGCCGGCGTTCGAGAGAACCGGCGTCATGCAGCACCGAGACTTCGATGCCCTGCCGGGCCAGATAGTCGCGCAGAAGATCGCGCAGTTCGACGTCGTCATCGACGACCAGAATTTGAGTAGCCATGGGACGAAGTTTAACGCGCGCGAACCCCCGTTTTCGACACAAACCTCCCGCAAAGGGTTACTGGGTGTTACCGCGAAAGGCGTACGTAATGTCGTGTAATGGCCGCGGTCATGCGTGTAACACGCGGCGCTCCGGCCACCCCTACGCTGTGTCTAACCGAATGCGGGCCTTCTCACTCTCTCGAGATCACGCGGCCTGCCCGTCGGCCTGGATCAATACAAAGGAGTCGCTCCATGTCTACAAAAACTTCACGCTTTCTCGCCGTTGCCGCTTCATCTCTCGCGCTGAGTCTCGGCATCGCCTACGCTGCGCAGCCTGCTGCGCCTATGGGTGGTCCCGGCGGCCCCGGTGGTCCTGGCGGCTGGCACGGTCACTTCATGAAGGAGCTGAGCCAGTTGCACGGCCAGCTGAACCTGAACGCGGATCAGGAGAAGCAATGGCAAACCGCGCTCGACACGATGAAGCAGACGCACGAAGCCGAACGCGCGAATCATGACCAGATGAAGCAGCAGTTCAAGTCGATGCAACAGCAACCGATTCTCGACCTGAACGCGATGTACGCCGCCCATCAGAAGATCGAGCAGCAGGACGCACAACTGCGCGGGCAGAGCGCGAACGCGTGGCTCGCGTTCTACAACGGCCTGAACGATCAGCAGAAGACGACCGTCAGCACAGCGCTCAAGCAGCGCTTCGCCAAGATGGAAGAACGCCACGAGAAGATGCACGAGCGTTGGGAACAGCATCGCGGCGCGGCGCCGGATGCGGCTTCGGCGGTCAAGCCGTAAGTACTTCGTGCTTATGGATGACCGGGCGCGCTTCGTGATCACCAGAACCAGCGAAGCCGTCCTGATCCTGCGGGTGTCACGCGCCGCCTGCAGGACGCATGAAAAAACGCCACGGGTGTTGATTCCGTGGCGTTTCTTTTTGTCGCTCGCGTTGCGGACCCGCACCCCCGGCCTGCAAGGCCGGGCCAGGCTGACGTGAGGTCAGCCCAGATCAAACAGCAACACTTCTGCCTGGGTGCCCTTTTCGAGCGTCACCGTGTCGACGTCGGACAGCATCGCCGCATCGCCGGCCACCAGCGCTTCGCCGTTGACCGTCACGCCGCCGCGCGCGACCTGCACATAGACACGCCGTCCGGCTGGCACCGCATGGTCGGCGCGCTCGGCGCCGTCAAAGAGGCCGGCGTGGATCGATGCATCCGAATGAATCGTCACCGAACCATCGCGCCCATCCGGCGAGGCGACCACGCGCAGGCGGCCACGTTTGTCGGCGTCGTCGAAGTGCTTCTCTTCGTAGCCGGGCTGGTCACCGCGACGGGCCGGCAGCACCCAGATCTGCAGCAGATGCAGCGAGTCTTCCTTCGACGCGTTGAACTCACTGTGCATCACGCCCGTGCCGGCGCTCATCCGTTGCACGTCGCCGGGACCGATCGTCGAGCCGTTGCCCATGCTGTCCTTGTGCGCGAGCGCGCCTTCGAGCACGTACGTAACGATCTCCATGTCGCGATGGCTGTGCGCACCGAATCCTTCGCCTGGCCCGATCACGTCTTCGTTGATGACGCGCAGTGGCCCGAACTGCATATGGTCCGGATCGTAGTAATCGGCAAACGAAAAGCTGTGATACGAGTCGAGCCAGCCGTGGTTGGCGTGACCGCGTTCGTCGGAGCGGCGAATCTGCAGCATGTCGATCTCCCGTCAGTATTGAGCGATGCGCAGAATGTATGGGCATGCGGCACAAAGCACAATCCGCACGGGCGCACAGCATCGTTTCACCGGTGACGGCAATCGCGCGCGCCCATGACAGGCTGCACGCCAGGGGTATGCCCGACCCTGGATAAAGCTTCGGTGGCGCACGCCGGCTGTTCGGGTAAAATACCGCGCTTTTCGGTCGGACGGACTTGTGCCGCACGCCCTTGCGCCGCCCGCGGTAGTCCAGCGAGCGGATCAATGTGGCGCCTGCGCGGCAATTTTGTCCGCCTAGAATAGCGACGGCGAGCCAGACATGGTGACCGCTGGCCGGATATCCGGCCATCGATTGCCACCGCGCGCCGGCGGAAACTTGCGAAGGGAGACCGGGCCGGTACCAATGGGCCGGACGGGGGTTCTGGTTATACAGTCGGAAAAAGCGCTGCTCCGCCGGCGACGACATGGCAGGTAGCCCGCAGAAGGCGGGAAGCCTGGCGTGTTTCGCGGCCCCGGATCCGGGGCACGGCGAGGCAGTCACGAATCGCACAGCGGCCCGCTGTGCGTCGGGCGTCCTGCCGGATCGACGGATCCACCGGCTGGAGGGCGCACGACGCACGCAGATCGCGTCTTTTGCGGCGTCGAGACGCGTCGTCAAGGACTTCATATGTTTCTTCAAGGCTACGGCCCGATCATCCTTGCCGGCACCTGGCAGACCGTCAAACTGGCGGTGTTGTCACTGGCATTCGCGTTTCTCCTCGGGCTGCTGGGCGCGGGGGCGAAACTGTCGAAGAACCGCGTGTCGCACGGCGTCGGCACGCTGTATACAACCCTGATTCGCGGCGTCCCCGATCTCGTGCTGATGCTGCTGCTCTTCTACAGTATCCAGATCTGGCTGAACGACCTGACCGACCTGATCGGCTGGCAGCAGATCGACATCGACCCGTTCGTCGCCGGGGTCATCGTGCTGGGCTTCATCTACGGCGCGTATTTCACCGAGACCTTCCGCGGCGCGTTCCTCTCGGTGCCGCGTGGCCAGCTCGAAGCGGGTTCAGCGTACGGCATGAGCGGGTGGCAGGTGTTCTCGCGGATCATGTTCCCGCAGATGATGCGCTTCGCGCTCCCCGGCATCGGCAATAACTGGCAGGTGATGGTCAAGGCCACTGCGCTGGTGTCGATCATCGGGCTCGCCGACGTCGTCAAGGCTTCGCAGGACGCCGGCAAGGGCACGCTGCGGTTCTTCTTCTTCACGCTGCTGGCCGGCGCGATCTACCTCGTCATCACCACCGTCTCGAACTTTGTGCTGATGTACCTCGAAAAACGTTACTCGACCGGTGTGCGAAAGGCGGACCTATGATCGGGCTGATCCAGGAATACTGGCGCAACTATCTCTTCACCGACGGCTACCGCTTCACTGGCCTCGCCATTACGATGTGGCTGCTGGTCGTGTCGATCGGGCTCGGCTTCTGTCTGTCGATCCCGCTCGCGGTCGCGCGCGTGTCGAAGAAGAAATGGCTGTCGCGCTCGGTGTGGCTGTATACCTATATATTCCGCGGCACGCCGCTCTATGTGCAGCTGCTGCTTTGCTACACGGGCCTCTACAGCCTCGAAGTCGTCCACACGCACGTGCTCACCGACGCGTTCTTCCGCAACGGCATGAACTGCACGCTGCTCGCGTTCACGCTGAACACCTGCGCATACACCACCGAAATCTTCGCGGGCGCGATCAAGGCGACGCCGTATGGCGAGATTGAAGCGGCTCGCGCGTACGGCATGTCGCAGTTCACGCTGTATCGCCGGGTGATCCTGCCTTCGGCGCTGCGCCGCGCGTTGCCGTACTACAGCAACGAAGTGATCCTGATGCTGCACGCCACCACCGTCGCCTTCACTGCGACCGTGCCGGACATCCTCAAGATCGCGCGTGACGTGAATTCCGCCACCTATCAGTCGTTCGGAGCGTTCGGCATTGCCGCCCTGCTCTACCTCGTCGTTTCTTTCACGCTCGTGTGGCTGTTCCGCCGCGCCGAGCACCGCTGGCTCGCCTATCTGCGGCCGCAGGGCAAGTAAGCCTGACAAGGACACAGATGAAATCCAGCAAACAGAAACTATTCGTCGACGAACTCCACAAGCAGTACGGCGACAACGAAGTCCTTAAAGGCGTCTCGCTGAAAGCGAATGCCGGCGATGTGATCAGCGTCATCGGCTCGTCCGGCTCGGGCAAGAGCACGATGCTTCGCTGCATCAACTTCCTCGAACAGCCGAACTCGGGCCGCATCTTTGTCGACGGCGAGGAAGTGCGTACGGCGAAGGACAACCGCAACGGCGCGCTGCGCGTGGCCGACCACAAGCAGTTGCAGCGCGTTCGCACCAAACTCTCGATGGTGTTCCAGCACTTCAACCTGTGGTCGCACATGTCGGTGCTGGAGAATGTGACCGAGGCGCCTGTCAACGTGCTCGGCCTGCCGCGCCGTGAAGCCGAGGAGCGCGCCCGTCAGTACCTCGAAAAGGTCGGCCTCGCGCCGCGCGTGGAGAAACAGTATCCGTCGCATCTGTCGGGCGGCCAGCAGCAGCGCGTGGCGATCGCCCGCGCGCTGGCGATGCATCCCGACGTGATGCTGTTCGACGAGCCGACTTCGGCGCTCGACCCGGAGCTTGTCGGCGAAGTGCTGAAGGTGATGCAGACGCTCGCCGAGGAAGGCCGCACGATGATCGTCGTCACGCACGAGATGGCGTTCGCGCGCAACGTGTCGAACCACGTGATGTTCCTGCATCAGGGGCGCGTCGAAGAGGAAGGTCATCCGGACGAAGTGTTCAGGAACACGAAGAGCGACCGCCTCAAGCAGTTCCTGTCGGGCAGCCTCAAATAGAAACTACGGACTTGTAGTTTATGTAGTTTTACAAGGCGCTTTCAGCGCCTTGTTTTATTTCGGTCACCTGCACGTTGAATGTGCATTTCATCCCAGCATGTGCGCAAAAACACGGTCGAAGCGCTTTACTCCTCACGATTTCCGCCGTCAATAGTGACAATCCTTGACTGAGTGCCCGCCGAACCGTGATTCCCTTGTCGGACAAGGGTTTAAGCGCTTTTTTACGCATCTGTCGAAGAGCAGCGCGCACATTCGTATTGCAATTTGGCGACACCTGTTTGGGACACGTCGATTTTCTTCGCCAGGTAGGGGTATTTTTGCTAAATTAGTAACCAAAGTAGCAAAACAAAGTTCGATAAAAGTAGTTTCACTTCATACGACGCACAGGAGATACCGGTCGACGAGGGATCGGGCGTGACGTAAAGATGGCCGCAACGAGGCCGCGCGTCATCAACATACGACCCCGGCCGCAAAGCTCTCTGGTACGAGATTTCTGTTCGGCGCTTCTGGCGTCCGGACACCATTCGCAGTACTGGGTTTACTTTTTGACAGGGTATGGAGGAGAAGATGAAGAAAGCTTTGCTCGCGGCATCGCTGCTGACGTTCGGCGTGGCGGCACACGCACAGAGCAGCGTAACGCTGTATGGGCGCCTGGATGCCGGCCTTGAGTACATGTCCGGTGTTCCGACAAACCCGAGCGCTACGGGCGCAGCAACCAGCAGCTCGCACCGCTTCCGCGCGGAAAGCGGCGACTGGGGTACCAGCCTGTGGGGCATGAAGGGTGTTGAGGACATTGGTGGCGGCAACAAGGTGCTGTTCCAGCTGGAAGGCTCCTTCAACACCATGACGGGCGCAGGCCCGGGCGGTGGCGGTCTCTTCAATCGCTGGGCAACGGTCGGTATGTCGAACGATCAGTTCGGTACGCTGCTGTTGGGTCGCGAGCTCTTCATCTCGAACGGCGTGTGGGACTTCGATCCGTTCGGTCAATCGAACTGGTCGTCGGCGTCGCTGGTGCGTGGTCGTAACTGGCCGCAATCGAGCAACAACGTGTCGTACCAGTCGCCGAAGTTCGCAGGCTTTGACTTCTACGGTCAGTACGCACTGTCGAATGCGACGAACTGGAACGGCAACGGCACGACCACGCAAGGTCGTGAAGCTGGCGCGCAGATCACCTACACGAATGCCCTGTTCCAGGTTCGCGGCCTGTACGACGAAATCCGCAACCCGGCAAATGGTTCGCTGTACGGCGTGCAAACGGGAGCGATCAACAACGCCAACGTTGGCGGCGGCGTATTCTCGGCATCGCGCGAATACTCGGCTCTCGTGAACGTGTTCCTCGGTCAGTTCAAGGTCCAGGCTGCTTACCAGGCGATCCGCTCGTCGGGTGCTACGGGCGTTCTGCCGGGCCAGCCGACGACGCTCAATCACGAATGGGGCGGTGTGACGTGGCAAGCAACGCCGGCAGCTGCACTGATCGCAGCGGTGTACCACGTCAATGGCAACAATGGCGCGGGCAACGCAACGATCTACACGGTTGGCGGTTCGTACAACCTGTCGAAGCGCACGCTGCTCGACCTCCAGGTCGCGACGACGCAGAACAGCAAGTCGGCTAACTACGGCCTGAATGCCAACAACCCGGGTACGTCGGTGGGTACTGACAACCCGCTGCCGGGCCACAGCCAGACCGGTGTGTACGCAGGTATTCAACACTCGTTCTAATCAAACGGTGTAATCAGAACAGTTAAAGAGAAGTTTTCACGCTGCTGCGAGAGGCGCGTATCGGTGCGGTACCCGAAAGGGTATCGCACCGTTTTTTATTTCTGGCATACCCATACAAAAGCACCAGCGTGGTGCAACGCCGGCGCCTGATCTCGGCTTTCCCCTACATCACACTGCGGCTTCGTTTTCCTCGCCGGTGCGGATGCGGATCACCCGCTCGACTTCCGCGACAAAAATCTTGCCGTCGCCGATCTTGCCCGTGCGTGCCGCACCGATGATCGCGTCGATGACCTGATCGCATTGATCGTTCGCCACCACCACTTCGATCTTCACCTTCGGCAGGAAATCGACGACGTATTCCGCGCCGCGATACAGCTCGGTGTGGCCCTTCTGGCGTCCGAAGCCTTTGACTTCCGTGACGGTCAGCCCGGTCAGCCCGACTTCGGCCAGCGCTTCGCGCACTTCGTCGAGCTTGAACGGTTTAATGACTGCGGTGATGCGTTTCATGGCGGGCCTCATCCAGGTCGAGAGATTGAACAGATTGAAAACGGAACGAATGCTTTTGATTCTACGCCGCGCCAGACACGTTGCGAGTAGTCCGTCGCAGCAGATGCGATCTCATTCGACGGGTTCCGTGTAACGCGACGTGATCGGATAACGCCAGTCGCGGCCAAACGCGCGATGCGTGACGCGGATGCCGATCGGCGCCTGACGCCGTTTGTACTCGTTGATCTTGATGAGACGCGTGACACGTTTGACGTCTTCGACCGCGTATCCGGCGGCGATGATTTCCGCGAGCGAGCGGTCCTCTTCCATGTACATGCGCATGATCGCGTCGAGCACGTCGTATTCAGGCAGGCTGTCCTGGTCGGTCTGGTTCTCGCGCAGTTCCGCCGACGGCGCGCGCGTGAGAATCCGCTCCGGGATGATCTCCTGCTTCGCGAACGTGGTCGCCGCATTCCGGTAGTGGCACAGACGATAGACGAGCGTCTTCGCGATGTCCTTGATGACGGCGAAGCCGCCGGCCATATCGCCGTACAACGTGCAATAACCGACAGCCATCTCGCTCTTGTTGCCGGTCGTCAGCACGATCGAGCCGAACTTGTTCGACAAGGCCATCAGCAGCGTGCCGCGAATACGGGCCTGGATGTTTTCCTCGGTGGCGTCTTCGGCGCGGCCGGCGAACTCATCCGCGAGCGAAGTGCGGAACGCATCGAACATCGGCGCAATCGCGATTTCGTCGTAGCGCACGCCGACGCGGCGCGCCATCTCGGCAGCGTCGGTCGTGGAGATATCGGCGGTATAGCGCGACGGCATCATCACCGCGCGCACGCGGTCGGCGCCGAGCGCATCGCATGCAACGGCCAGCACCAGCGCCGAATCCACGCCGCCTGACAGGCCAATCAGCGCGCCGGGAAAGCCGTTCTTGTTGATGTAGTCGCGCACGCCCATCACGAGCGCCGCGTAGACCTGCGCTTCGATCGACAGTTCGGGCGCGATCGCGGAAGGCACGGGCGTGGCGCCATCGAATTCGACGATCGCGTGCCCTTCCTCGAACTGTGCCATCTTCGCGACTACTTCGCCCTTTGCGTCGAGCACGAACGAGCCGCCGTCGAACACGAGTTCGTCCTGCGCGCCGACCATGTTCACGTAGACCATCGGCAGACCCGTCTCGCGGATCCGCGAGCGCAGGATATCGACGCGCACCGCTTCCTTGTTCAGGTGATACGGCGAGCCGTTCGGGATCAGCAGCACCTGCGCGCCCGCCGCCTTCGCGATCTGCGCCGCGGACGCATGCCACACGTCCTCGCAGATCACGACGCCGTAGGTCACGCCATCGAGATCGAACACGAACGGCTGCGGGTCCGTGGCGAAATAGCGCTTCTCGTCGAACACTTCGGTGTTCGGCAGATCCTGCTTGCGATACGTGCCGACAATCTCGCCATCGACGATCAGCGACGCCGCGTTGAATGTATCGACGGGCGGCACGCCGCGCTCGATTGGCGCGTTTGCATTACCATGGCCGTTCGCCGGGTCGCGATGCGGATGCCCGACGATCACGCGCAGGCCCTTGAAAGGCTTCAGTTGCGCGGCGAGATCGGCCAGCGCCGCGGCGCTCGCGGTGTAGAACGCGGGACGCAGCAACAGGTCTTCGGGTGGATAGCCGGAGAGCGCAAGTTCCGGCGCGACCAGCAGCTTCGCACCATCGTTGTGCGCAGCGCGGGCCGCGTTGACGATCTTCGCGACGTTGCCGGCGAAGTCGCCGACGGTGACATTGAGTTGGGCTAGAGCGATTCGGGTCTTCATGGCAGAACGTGGGAGGCGGGCCCGCAGCCTGACGGCGAAGGCAGCAACAGTGGTTCGTTGCAACAGACGAACCGACGGACGAAACGAAACCCGGTGCAATCACGGACGACGCAGCGCACATCGTGCAGCCAGACGTCGAACAGAGTGGAACGGTCATACAGATTGAATCAGGAACGCTTTAATTATCGCACGGGCATTCTGGCGTCGCCGCTCGAGGTGGACGCCGTCGAATGGAACGCGCTCCTCGCACGGCAGTCGCAACCGACGCCGTTTCTGCGCCACGAATTCTTGAGCGCGCTGCACGCGACGCGTTGCGCCGTGCCCGACACCGGCTGGGCGACGCAGTTCGTCACGCTCACCGATGAGCGCACGGGACGTCTCGAAGCCGCCGCACCGGTGTATCTCAAGGGACATTCATACGGCGAGTATGTGTTCGACTGGGCCTGGGCGGATGCGTACAAGCGCAACGGCGTGCCCTACTATCCGAAGCTGCTGTGCGCGGTGCCGTTCACGCCGGTGCAGGGCAACCGGCTGCTTGCCAGCAGCGAACACGCGCTGCGCCACCTCGCCGCGACGGTGATGGCGTTTGCCGAACAGGCGGACGTATCGTCGCTGCACGTGCTCTTCCCGACCGAAACCGAAGCCGAAGCGCTGACCGATCTCGGCATGATGCAGCGCGAAGGCGTCCAGTTTCACTGGCTCAACGACGGCTATCAGACCTTCGACGACTTCCTGTCGACGCTCGAACAGAAGAAGCGCAAGAACATCCGCGCCGAGCGACGCAAGGTGCATGACGCGGGCGTCACGTGCCGCCGCATCCGCGGCGAGGATGCCACGGATGCCGACTGGCGCTTCTTCAGCAAATGCTATCGGCAGACGTACCGGGAGCACTTTTCGACGCCGTATCTGAACCTCGACTTCTTCCGGATGATCGGCGAAACGATGCCTGAAAATCTGCTGCTCGTGATCGCGGAATTCGAAGGCAAGCCGATCGCGAGTTCGCTGGTCGTCTATCAGCGCGACGAAAAAACCGGCGGCACGCTGTATGGACGCTACTGGGGTGCGCTCGAACACGTGCCGTGCCTGCACTTCGAAACGGCGTACTACCAGCCGCTCGAATTCTGCATCGAGGAGAAACTCGGTGCTTTCGAAGGCGGCGCGCAGGGTGAGCACAAGATGGCACGCGGCTTCCTGCCGACCGTCACGCGTTCAGCGCACTGGCTCGCGCATCCGGCGTTCTCGGATGCCGTCGCACAATTCCTCGCAGGCGAAACGGGCAACATCCACGCATATGTCGACGAACTGCGCGAACACAATCCGTTCAAGGGCTGATTTACTGACGCTGACGGCTTTTCGTCGGGTTACGGCTACGGGTTTCTATGGGAAACTCGTGGCCATCCCTCTTTCCCAGGACGTGTTGTTTCCTGCCCCGTATGCCGTGGTTTCTCTACCTGATTGAATGCGAAGACGGCAGTGTCTACACCGGCATTGCGGTCGATGTGCAGGCGCGCTTTGACAAACACGTCAGCGGCACCGGCGCGCGCTATACGCGCTCGCGCAAACCGCGACAGCTGCTCGCTTCGTTTGAACTCGCCGACCGGTCGAGCGCTTCGCGCGCCGAGTACTGGGTCAAGCGGCTGACGGCTGTTGAAAAACGCGCGCTGGCTGCCGGCGCGCGCACGCTTGAATCGGTGTTGCCCGTGGTCGATGCGGTCGATGTGGTCGAGCCAGAGGCCGAGCCTTCGGAAGCCGGCGGGGCGTCTGGAAAAGCATAAGAAATCGCGCGCCGCCCGATGCGTCGACAAAGCAGTCAGACGCATCAGGTCAAGCGATACCTTAAAGCGACTCATCCGACAGCGAGGCGCGAGGTCTCACTGGGCGACGAACAGCATCCCATGCGGGTCCTGCAGCGCCGACGCAACACCGATACCGGCGACCACCGGCGTCAGATGTCCGGTCTTGACGTCCAGCTGCATCACCTGACCCTGGCCCGCACTGTAGGCATCGCCCTGCTTGAAGGGCGCATCGACCCGATAGGTCGTGTTGTTTGCATCCGTGAAGAGCATGAACGTTGTGCCAGTCGGGCCCTGCGTCGGTACGAAACGCGTATCGTCCACCGGATAGGTCGGACCGTCCTTGTCGTTATACAACGTCAGCGCGAGCATCCTGACGGTCTGGCTCGGACCCGGGTTGGTGATGAATACCAGCTTGCCATCCGACTGGCTGTCCAGCACGAGATTGCCGGAAGGATCGATGGCCTCCGAATCAGGGTCGGCCAGCGCGAACGTCACCGGCTGATTGAAAGTCGGGTTTGGCGAACCCCCTACCGACGGCGTGATGTCTATCTTCTGTGCGCTGCCGTCCAGCACCGTCGCGACGTCGAACGTCGTACCGTTGGGGTTCAACGTAAGGGCGACGACAGAGGGACCCGTGCCTGGCGTGGTGGGTGCCGAGGCACTGACGTATACAACGCCATTCAGCAACTGCATGTCGTCATAACCGCCGCCATGCGCTGTCGGGTTGACGGTTGCCTGATAGGTCTTTTGCGTACCGGAGGCGAGGTCGATGATCGTCAGCTCCGGATTGCCGTCTTCGTTCGCCATGGCCCACAGAGTATTGGTGTCGCTGCGCGCAAGCAGGCCGTCCACGTGTCCCGGGGCCGTGAACGTCTTGAGTGCATTGCCCTTCAGATCGTACTGCACGATCTGATTGGTGATGCCGGGCACGGAGCCGTCTTTAACCTCGCCGGCATTCTGATAACCGATGAATACGGTTGAGCCCATCTGCACGATCGAGTCGGGCTTGCTGGTTGCAGACGGTGCCTTCGCGAACACCGAAAGAGTGTAGCCCGTTGCCGTTGCCGTGTTGGGAACAGGCGCGGCCGCAGGCGCGGCGGCGTTGTTGTTGTCGCTTCCGCCACAGGCAGAAAGCGTAATCACGGCCGAAATCACCAGAGCCACGGTGTTCAATTTCATTTGAAAGGTGTCCTGATTGAATCAATCTCTAGGGTGAGAAAAAGTTGGTTTCCGGCATCGCGCTTCAAAATGATAGATGACGGCGGTTTCACTTTAACCGGCCCAAATGTCAATCGAGTGACACCTCAAGGCGAATCCGGTTCTGATGCGGGGGATTGAATTTTTGCGGATGACGCTCGCGGGATGTATCACCTGTCACCCTCTCCCGCCGCGTCGTTCGATGGATGCTACAGCGCAGTACTTAAGGCATTCTTAACGGGCTGGTCTTTGTGCGGATCCGGGTGCCGCAGCATAAAAAAACCGCGCGGCCCCGAAGGGCTCGCGCGGTTTTCTCTTCTACGGCAGCTTCGACGAATTACTTCTTGAAGTTCGCGATGCCGTCGGCGATTTCCTTGTGCGCGGCATCGATGCCCGCCCAGCCATCCACCTTCACCCACTTGCCCTTCTCCAGCGCCTTGTACTGCTCGAAGAAGTGCTTGATCTGGTCTTTCAGATACGCGGGCACGTCGTCGACCGACTTCAGGTCTGCCGTCATCGGGCAGATCTTGTCGTGCGGCACGGCGATCAGCTTCGCGTCGACGCCCGATTCGTCCGTCATCTGCAGCATGCCGAGCGCGCGCGCGCGCACCACCGAGCCGGCCAGCAGCGGGAACGGCGTGATCACGAGCACGTCGACCGGGTCGCCGTCGCCGGAGAGCGTCTGCGGAATGAAGCCGTAGTTAGCCGGATAGCGCATGCCCGTGCCGATGAAACGGTCGACGACGAGCAGGCCCAGATCCTTGTCGGCCTCGTACTTCACCGGATCGCTTTGCGCCGGGATTTCGATGATGACGTTGAAATCTTGCGGGAGATCTTTGCCTGCGGGCACGTGATTAAAGCTCATGAGCGTTCTCTGGTCAGGATGAAATTCGGAGCACGGCTGCGGCGCGGCGCCTTGACAGGCGCACGCGGCCACGCGGCCGGACGGTGCGGAATGCGCCATTATAGCCAATCGGCCGATGGCGGCCGGCACGGGATCGGCGCGATAATCGTTCTACGCCTTGTGGATCGGGCATCACGCGCGGCACGGCGCGGGCCGCCGCGCCGGCGTTCCCGGGCGGCGTCACGCGCGATTCCGGTTCGGGCCCGCGCGGGTGGGCATCTTCAGTTCTCAACCAGGAGCATGCATGGAAGAAGCGAAACACTTCATCGGCAGCGAATGGAGCAGTTCCACGGGCAACGAGACGATCGACGTCATCGATCCATCGGACGGCCAGCCCTTCACGCGCCTCGCGCGCGGCACGGCAGCAGACATCGACCGCGCGGTACGGGCCGCCCGCCGTGCTTACGAAGGCGCATGGGGCGCGGCGAGCGCGGCCGAGCGCGGCCGCGTGCTGTACCGGCTGTCGATGCTGGTCACCGCGTGTCACGAAGAACTCGCGAAGCTCGAGGCGCAGGACACCGGCAAGCCGCTCAGGCAGGCCCGCGCGGATGCATCGGCACTGTCGCGCTACTTCGAGTTCTACGCCGGCGCCGCCGATAAGCTTCACGGCGAAACGCTGCCCTACCAGCCGGGCTACACGGTCTTCACGATTCGCGAACCACACGGCGTCACGGGCCATATCGTGCCGTGGAACTACCCCATGCAGATCTTCGGCCGCAGCGTCGGCGCGGCGCTTGCCGCAGGCAACGCGTGCGTCGTGAAGCCAGCCGAGGATGCGTGCCTGACGGTATTGCGCGTCGCCGAACTGGCCGCCGAAGCGGGCCTGCCGGCCGGCGCGCTGAACGTCGTCACGGGTTATGGGCACGAAGCGGGTGCGGCGCTCGCGCGTCATCCCGGCATCGATCACATCTCGTTCACGGGCTCGCCGGAGACGGGCAAGCTCGTCACACAGATGGCGGCCGAAAACCACGTGCCGGTCACGCTGGAACTCGGCGGCAAGTCGCCGCAGATCGTGTTTGCCGACGCTGACCTCGAAGCCGCGTTACCGGTGCTCGTGTCGGCCATCGTCCAGAACGCCGGGCAGACGTGTTCGGCAGGCAGCCGCGTGCTCATCGACCGCACGATTTACGAACCGTTGCTCGAGCGGCTTGGCGCGGCGTTTCGCGCGTTGCGCGTCGGGCCGTCCACCGCGGATCTCGATTGCGGCCCACTGATCAGCGCAAAACAGCAGCAACGCGTGTGGGATTTCCTTTCCGATGCGCAGCACGATGGCGTGGCCATGGCCGCGCATGGCGAGGTGATCGTCGATGCGCCCGAGACCGGCTTCTATCAGGCGCCGACGCTCCTGCGCGATGTGCCGCCCACGCATCGCCTCGCGCGCGAAGAAGTGTTCGGCCCCGTGCTCGCCGCGATGCCCTTCAACGACGAAGACGAAGCGGTTGCGCTCGCGAACGGCACGCCATACGGGCTCGTCGCCGGTATCTGGACGCGCGACGGCGGGCGACAACTGCGCCTTGCGCGGCGGGTGCGTTCGGGCCAGGTATTCATCAACAACTATGGCGCGGGCGGTGGCGTCGAACTGCCGTTCGGCGGCGTTCGCCATTCCGGCCATGGCCGGGAGAAGGGCTTCGAGGCGCTCTACGGATTCACCGTGCTGAAAACGGTTGCGATCCGGCACGGCTAGCTGTTCCGTTCGAAGGTATTGCGTTCTGGCGTCGGCGAAAACACAAAGGAGACATCATGCGGTTGACAGGCAAGACAGCCATCGTCACAGGTGGCGGCTCGGGTTTCGGTGAAGGCATCGCGAAAACGTACGCACGCGAGGGCGCGAACGTCGTCGTCAACGATCTGAACGGTCCGGCGGCCGAACGCGTCGCGAGCGAAATTGCGCTCGCGGGCGGCAAGGCGATTGCGGTCGCGGGCGACGTCACACGCAGTGAAGACTGGACTACGCTGCGCGAAGCCGCACTCGAAGACTTCGGCAGCGTGCAGATCGTCGTCAACAATGCTGGCACGACGCATCGCAACAAACCGGTGCTCGACGTGACCGAGACCGAGTTCGATCGCGTCTATGCGGTCAACGTCAAAAGCATCTACTGGAGCGTGCAGCAGTTTGTGCCGTACTTCCGCGCACAGGGCGGCGGCGTGTTCGTCAACATCGCGTCGACGGCGGGCGTGCGGCCGCGGCCGGGGCTCGTCTGGTACAACGGCAGCAAGGGCGCGGTGATCATCGCGAGCAAGTCGCTTGCGGCCGAACTCGGGCCGGACCGCATCCGCGTGAACTGCGTGGCCCCGGTGATGGGCGAAACCGCCCTGCTCTCCGAATTCATGGGCGTCGAAGACACGCCGGAGAATCGCAAGCGCTTTCTTGCCGGTATCCCGCTCGGTCGCTTCTCGACGCCGCAGGACGTCGCCAACGCGTGTCTGTACCTCGCTTCGGACGAAGCGGAGTTCGTCACCGGTGTGTGTCTCGAAGTCGACGGCGGGCGCTGCGTCTAGTGTCCACTGCGGCGCGCGCTGCAGCGACCGGTCTGCGCCGGGTTGCAGCAGCGGCCGCCGGAGTGCGGCGGGGTTCACGCCGCGGCGCCTCGGTGTTTTCCCCGACTTCGGCGGTCCGGATTTCGTTTGAACCACGTATAGAATGCGCGAAACGCGGCACTTCTATCTACGTAGAACGAACGAGGAGACACCATGGCCAGTCCCGCGAATCCGCTGCACGCCCCCGGCGCCGGCGCGCCGCCTTCCACCTTCGAAGAGGCGACGTACCGCAAGGTGGCCTGGCGGCTCACGCCGCTTCTGATGCTCTGCTACGTCGTCGCGTATCTCGATCGCGTCAACGTCGGCTTTGCAAAGCTGCAGATGACCGCCGATCTCAACCTGAGCGACGCGGTCTACGGTTTCGGCGCGGGTATCTTCTTCGTCGGCTACTTTATCTTCGAGATTCCCAGCAACCTCATCCTGCACAAGGTCGGCGCACGCGTGTGGATCGCGCGGATCATGGCGACGTGGGGCATCGTCTCGATGCTGACGATGTTCGTCACCACGCCGACGATGTTCTACGCGATGCGCTTTTTGCTCGGCCTCGCCGAAGCGGGTTTCTTCCCCGGCATCATTCTCTATCTCACGTACTGGTATCCGGCGCACCGGCGCGGTCGCATGACGACATGGTTCATGACGGCCATCGCGCTCTCCGGTGTGATCGGCGGCCCCGTGTCGGGCTACATCCTGAAGAACTTCAACGGCCTGAACGGCTGGCACGGCTGGCAGTGGCTGTTTCTGCTCGAAGGGATTCCGTCGGTGCTCGTCGGCGTGTGGGTGTTCCTGAAACTGGACGACCGCATCAGCAAGGCGACGTGGCTGACGCCGGAAGAGCAGCAACTGCTCGAACGCAATGTCGCCGCCGAAGAAGCGGTCAAGCACGACATGCCGGTCGCCAGGGTGCTGTCGAACCCGCGCGTGTGGCTGATGAGCCTGATCTATTTCTCGTTCGTGATGGGCCTGTACGGCGTGAGTTTCTGGCTGCCGACGATCATCAAGGCAACCGGTGTCACCGACGCGTTCTCGATCGGCCTGCTTTCGGCGATTCCGTTCGCGGCCGCCGTGGTCGCGATGGTGCTGATCGCGAAAAGCGCCGACCGCATGCGCGAGCGCCGCTGGCACATCGCCGTGCCGGCGTTCGCGGGCGCATTGGGGTTGGTGCTCTCGGTGGTGTGGGCGCACAACACCCTGCTCGCGATGACCGGCCTCACCCTGGCGACGATGGGCATTCTGACGACACTGCCGCTCTTCTGGAGCCTGCCGACGGCAATTCTCGCCGGGACCGGCGCCGCGGCCGGTATTGCGATGATCAATTCGCTGGGTAACCTCGCAGGCTTTCTGAGCCCGTATGCGGTGGGCTGGCTCAAGCAGGCCACCGCTGCCAACGACTCCGGTATGTACCTGCTGGCCGCATGCATGATTCTCGGCGGCCTGCTCGCGATCAGCGTGCCGGCAAGGCTGGTGAACCGGTAGCAGTGCGCTCTGGCCCGTTAGCGGCCAATAAAGAAAAAGCCTCCGGAGGCAACGCCCCGGAGGCTTCGATCATCCAGCGTCAACGCACCCGCTAACCGCGTTAAAGCCCGTTAGACCACGTTCATCGCCAGCGCACTTTCCCGATAGTGCTCGCTGGCCTTACCCGCATCGCCAAGCTGCTCGTGCAGTCTCGCGAGCGCGCGATGCGAGCGGATCTTCAGCGGTTCGTTATCAGCGAGCTTCAACGCCTGTTCGAGGAACGACTGCGCCTTGCCCCACAACTGTTGATGCAGACACAGACGCCCGAGCGCGAACAGCAGATCGGCATCGTCAGGGCGATCGTTCTTCCACGCTTCCGCCTTCTGGATCAGCGGCAATGCATCGCCGCCGGCTGTTTCCGGATAGCGACGCAGCAAACGCGCGTCCCAGTTCTGCGCGAGCGCTTCTTCGACAATCTTGCGCGCGTCGTTCGGACGGTTCAGGCCGAGCAGCAACTCGGCAGCCAGATCGGCGAGACGCGGCGAATGCCGCTCGGTCGGCGACAACGAATGCCACAGTTCGAGTAGCGCATCGGCGTTATGACGACGGTCGCGCAACAGATTCTCCGCAGCCAGCTGACGCAGGCGCACCGCCACGGCCGGATGGATCGCCTCGCGCTTCTCCAGCGTCTTGACGAGCTTCAGCACTTCACTCCAGTTCTTCAGTTGCTGCTGCGCGCGCAAGGTGATCTGCTGCGCGTGAATACGCCGGCCACCCTGCGTCTGCATCTGCTTCAACGCTTCGAGTGCGCCGTCCGCATCGCGGCCATCGGCGCGCATATCGGCGGTGGCCATCAAACGCGCATCCTGCCAGTCCGCCTCGTCGATCTGCGCGAGCCATTCGTCGCGACGCGCGTATTCGTGCATGCGGTGCGCCGCATTCGCCGCGATCAGACCTGCGGCACCCTTGTTGTCGGGATTCGTCAGCGCATCGCGCGCCGCTTTTTCCGCGCGCGAGAAACGCCCCGCATAGAGGTTGCCGATCGCGTCGCGCAATGCCGCCTGCGCCTTCGCCACGCGCGAGCGCGCACGATAGGCGGCGACACGCTGCGGCATGCGCCAGATATTGCGGATCGCACGCATCAGTGCGTACAGCACGATAAACGTGACGACGAGACCGACGACAAACAGGTTCAGCGAAATATCGATGCGATACGGCGGGTAGACGAGCAACACCTGACCGGTGTCGAACCGGCCGGCCGTCGCCAGCACCACCGCAATCGCAAACAGGAAGGCCAGCCAGAGAAGTCCGCGGATAGCCATGATTAACCCCGGCTCCGGTATTGGTGGACAGCCTGCAGGCTCGTGTTCAGGTTTGGCAGTTCAACCGCCGCCGAACCGGTATCGACGTCCTTCACCAGGCCGCGCACCGTTTGCACGCGCTTCGACGAGCTGTCGAAGTAGCGGCTGAGCGCGGCATCGGCGGCGTGAAGGTCGGACTTGAGTGTGGTCTGGTTGCGCGAGAGCAGCGCGAGGCGCGCCGACAACAGGCGCAGCTTCAGGTTTTCGCGCACGAAGTAGCCTTCATCGGGCGAGACGAGCATCGCGTCGGCATTGTCGATACGGCGCACCTGCACGAGGCTCGCCAGCTGCTGGCCGACGCCCGACGTGAACTGACGCCACAACACCTTCCAGCGTGGCTCGCCCGTGGCCGCCGAGACCTTCGTTGAATCAGCCGGGGCAGCGGCATGCGCGGCGGCGTGGCCAATCGGCGCTTCGCCGGAAAGCGGCAGCGAATCGACCATATCGATCGCGTTGTCGAGCTTGATGGCGAGGCCCGTGAGATCGGTGGACGGGGCCGACTTCAGCTTGTCGATGTCCTGCGCGATCGCCTTGCGCACCGTGATAACCTGGGCACTGTCCGATGCGGCGAGACGCGTGTCGGCGCTTTGCAGCGCGAACAGCGCGAGTTGCGTGTTGCCCGTGAGTTGCAGTTGCTGGCTGGCAGCGGACAGCATCTGCCCGACTTCAGCAAGCGTCCAGTCATCGCGGTTGCGCGCGAGATCGGCGTATTGCTGTTGCAGCGCCTGCTGTCCCGCCTGTGCATCGGCGAGTTTGCCTTCGAGCTGCGAGACCTGAGAATCGGACTGATGCACCGTTGCCAGCGCCTGTTCGGTCTTCACATTGAGCGCAGCGGTTTGCGCATCGTTGGCCTGCTGACGCTGCGCCAGTTGCTGCTCCATCCGGTCGACCTTGCGGTTCAGCGCAAACGCGCCGACGCCCGCCGCGCAGATCAGCACGACGATGACGAACCACAGCAAGGGCCCGCTCACGTTGCGCGGTTTCTGCTGCGCTTCATAGGGCGTGAAAGGCGGGTTCGGCGGCAACGGAGGCGTGGCAGCCGGAGGAATGGAAGCGTTTCTGGAATCGTTCGAATCTGTCATGCGTGAGTGAGCCGGGTTGGACGGTACCGGTTTAACAACGGAAGCAACGGAGGCTGCAGAGGCGAGCAATGCACGGGCGATACGCTCATCGCCCGCGCCAGACACCGTAATCCTATCAAAACCCACTCCCCGCGCGGTCTGCGCGATGCGTGGATGTGGCGTGACGAGCGATACGCGCTTCAGTTGCGCGATCTCGCCGGTGGTCAGATGTTCGCGCGCCAGCTCGTCGAGATTGCGCACGCCTTCCGAACTCGTCAGGAGCCACGTGTGCGGCTCGCCCGACAGCAACGCGTACACCCGCGACCACGCACCGATCGACGGGTCCGGCACGATCCGCCGGTAGGCGGCCACGGTCTCGACCTGTGCGCCCGCTTCACGCAGACGGTCGGCGAGCCATTCGCGGCCGCCGTCGCCGCGCACGATCAGTACGCGCCGCCCTTCGAAGCCGCCCGTGCCGAGCGTCGCCTCGAGCGCAGTGAAGAGCGCTTCGGAATCGAAACGGCCGGTATCGTCGTCGGCGTCGACGGTCGGGCTGATCACGCGATACGCGGGCGCTTCCACACCGTGCCGCGCCAGCGCCGCCACACTTCCCGGCCCGACGACGCCAACCGGCAGCGCATGTGGCCAGATCGCATCGTAGTGCGCAAAGGCGCGGTCGACCGCGTTCGGCGACACGAACACCACCAGCGCATAATTTTCGAGCGAGGCCAGCGCCGCGCGCAGCGGGCCCGCATCTTCGACGTCGCCGATGTCGATCAAAGGGAATTCAAGCGTCGATACGCCGGCAGCAGACAGCGCCGCCATCAACCCAGCCGATTGTCCGGCGGGCCGCGTGATCACGACGGTGAAATCAGCCTCCACCGCTGCGCCGCTGGCAACCGGGGGATCGACGCGTGCTCCGGTCGACATCACGCGCCGGTCACGTTGCCGCTCGCGGTACTCAGCGACCGGACAATATCGAGCGCGCCCTGGCTTTCAAGCGACGCCGCCACCTCACGGCCCAGTTCGATCGCGGCGCCCACCGTCGGCGCGGGTGCGGACGCATGCGCGTTCAGTACACGCCGGCCGTCAGGCGTCGCGACCATGCCGCGCAGATGCAGCGCGCCGTCATGCCAGGTCGCATACGCGGCGAGCGGCACTTCGCAACTGCCGCCCAGCATCCGCGACACCATGCGCTCGGCCTCAACCGCCGCCGCCGTATGTTCGTGATGCAGCGGCGCAAGCCACGCGGCCAGATCGGCGCGATCTTCGCGAATCTCGATGCCGAGCGCGCCCTGCCCGGCTGCGGGCAGGCTGTCGTCCGGATCGAGCGGCGCGCGGATGCGTTCAGCGAGACCCAGCCGCTTCAACCCCGCCGCAGCGAGGATGATGGCCGCGTAGTCGCCGCGATCGAGCTTGGCGAGGCGCGTATCCAGATTGCCGCGCAACGGCTGGACGACAAGCTGCGGATAGCGCGCCCGCAACATCGCTTCGCGCCGCAAACTGGATGTGCCGACCACGCTGCCCGCAGGCAACGCCGCGAGCGAGTCATACATGTTCGAGACAAACGCGTCGCGCGGATCCTCGCGCTCCATGATGGTCGACAGGGCAAAGCCAGCCGGCAGTTCCATCGGCACGTCTTTCAGCGAATGGACGGCCAGATCGGCGCGGCCATCGGCCAGCGCGTTCTCCAGTTCCTTGACGAACAGGCCCTTGCCGCCGACCTTCGAAAGCGTGCGATCGAGAATCTGATCACCACGTGTTGTCATTCCGAGGATTTTTACGTCGCAAGATGGATATAATTTGTGCAGCGCACACCGCACGTGTTCGGCCTGCCACATGGCAAGGCGGCTTTCTCGCGAAGCAATCACCAGCGTGCGGGGTAGCGCTGAATGGGTCTCGGAATTCATTGCAAGGTCAGTGGAAGACGGGGTTCAATAACAATCAATGTTAGCACGCACGCCAGTGTCGCTTTACAGGCCGGATGGCCATGCTGGCGTGGCATCGACGCAGGAGACAGGCCCGTTCCGGGCGCTGCCGCTGTATCTGCCCCCAAGGCTTCCCGTACGGTCGTTCGCGCGCCGCGCGGTGGCATGCGGGATGATGCGTTGCGGCGCGTCACGCGGCAATGGGCGTTTCCCTTCCTCGTGTGCCTTCCTGCGTGCCTGTCGTTTCAGCAGTTCCGTGTCGTTGCGCGCCCGCTCTTCGTCGGCGCGCGGCGGCGCCTGCGCAGTTCGCGCGCATGTGTTTTGAAACCGCTCTTCATCATCAATAGACCCTGGCTTCCCTGAGGAAACCCATCGTGACGTCTTCCGGATCGGCGCGCCCCGCCCGCCGCAACACTGCATCGCCCACCGCTTCTTCGGCCGTGACCACCGCCCATGCGAAACCTGCCCAAGCAGCCAAAGCCACCCAGGCAGCCGCTAAAGGCGTGAAATCCAGCAAAGCCGTCAAATCCGTTGCGCCTGAGAAGGCCGCGAAAGCACTGAAATCAGTCAAGGCCGGCGCGGCGCTCGACGGCGCCCTGGCCACATCGATCACGAAGCCGGTTGAAAAGTCGGCCAACGGCTCCGCGAAAGACCGGGCGAAAGCCGCAAGGTCCGCCACGACAGACGCCACGCCCGCAGCCGCTACACAGCCTGCAACAACGACGCCCGCGAAATCCGGCGGCCGCACGCGCGAAGACAAGGATCAACCGCTCTTCCAGGACATCCGCTATCTGGGACGCCTGCTCGGCGACGTCGTGCGTGAGCAGGAAGGCGACGCGGTATTCGACGTCGTCGAAACGATCCGTCAGACGGCTGTGCGCTTTCGTCGCGAAGACGACAGCGTCGCCGCGCAGACGCTCGAAAAGAAGCTGCGCACGCTGAGCCCGGAACAGACGGTGAGCGTCGTGCGTGCGTTCAGCTACTTCTCGCACCTCGCGAACATCGCCGAAGACCGTCACCGCAATCGCCGTCACCGTATCCACGCGCTGGCCAATGCGGCGCCGCGTCCGGGCACGATGGCCTACGCGCTCGAACGCCTGATGGAAGCCGAAGCTGCGCCGACACCGGTGTTGCAGCAGTTCTTCAACGATGCGCTGATCGTCCCGGTGCTGACCGCCCACCCGACCGAAGTGCAGCGCAAGAGCATTCTCGACGCGGAACACGACATCGCGCATCTGCTCGCCGAGCGCGACCAGCAGTTGACCGAGCGCGAACGCGCGCACAACGAAACGATGCTGCGCGCCCGTGTTACGTCGCTGTGGCAGACGCGGATGCTGCGCGACTCGCGTCTGACCGTCGCCGATGAAATCGAAAACGCGCTGTCGTACTACCGCGCGACCTTCCTCGAGGAAATCCCCGCGCTCTACGCCGACATCGAAGCCGCGCTCGCCGAACACGGTCTGCCGGCGCGCCTGCCGCCGTTCTTCCAGATGGGCAGCTGGATTGGCGGCGACCGCGACGGCAATCCGAACGTGACGGCAGAAACGCTCGAGCACGCGATCACCCGCCAGGCCGCGGTGATCCTCGAGCACTACATGGAGCAGGTGCACAAGCTCGGCGCGGAACTGTCCGTGTCGAACCTGCTCGCCGGTTCGAGCGACGCGCTGAAAGCACTGACCGACGCCTCGCCCGACCAGTCGCCGCATCGCACCGACGAGCCGTATCGCCGCGCGCTGATCGGCATCTACACGCGGCTTGCGGCGAGCGCGCGCGTGCGTCTGGGCGAAGGCAGCGTGCCCGTGCGCAGCGCGGGCCGCGGCGTGGCGCCGGTGCGTGCGAAACCGTACGGCGACGCCGCCGAATTCACGCGCGACCTGCATGTGCTGATGGATTCGCTCACCGAACATCACGGCGCATCGCTGACAACGCCGCGCCTGTCGCCGCTCGCGCGCGCGTCCGAAGTGTTCGGCTTCCATCTGGCGAGCATCGATCTGCGGCAGAGCTCCGACGTGCACGAAGCGGTGATCGCGGAGCTGCTCAAATGCGCGGGCGTCGAAGCGGATTACGCGGCGCTGTCCGAAGCGGACAAGCTCACCGTGCTGCTCGCCGAACTCGCGCAGCCGCGCGCATTGCGTCTGCCGTACGCCGACTATTCCGATCTCGTGAAGAGCGAGCTCGGCGTGCTCGAAGAGGCCCGCGTGACGCGCGAAAAATTCGGTGCGCGCGCGGTGCGCAACTACATCATTTCGCACACGGAGACCGTCAGCGATCTCGTCGAAGTGATGTTGCTGCAGAAGGAAACCGGCCTGCTGCACGGGCGTCTGGGCGACGCGAACGATCCGGCGAAAGCGGGCCTGATGGTAATTCCGCTCTTCGAGACGATCCCCGACCTGCGCAAT
The DNA here is from genome assembly GCF_050436625.1 of Paraburkholderia sp. GAS334. Classification (NCBI taxonomy): domain Bacteria; kingdom Pseudomonadati; phylum Pseudomonadota; class Betaproteobacteria; order Burkholderiales; family Burkholderiaceae; genus Paraburkholderia; species Paraburkholderia sp. GAS334. Next base: position 51,497 of record NZ_JBNDMO010000011.1, on the reverse strand, counting down.
GCGCCGCACATCATGCGCGACCTGATCGCGCTACCGGGCGTCGACGCGCTGATCGAACATCAGGGCGGCGAGCAGGAAGTCATGCTCGGCTACTCGGACAGCAACAAGGACGGCGGCTTCCTGACATCGAACTGGGAGCTGTATCGCGCGGAACTGGCGCTCGTGTCACTCTTCAACGAACGCGGCGTGACGCTGCGGCTCTTCCACGGCCGCGGCGGCACAGTCGGACGCGGCGGTGGCCCGACGTATCAGGCCATCCTCTCGCAACCTCCGGGCACGGTCGACGGCCAGATCCGTCTCACCGAACAGGGTGAAGTGATCGCGAGCAAATTCGGCAACCCGGACATCGGCCGACGCAATCTGGAAACGGTCGTCGCCGCGACGCTCGAAGCATCGCTGCTGCCGCACGGCAACGCGCCCGACCAGTTGCCCGCTTTCGAAGAAACGATGCAGCAGCTTTCGGATGCGGCGATGGCGTCGTATCGCGCGCTGGTCTACGAAACGGCGGGCTTCAAGGAGTATTTCTTCGAGTCGACGCCGATTTCGGAAATCGCCGAGCTGAACATCGGCAGCCGTCCGGCATCGCGCAAGCTGCAGGACCCGAAGCAACGCAGGATCGAAGATCTGCGTGCGATTCCGTGGGGTTTCTCGTGGGGCCAATGCCGTCTGCTGCTGACGGGCTGGTATGGCTTCGGCAGCGCGGTGTCGGCGCATCTGGACAGCGCGCCGACCGATGCCGAACGCGCACGCCGTCTTTCGCTGCTGAAGAAGATGCACAAGACGTGGCCGTTCTTCTCGAACCTGCTGTCGAACATGGACATGGTGCTGGCGAAGACCGATCTCGCGGTCGCATCGCGCTACGCACAGCTCGTGACCGACAAGAAGCTGCGCAAGCACGTGTTCGAGCGCATCGTCGCGGAATGGGAACGCACGTCGAAGGTGCTGTCGGAGATCACTGGCAAGAGCGAGCGGCTCGCCGATAACCCGCTGCTCGCGCGTTCGATCAAGAACCGCTTCCCGTATCTCGATCCACTGAATCACCTGCAGGTGGAACTGCTCAAGCGCCACCGCGCGGGTGACCGGAATGCGCGTCTGCGGCGCGGGATTCATTTGACGATCAACGGTATTGCCGCAGGGCTGCGCAATACGGGCTGACCGGCCTGACTTCTGGTGTGGCTTGGTCTGGTTTGATGCGCTTTGGTTCGACGGGCACGCAATCTGGTTTATCGGATCGCGTGCCCTTTTTGTTTCTGGCGCCTTCGGGTTGCGAATCGCCCTTCTCTCCGCCGGTTAGCGCGCCTCGATCATCAACGCATCGAGTTCGAAAGAACCGTCGTCCTGCACATTGAAATACTGAAGCACCTCGTCCGGCGCACTGGACCAGACCGACTGGATCGCAATGACGCGCGGCTGCGGCGTGCGCATTCGCTTGACCCACGCATCGAATTCGATCGGCAGGCGCCAGCGCTCGCGAATCGACGCCCTGAATCCCGCTGCTTCGAACAGCGCGACCCATTCGTCGCTGCGATAGTCGCGGATATGCGAGCCGTCGCGCAGCAGTTCAACCGCCTGAATATGCGTGTCGAGCAACGGATGGTCACTGCCGGCGATATCGATGAACAGCACCTGGCCGCCTGGCTTCAGCACGCGACGCACTTCCTTAAGCGCCTGCGGCACGTCGTGCCAGTGGTGCGCGCTCATGCGGCTGATGACCCAGTCGAACGACGCGTCGGCGAACGGCAGTGTTTCCGCCGCGCCCTGCTGCGTGCGGATCGTGTCGAGCCCGCGTTCACGCGCGGCGGCGGCGACGGTTTCGAGCATCTGCGGCGCGATGTCATACGCGACGACCGACTTCGCGTGCGGCGCCACCGCAAAACTCGCGTGACCTGCACCGCAGCCCATGTCGAGCACGGTCGCGCCAGGCGTCGCCTGAATGGCAGCGGCCAGCGTCTGCAGATCGGCGCCCGTCGCGTGCACGTGACTCGTCAGATAAGCGGCGGCGGTGGAGCCGAATGCGTCGGCGACCTGATCGTGATGCTTCATGGGAAGCTCCTCTTCGGGGTTGAGGCGGTTTGGCTCGTATTGTTCGCGGGAAAACGTCAGGAAGCGGCGCGCCGATGCGGTTTTTGCCGTTCCTGCCGCTACAATAGAGCCCGCTCTGTACTGGTACAAGTCAAGCAATTATTCCAGTATTAATACCACCCGCCTCTCTCACACACGATGACCCGGCCGTCTTCACCCGAACTGTCTCCGCCACCGCTCGACGCCACGCCTGCCCGCGCACTGGGCGATTTCATCCGTGCGCACCGCGAGCGGCTGTCGCCGCAGGCGGTCGGCCTGCCGCCCGGCCCGCGCCGTCGCACGCCCGGTTTGCGGCGCGAGGAAGTGGCGCAGTTGTGTGGTGTCAGCCCGACCTGGTACACGTGGATCGAACAGGGCCGGCCCGTGTCGGCTTCGGCCGATGCGCTCGCGCGCATCGCCGTCGCGCTGCAACTGTCCCGCGCCGAACGGGCGTATCTGTTCGAACTCGCCGCACAGCGCGATCCCGCCGAGCCGGACCCGGCCGCCGCCGACGCGCCCGCGCGGCTGCTCGAAACCGTCCAGCTAATCGACGCGCCGGCCTATGTGCTCGACCGCCAGTGGAATGCGCTCGCGTGGAATGCGCGGGCGGCGGACCTGTTCGTCGGCTGGCTCGATGGTGAACATGACCGCAACCTGCTGCGCTTCACGTTCACGGAGCCCGGTGCGCGCGAACTGATCGCAGACTGGGAACCGCGCGCGAGGCGGCTCGCCGCCGAGTTTCGGGCAGATTCGATCCGCCATCTGAATGAAGCGCCAACCCGTACGCTGATCGATTCACTGAGCGCCGCGAGCGACGCGTTCGCGCGCTTCTGGGCGTCGCAGGATGTCGGCGGACGCGAGGGTGGACGGCGCGAGTTCAACCATCCGCGCCACGGCCGCGTCGTCTACGACCAGATGACGTTCAAGCCCGCGCATCGCGAGGACCTGAAGCTGGTTGTACTGGTGCGCATGTAACGCGCGCCGGCGGCGAAGCTCACCGCCGGCGCGAGCGCGCTGGCCGTGCCGCCGCCGGATGCTAAAATCGCTGTCTCGTTTGAGTCTTTTCTTACCGGCGACGTATGCTCAGGTCGCCCGCCTTTCACCGTCTCTCCACTGCCAAACATCATGACGTCCCAACTGCACAAAAAAGGCGAAGCCTGGTCGGCACGGTTCTCGGAGCCGATGTCGGAACTCGTCAAACGCTATACGTCGTCGGTTTTCTTCGACAAGCGTCTGGCGCTGGTCGATATCGAAGGCTCGCTCGCGCACGCTTCGATGCTGGCGGCGCAGAAGATCATCGCCGCCGACGACCTCGCTGCGATCCAGCGCGGCATGGCGCAGATCAAGGGTGAAATCGAGCGTGGCGAATTCGAGTGGCAACTCGACCTGGAAGACGTCCACCTGAACATCGAAGCGCGCCTGACGGCCCTGATCGGCGATGCGGGCAAGCGTCTGCATACGGGCCGCTCGCGTAACGATCAGGTCGCGACCGATATCCGTCTGTGGCTGCGTGGCGAGATCGATCGTATCGGCGGATTGCTGAAGGATCTGCGCGGTGCGCTGATCGATCTCGCCGAGCAGAATGCGGCGACGATCATGCCTGGCTTTACGCATTTGCAGGTTGCACAGCCGGTGACGTTTGGTCATCACCTGCTGGCCTACGTCGAAATGTTTACGCGCGATACCGAGCGGATGCGCGATTGCCGTACGCGCGTGAACCGTCTGCCGCTGGGCGCGGCTGCGCTGGCTGGGACGAGCTATCCGATCGATCGTCTTGCTGTCGCGAAGACGCTTGGGTTCGATGGCATCTGCGCGAATTCTCTCGATGCAGTTTCTGATCGTGATTTCGCGATTGAATTTACTGCGGCTTCGGCGCTGGTGATGACGCACGTGTCGCGGTTTTCTGAAGAGCTCGTTCTGTGGATGAGCCCGCGCGTCGGGTTTATCGATCTTGCCGACCGGTTCTGCACCGGGTCGTCGATCATGCCGCAGAAGAAGAATCCCGATGTGCCTGAGCTTGCCCGTGGCAAGACCGGGCGCGTGAATGGGCATTTGATGGCGCTGCTGACGCTGATGAAAGGTCAACCGCTCGCGTACAACAAGGACAATCAGGAAGATAAGGAGCCGCTGTTCGATACCGTCGATACGGTGGCCGATACGTTGCGGATTTTTGCCGAGATGGTCGCCGGGATTTCTGTGAAGCCTGCGGCTATGCGGGATGCTGCGCTTCAAGGGTTTTCTACTGCGACTGATCTGGCGGATTATCTGGTTAAACGCGGGCTGCCTTTCCGTGATGCGCATGAGGCTGTCGCGCTTGCTGTTCGCGTTTGCGTCGATCGTGGGTGTGATCTGGCCGATCTTTCGCTCGATGAGATGCGGGCTGAATTGTCTAATGTCGCTCAGCTTATCGGTGAAGATGTTTTTGAGTACCTCACGCTTGAAGGGTCTGTCGGTAGTCGGAATCATCCCGGCGGGACCGCGCCTGAGCAGGTTGTTCTGGCTGTTAAGGCTGCGCGGGCTGGTTTGGGTTAAGACTTTTGCGCTTGCCGCGCGGGCTTGTTTTTGATTGAGGCGGGTCCTTTTTGGGGTCCGCCTTTTTTCTTTGGCCTTTCCTCTTTGGCCTTTCCTTGTGTTGGTGTCGGTCTATTTGCGTCGCCCCTGTGCGGGGCGGCACCTACTTTTCTTTGTCTTCCAAAGAAAAGTAGGCAAAAGAAAGGCGCTTCGAGAACTCAGATCTTCCAGGTTGCGTCGGTAACCGCGAATGGCAACCCATGAAGTGTCGCCATAGCACTTCACACCACATAGGTCCGCGCGCGAGACCGTCCCTCGCGCAGCAACCTTTGTGACACAGCACTCATCCATCCGCCTCCGCACTTCGTGCGTCGCCGACCAGTAAGCCGCTCCGTGCGGCCATTCGCCGCCTTTGAACCCGTCGCCACATGTTTTCGCGATAATGCAGGATCGTCGCCACCGAGTCGTTGCCATCAGCCATGATCGTTCGCCCGCGCCTCCACTGGTTTCGCATGCTCCTCGCCTGGAAGGGATCCGTGCTGCCAGAACTGCTGCCGCGGCTCTTTCTCATCTTCTGCATCTCCGTCGTCGCCGTCGCGTCCCACGACCGTGTCCTCAAAGTCACCGTCGATCTCAGCCCCACGCCGTTTTCACTCGTCGGGATCGCGCTCGCCGTGTTCCTCGGGTTCCGTAACAACGCCAGCTACGATCGATACTGGGAAGCGCGCAAGCTGTGGGGTCAACTGCTCAACGAATCACGCTCGCTGACCCGGCAGGCACTCACGCTGCCCCGCGATGCGGTCAGCGTCGACGAGACCCGGCTTTTCGTCCGCATTCTCGGTGCGTTTCCGCATGCGCTGCGCCACCAGTTGAGACAGACCGATCCACGGAATGACCTCGCCACGCGTCTGCCTTCGCCGCTCCTCGAACGCGTCATGGCGGCACGCTATCGTCCCGCGACGATCATGCTCTGGCTCGGAGAGTGGGTGCAATTGCGTACGCGCGAAGGCGCGCTCGATGCATGGGCGGCCCTCGCCTTCGATCGCAATCTGAATGGTCTTTCGGATGTGGTCGGCGGCTGCGAGCGCATCGCCTCCACGCCGCTGCCGTTCGCGTACTCGGTCATGATTCACCGTACGGTCTACTTCTTCTGCGCGGCGCTGCCGTTCGGACTCGTGGATAGCATCGGCAACTTCACGCCAGTCTTCTCGGTGTTCGTCGCATACACCTTCATGGCCCTCGAAGCCATCGCGTCGCAAATCGAAGAGCCATTCGGCACCGAAGACAACGATCTCGCGCTCGATGCCATGTCCGCGTTCATCGAAGATGCCACGCGCGATCTGCTTGGCGAGCCAGCGCTCGCCACGAGCGCGCCGCAGCCGGATCCTTTCACGTTCAGTTGACCCGGTGGCGTGCTGCTTGGGGACGTGGAGCGCGGAGGCGGGCAGGCCGTCTTCCGCCTCAAACCCCACGCCTCAGTCGTTACCCACCGTCTCCGACAGCCGCTTCAACGTCGCAACCCGCGCGCCGATCATATCGATGCGCCCGCGTTCGTCGATCAGCGGCGTCGTCGCGTCACGGAAGCCGAGCCACGCGCGTTGCGCGCGCACGAGCGTCGGACGGATACGTGACGGCATCTCTGTGTGCAAACGCTGGTAGTAACGGTTCAGGTCACGGTTCGCATGCGCGCATTGCGCATCCTGTGAGCACGCACGCAGGCGCATCGCCGGTTTGTTGCCGCTGGCACCGTCCGCGTTCGCAGCAGCGCTGCGCAAGCCCAGCGCGCGGTCACGTACCGGCTGCAATTGCATGTCCGCCTCGAACATCACGTACATCGTACCGTGCGTCGTCGCGAACACCGCCGCCAGCATCGGCGCCTCCGCATCGCGCCACGCCTTCCAGCTTCGCTGGCTGCGCTCCCAGCCCTTGCGCGCCGCCACAGGCGTCTTCGCCAGCAGCTGCTGGAACGCGAGGTCAGACGCGGATTGCCACGCCGCCCGCGCCGTCTCCATACATTGCACCTGCCCCGCCGTCGATGACATGTCGCTACGTGCCAGACACGTTCGCATCGAAGCATCGATCGGATCGGCCGCTGCGACTTCAGCGCGCGCCGCGCCAGACAGCATCGCGAACACGGCCCCAGCGACGCACCACCACGCGCGCGCCGCCGGCCTCAAACGCCCCTTCACTCGACGCGGACGCAATCGACGAAGTACTCGATGCGCCCGTTGATCATCTCACCCACCAGTCCGTGGATATCCGTGTGGAAGCCCGGGAAACGCTCGTTGAACTCGCGCGCGAACCGCAGGTAGCTGACGATCGTCTTGTTGAAGCGCTCGCCCGGAATCAGCAAGGGAATGCCCGGCGGATACGGCGTGAGCAAAATCGACGTCACGCGGCCTTCGAGTTCGTCGATCGGTACCCGGTCGATCTCGCGATGCGCCAGCTTTGCAAATGCATCCGACGGCTTCATCGCCGGTTCCATGCTCGACAGATACATCTCGGTCGTCAGACGCGCGATGTCGTTTGCACGATAGACACTGTGGATCTGCTCGCACAGATCGCGCAGGCCAATGCGCTCATACATCGGATGATGCGCGACGAACTCCGGCAGCACGCGCCACAGCGGCTGATTGTTGTCGTAGTCGTCCTTGAACTGCTGGAGTTCGGTGACCATCGAGTTCCAGCGGCCCTTCGTGATGCCGATCGTGAACATGATGAAGAACGAATACAGCCCGGTCTTCTCGACGATGATGCCGTGCTCGGCCAGATACTTCGTCACGATCGCAGCCGGAATGCCGGACTCGCCGAAATCGCCGTCCACATCCAGACCCGGCGTGACAATCGTCGCCTTGATCGGGTCGAGCATGTTGAAGCCTTCGGCGAGCGGGCCGAAGCCGTGCCAGCGGTCGTTCGGACGCAGCATCCAGTCTTCGCGCGAGCCGATGCCTTCCTCGGCCAGCTCTTCCGGGCCCCATACCTTGAAGAACCACTCGTCGCCGTATTCGGCGTCGACCTTGCGCATCGCGCGGCGAAAATCCAGCGCCTCCGCGATCGATTCCTCCACCAGCGCCGTGCCGCCCGGCGGCTCCATCATCGCAGCCGCCACATCGCACGACGCGATGATCGCGTACTGCGGGCTCGTCGACGTGTGCATCAGATACGCTTCGTTGAAACGATGGCGGTCGAACGTGCTGTTCTCGCTGTCCTGCACGACGATCTGCGAAGCCTGCGAGATGCCGGCGAGCAGCTTGTGCGTCGAGTGCGTCGCGAACACGAGCGCGCCGGTACGCGGACGGCCCGCGCCGATCGCGTGCATGTCCTGATAGAACTCGTGGAATTCGGCGTGCGGCAGCCACGCTTCGTCGAAGTGCAGCGTGTCGAGCAGATCGCCCAGCAGGTCCTTGATCATCTCGACGTTGTAGATCACGCCGTCATACGTGCTCTGCGTGATCGTCAGAATGCGCGGCTTCAGGTTCGGGTTCTTCGCGAGCGCTTCACGCGCGAACGGATTCGCCTCGATCTTCTTGCGGATGTTCTCCGGCTTGAACTCGTCGCGGGGAATCGGCCCGATGATGCCGAAGTTATTGCGCGTCGGCGTGAGGAACACGGGGATCGCGTGCGTCATCGTGATCGCGTGCAGGATCGACTTGTGGCAGTTACGGTCCACGAGCACGATGTCGCCCGGCGCGACCGTGGCGTGCCACACGATCTTGTTCGACGTCGACGTGCCGTTCGTCACGAAAAACAGGTGATCCGCGCTGAAGATGCGCGCCGCGTTGCGCTCGGATGCCGCGACCGGCCCGGTGTGATCGAGCAACTGGCCGAGTTCATCGACGGCATTACAGACGTCCGCGCGCAGCATGTTCTCGCCGAAGAACTGGTGGAACATCTGCCCCAGCGGATTCTTCAGGAACGCGACGCCGCCCGAGTGCCCCGGGCAGTGCCACGAATACGAGCCTTCTTCCGCGTACTGCACCAGTTCCTTGAAGAACGGCGGCGCCAGCGAATCGAGATAAACCTTTGCTTCACGGATGATGTGGCGCGCGACGAATTCCGGCGTGTCCTCGAACATGTGGATGAAGCCGTGCAGTTCGCGCAGGATGTCGTTCGGCAGGTGGCGCGACGTGCGCGTCTCGCCGTACAGGAAGATCGGAATGTCGGCGTTGCGGCGGCGCACTTCGGTCACGAACGCGCGCAGCGCGACGATCGCCGCGGCCAGTTCCGGCGTCTCGCCCTCGACCACGACGTTGTCGACGTACGGCAGCAGTTCATCGTCGTCGATCGACAGGATGAAGCACGACGCGCGGCTCGACTGCTGCGCGAACGAGGTCAGGTCGCCGTAGCTCGTGAGCCCGAGCACCTCCGCGCCTTCTTTCTCGATGGCTTCGGCCAGTGCCCGGATGCCGGAACCCGAGATGTTCTCGGAGCGGAAATCTTCGTCGATGATGACGACGGGAAAACGAAACTTCATGGGCGATTCTCCAAAAAGAACGACCGCTGCTTCTGATGCGCAGCGGTCACCCGAAATGCCGGTGAGTCAATGCGCTGGGCGCGTCACGTTTTAGGCAACGTCACGCCGTGCTGACCTTGATATTTGCCGCCGCGATCCGCGTACGACACTTCACAAATTTCGTCGCTCTCGAAGAACAGAACCTGCGCGACGCCTTCGTTCGCGTAGATTTTGGCAGGCAAAGGTGTCGTATTTGAGAATTCGAGCGTGACGTGTCCTTCCCACTCCGGTTCGAACGGCGTCACATTCACGATGATCCCGCAGCGCGCATACGTCGACTTGCCGAGACACACGGTCAGGACGCTGCGCGGAATGCGGAAGTACTCGACCGTGCGCGCCAGCGCGAACGAGTTCGGCGGGATGATGCAGACGTCGCCCTTGAAGTCGACAAACGATTTCTCGTCGAAGTTCTTCGGATCGACGATCGTCGAGTTGATATTGGTGAAGATCTTGAATTCGTCGGCGCAGCGGATGTCGTAGCCGTAGCTCGACGTCCCATAGCTGACGATCTTCCGGCCGTCTTCGGAGACACGGACCTGGTCGGGCGCAAACGGCTCGATCATGTTGTGCGATTCGGCCATGCGCCGGATCCACTTGTCGGATTTGATGGTCATAGTTGAACGCTACGTGACAGATAAAAGGCCAGGTAAAAAGCCGGATCATGGGCCAGCCAAGGGGGCTGGCCGGCAGGCGGTGTACGCGCACTGCCGGGCTGGGCGTCCCGGGCTACGGCGTCCCGGCCAGGCGCCCCCGACGAAAGGCGCTCATTTTACGCGATAGAACAAAAGCTGCCGGTAGTGGGGAATTTCACTGCCGGATCAGCCCGCAGGCGAGCGGAACGCCCGCGCCATGCTGCGGGTAAGCGTACGGGTCGCTGGCGTCGTGATGCAGCAGCACCGAGCGCTGAACGACAGACCGTACGCCGTCGAGCGACACGTCCGGCGCGACGATAAAGCCGGTTGCCACGCCGTTCGAATCCGCATGAATGTTGCCGAGGTCGCCCTCGACGCGTGCACCGGCTTTCAGCCGTTCGGCGGCCGGTGAGAAGATCGCGCCGGCGCTGGAGCCGTCGGCGGCGTTGCAGTCGCCGCGCTCATGGACCTGCAGCGCGTGCTCGCTGTTCGGCGGCAGCCCCGCCAGGTTATACGTGACCTGCACGCCGTCGGAGCGCTCGATGAACGTCACCGTGCCGCGCGCCAGATTGCCGACGGTGGGCAGCAACTGCGCGTCGGCGCGTTTTTCCTGTGGTCTCAGGAAGGAAGTGCAGCCGCACAAAAGCAGGCTGCTGGCAGCCAGGACGATGAACGCATGCACCGCCTGTCCGTCGATTCGTTGTCTCATGCGATCCTCTTGTCGGCTGGCGACCGCCCCTGCGGCCGCCCGGCCAGACTTCGAAGCCGACATGATACCGCGCCGGCATCGCGCATTGACGCATGTGACATACCTGCCGGATGGCTAACGCAGCCTGCTGCACAGGCCGACGCGCGCCAACGCGGAAAAGCTCAGGTGTTCTGCACGACGATATTGGGAAACTTCGAGGTCATATCGCGTGCACGTTCGGCGATGTGGATCGCCACCTTGCGCGCGATCGAGCGATAAATCTCCGCGACGCGCCCGTCCGGATCGGTCACCACCGTGGGCCGGCCGGAGTCGGCCTGCTCGCGGATCGCGATATCGAGGGGCAGGCTGCCGAGCATGTCGACGCCGTATTCCCTGCCCATCCGCTCGCCGCCGCCAGCGCCGAAAATGTGCTCTTCGTGGCCGCAGTTCGAGCAGATATGCATGCCCATGTTCTCGACGATGCCGAGAATCGGAATGCCCACCTTTTCGAACATCTTGAGGCCCTTCTTCGCGTCGAGGAGCGCGATGTCCTGCGGCGTCGTGACGATCACCGCGCCCGTCACCGGCACGCGCTGGGACAGCGTCAGCTGGATATCGCCGGTGCCCGGCGGCATGTCGACGATCAGATAGTCGAGGTCCTGCCAGTTCGTCTGCCGCAGCAGCTGTTCGAGCGCGGAAGTGGCCATCGGGCCGCGCCACACCATCGGATTGTCCTGGTCGACCAGAAAGCCGATCGAGTTGGCCTGCACGCCGTGGCCGGTCATCGGATTCATCGACTGGCCGTCGGGCGATTCCGGACGACCCGTGATTCCGAGCATCATCGGCAGCGACGGGCCGTAGATGTCCGCATCGAGGATGCCGACGGATGCGCCATCGCTCGCCAGCGCCAGCGCCAGGTTCACGGCGGTCGTGCTCTTGCCGACGCCGCCCTTGCCCGACGCGACGGCGACGATGTTCTTCACATTCGGCAACAGTTTGACGCCGCGCTGTACCGTATGCGCCGCGATCTGCTGCGAGACCTGCACCCGCGTATGAGCGACGCCCGGCACCTGGCGCAGCGCGCCGGCGACCAGCGCCTCGATCGCTGCGAACTGACGTTTAGCCGGATAGCCGAGTACCACATCGACGCCGACTGTTGCATCATCGATGGAAACGTTCTTGAAGTTTTTTGCCGCCGCGAACGGGCGGCCGGTGTTAGGGTCAGCGACGGCTGCAAGCGCAGCGTCGACCAAAGCCCGATCAATACTCATTGAAACTCCGGGAACAGTTGCGGCACGGTCGAATCGAAGCTTCGCCGGCCGCTTGAAATTGAAAGAAATTGTTGCACAGCATTGCGAAAAACAGGCTTGCCGGGCACGCTTCGGCGGCTTCTTTCAGAAGGGCCAAATCGCTGTACGCTTAGTCATCATTGTAGTGGCTGGCGCGGGGCCTTGCCGGAAGACCCTTTTCCGCTGTCGGGCCGGGCAATCTGCTTTGGGCATCGACGAGCGATTTTTTCGAAGAAAGGAACCACAATGAACATGAAAATCATCAGCCGTCTTACGGTGTTTGCAGTCGCTGGCGCACTACTCGCCGGCTGCGCGACGCAGCAGGGCACCGACACGGCCGTCGGTACGGGCGTGGGCGCGGCAACGGGCGCCGGCCTCGGCGCGATCTTCGGCGGCGGCAAGGGCGCGGCGATTGGCGCGGGCGTGGGCGCGGCGGTCGGCGGCGTCGCCGGCTACAACTGGCAGTCGATTCACAACAAGCTGTCGGGCGCCACCAAGGGCACCGGCACGCAGATCACCGAGCAGCCGGACGGCTCGCTCAAGCTGAACATCCCGAGCTCGGTCACGTTCGATACCAACAGCTACGCGATCAAGCCGTCGTTCGCGCCGGTGCTGGATCAGGTCGGTCAGACGCTGTCCCAGAGCCCGGAAGTGAACGCGCAGGTGGTCGGCCATACGGATAGCACGGGCCAGCCGGCGTACAACCAGACGCTGTCGTTGAACCGCGCGCAAAGCGTCGTGAACTACCTGGCGACGCACGGCGTCGCGGCACAACGCCTGTCATCACAGGGTCTGGGTTCGACCCAGCCGGTCGCCGACAACAGCACGGAAACCGGCCGCGCCCAGAACCGTCGCGTTGAAATCTATCTGCGCGCAATGGCCCAGCCGGGTCAGCAGCCGAAGTAACCACGTCTGTTCGAGGGAAATGGCGGGCCGGCTGGTCCGCCGGAAAGTCGGGCCGGACAACATGAAATGTCCGCCCCGACAATTCAGGCAACGAATCGAAAAATATTTCGAACTCTGCAGGAAATCTGCTGTCTGTCTTTACGGTACGTGGCTGGCGATGCCGCCGCGTCACCATTCTCCTCTTGTCGTTGTTGCTCCGGGGCCCACTAGCCCCGGTTTTTTTTGGGCGTCCGGTTTTCGGCAGAACGTCCACGCAGCAGGCTCTTCAGCCCCGCCACGCGTTTCAACACTTCCCCTTCGCCGCCCGGCGGCCCGACGCTTCTCCTGTTCGTCGCCAGGGCTTCCCCAGCCATCCGGCCAGCCCCGCGCTGACGGGTCTGCCCTGCTAGAATCGAAGTTTCGTCCTTCCGCAAGCCCCAGAATCCCTATGTCAGCACCCGTTACCGATCTCACTGCAGGCACGCCGCCGGGCCGTCGCCAGATTCTCGTCACGTCCGCACTGCCGTACGCGAACGGACAGATTCACATTGGCCACCTGGTCGAATACATCCAGACGGACATCTGGGTCCGGTCGATGCGCATGCACGGGCACGAGATCTACTACGTGGGCGCCGACGATACGCATGGCACGCCGATCATGCTGCGCGCGGAAAAGGAAGGCATCACGCCGAAGCAGCTGATCGATCGCGTCTGGCAGGAACACAGGCGCGATTTCGACAACTTCGGCATTTCCTTCGACAACTACTATTCAACTGATTCGGAAGAGAACCGTGTCCTGAGCGAATCGGTGTACGTAGCGCTGCGCGAAGCCGGCCTGATCGAAGCGCGCGACATCGAACAGGCATACGACCCGGTCAAGGAAATGTTCCTGCCGGACCGATTCATCAAGGGCGAATGCCCGAAGTGCGGCGCGAAAGACCAGTACGGCGACAGCTGTGAAGTGTGTGGCTCGACCTACCAGCCAACCGAACTGATCAACCCGTATTCGGTCGTTTCCGGCGCCACGCCGATCCGCAAGACGTCGACGCACTATTTCTTCCGCCTGTCCGATCCGCGCTGCGAGAACTTCCTGCGCGACTGGGTCGGCGGTCTGGCGCAGCCGGAAGCGACCAACAAGATGCGCGAGTGGCTCGGCGATTCGGGTGAGGCGAAACTCGCCGACTGGGACATTTCGCGCGACGCGCCCTACTTCGGCTTCGAGATTCCAGGCGCGCCCGGCAAGTACTTCTACGTGTGGCTCGACGCGCCGGTCGGCTATTACGCGAGCTTCAAGAATCTCGCGGAAAAGCGCGGTATCGATTTCGACGCGTGGACACGCAAAGGGTCGACGACCGAGCAGTATCACTTTATCGGCAAGGACATCCTCTATTTCCACACGCTGTTCTGGCCGGCGATGCTCGAATTCTCGGGCCATCGCACGCCGACCAACGTGTTCGCACACGGCTTCCTGACGGTCGACGGCGCGAAGATGTCGAAGTCGCGCGGCACGTTCATCACCGCACAAAGCGTCATCGACACCGGCCTGAACCCGGAATGGCTGCGTTACTACTTCGCGGCCAAGCTGAACAGCACGATGGAAGACCTCGACCTGCACCTCGACGACTTCCAGGCGCGGGTGAACAGCGACCTCGTCGGCAAGTACGTGAATATCGCGAGCCGCGCGGCGGGCTTCCTGATCAAGCGTTTCGACGGCCGCATCCAGGACAGCGCGATGCAGCATCCGCTGCTCGCGACGCTGCGCGCGGCGATTCCGCAGATCGCGGCGAACTACGAGGCACGCGAGTACAGCCGCGCGCTGCGCCAGACCATGGAACTCGCGGACACGGTGAATGCGTACGTGGACACCGCCAAGCCGTGGGATCAGGCGAAAGACCCGGCGAACGCGGTCGCGCTGCACGAAACCTGCTCGGTCAGCGTCGAGGCATTCCGCCTGCTGTCGCTGGCGCTCAAGCCGGTGCTGCCGAAGCTCGCCGAAGCCGTTGAAGCGTTCCTTGGCATCGAGCCGCTCAAGTGGTCGGATGCGAGCGTGCCGCTGAGCTCGGAGCGCGCCATCAACGCGTACAAACATCTGATGACGCGCGTCGATCCGAAGCAGATCGAGGCGCTGCTCGAAGCGAATCGTGACTCGCTGCAGGCCACCGAAACCGGTGCGCCCACCGCGGACGAAAAGGCCAAAGCCAAAGCGAAGGTGAAAGCCGCCGCGGCGAACGGCAAGGCCGAGAACAAGGCCGACGCGGACGATTCCGGTGTCATCTCGATCGACGACTTCGCGAAGATCGACCTGCGTATCGCCAGGATCGTCGACTGCCGCGCGGTCGATGGGTCGGACAAGCTGCTGCAACTGACGCTCGACGTCGGCGAAGACAAAACGCGCAACGTGTTTTCGGGCATCAAGTCGGCGTATCAACCGGAGCAGCTGGTCGGCAAGCTAACGGTGATGGTCGTGAATCTCGCGCCGCGCAAGATGAAGTTTGGTCTGTCCGAAGGGATGGTGCTGGCGGCGTCGGCGGCTGACGAGAAGGCCGAACCGGGCATCTACGTGCTCGAGCCGGACAGCGGCGCGAAGCCCGGCATGCGCGTGAAGTGAAACAAGCTGATCGAAAGGCGCGCCATTCCGGGCGCCCGGGATGCGAAAAAAAGCACGTCCGGGGACGTGCTTTTTTCATTCACCCATTCACCAGTTGATCCGGTCGAAACGCCGCGTGTAGAACAGTTCGACGCCGTCGAACGTGCCGCCGTAGGCGGCGACCGACCAGTATCGCGTCAGGTTCACGGTTGCCTTGATCGCGTTGCTCGCCGTCTGCAGCCCCTGCTCGTAACCGATCACGAGCCATTCGTTGATCGCCTTCGACACCATCACGACCTCCGGGTCCGTCAGCCCGACGTCGCTGCGCCCGATGGAGAATTCGTCGAGTCCGAACGTATTCGCAATCTTCTTGCCGTTCGCGCTGCCCAGCAGCGCGAGCGCGGTCGTCATCGTGCTCTGCTGGCCGAGGTTATTGCCCTGATCGGTGCCATGGCCGAACAGCAGCCAGGAGAGTTTTTCGTTGTCCGCCACGTTCGGCTCGGAGACGAGCCTCGCAACCGGCGACTGGATCGTGCCCGTCACCTGCACGCCCGCCTCGACCTGCTGGTTGCGGCGCATCGCGAGAATGTTGATACCCGGATTCGCCACCGGCCCGTTGAACGTGAAGAAGCCGTTTTCGATGCCGAGCTTGCGCCCGAACGCGGTGTAGGTCGAACCTTCGGTGACGCGCACATTGCCCACCGCGCGCAGCGGCAGGTTCGGCGCGCTCATCGCGGTAATCGTGCCGCGCAGGCCGAGGTCGGCGCCCTGTCCGCGGAAACGGAAGTCATTGCCGAGATTGATGTCGATGTTGGCGCGCGGCGCGAACGGCCCGATGGACTTCTCGCTGCCCGCCACCGTGGGCTTCTTCTCGCCCAGCACGGTGCCGTCGGGACGCACGATCACGACATCGTCGCCGAGCTTCGGCGCCGATTGCTCCGGCATGTCGAAGAGCGCGTGATCGACGTTGAACTTGCCGTTGATCGCGAGGCCGCCGAGCGGGCCGGCGCTCGCGACACTCGCGCTACCCGACAGCGACAGCTGGCGATCCGGCGACGCGAACAGTTCGAGCTTGTCTGCGACGATGCTCGCCTTGACGTCCGGATCCGGACCGCCAACCCTCACCTGACCCGTCGCGCGCAGCGTGCCGCTCGCGCCGTGAAACTCGACCTGCTGGAAATCGACGAGGTTTTCCGACAGCGCAATGTGAATGACGCCGTCCTTCAGTTGCACACCCTGGTCGACGAGTGTGGCCGAGAGCCCGTCGCCTATCAGCGAGCCGGACAGGTTCGGCTTTGCAACGGTGCCGGCAAGCGCCAGCTTCAGCGCGAGGTGACCGTCGAGCAGATAGCTCGGTCCAAACAGACCGCCCGTTGTCTTCAGCGACGGGACGTTGGCGATCACGCTGCCTGTCAGCGGCGCCTCTTCGCCCAGCGCCAGCATGCCGTCCTGCATGACGAGCGTCGTATGCGCGTCGGCGTCGATGACGCCGAGGCGGTTCGCCTGCGCATGCACCGTCGCGCTCAGCCGGTTGCCGCCGCTGAACTCGGCGCGCGCCGCGATATCGGTGATCCCCAGCGAGGCGAGACCACGCCCGACTTCGACGGTGATGTCGCCGGTACGGCGCTTTAGCTGGATGTGACCGGTCGCGGTTTCGCCGAGCGAGAAGTCCCAGTCGCCATCGAAGACGAGGTCGGTTTTCACGACCGGCGGCGTGCCGGTGATTTCCTGTCGCAACGCCTGCAAACGCGGCACCGATATGTCGGCAATCGAGCCCGCCGAGCGCATGCGGCCGTGGTCGAAGACGAACGATTTCAGATCGAGCACCGCGGTTTCGAGCGTCAGGCGCATCGAACCGAGCGTCACGCGGCTCGGGGCGACGCTCACCGTCAGCGGCGACTCGAGGTTGAGGGACGGCGTGCCGCGATTCTGCAGACGCGTCACCGTACCGTCCCAGTGCGTACCGTCGCGGGCGTCGGTGAGGTGGCCGCTGGCTGCCAGCGTCATGTCCAGCGACCGCTCGCGAATCTTGCCGATCGCTTCGGCATCGAGCGTGTGATTCGCGCGGGTGCCACGCAGATGCGCGCTGAGCGTCGCCAGTTCGACGCCCTCGGTGGTCAGGTTACGCGCGTCCGTCGTGAAGACGAGCGCGCCGTTCGCCCCATCGCGCAGTTCGGCGTGCCCTTCCGCGTGGCCAAGCCGGTTGGCGCCGAACGCGACACTGTCGGCCTTGTAGTTCAGCACGACGTCCGGATGCGCGAACGAGCCGGTCACGTCGCCATCCGCCGCGACAGCGCCCGCGATGCCAAAACCGAGACGCCCCAGCTGGGGCGCGTCGACCTTGAACCGCAGACGGTCGCCGCGCCCGCCGAAGCTGCCCTGCAGATCGACGTCGTTGCCCGCCACCGAGAGGTTCGCCTTACTCGGCAGAATCCGCGAACCAGCGAGCTGGATCGTGCCGCCGCCCGTCAGCGGCAGGTCGTCGTAGACGCTCGGACCGAGGCGGAAATCGGCCTTCGTCGTGAACGTCGGACCGAGCACACCAGCCGCCGTGATCGAACCATTGACGCGTGCTTCGATCCTGCGCTTCGCCGGAGCCGGGTGCTTCGTGGCGGGCTTGTGGGGCTCGGGGTTTGTAGCGTTCGCGACGTTCGTGGCGTTCGCACCCTTTGCGCCTGTCCCACCCTTCGTAGCCGACGCAGGCGCGCGCGACGGCATCTGCGAAGTCAGCAGCAACGGATCGAAATCGGTCAGCGTCGCCTTCAGGTTGTAGGTGGAATTCGCATCGTGCTTGATGGCCCCGGCCAGATCGATACGACCCCTGGCCGCAGTCAGCCTGACGTCGCTGAAGCTCAGACGCGCCGGATCGAACGTCACCTTGCCCTGCGCGCGCAGCGCGGCCTTCGGATCGTTGAGGTCCAGCGTGATGGTCTGAATATCGTCGTTCAGACGGATGCTGACGGGTCCCGAGAACTGCGTCGGCATGACGCTCGCCTCGATCGCGTTCAGATCGAGACCCGCGACACGCAGATCAAACTGGCCACGCTTGCCGCTCAATGCGCCGCCACCGGTAATCGTCGCCGTCTTGACGAGCCGCACGTTCAGGTTCGAGATGCGCTGCGCCTGTGCGTCAAGCCGCACGTCGGCACGGGCGTCGATGAGGGGCAGCAGTTTCTGGTCGATGCCGCCGGGCTTCGCGTTGACGATCGATACCGAGCCCACGACAGCGAAGCCGGGCTTTTTACCGCCCGGCGCCGCGCTGCCGGCGGCCGTCGGGGCAGCGGTGCGGCTCGCGGCATCTGCAACGCCTGCAGCACTACCCGCGACGGCTGCGCTTGCCGCTTTCGCCGCGCCCGGGACACGTGCGCTACTGGACGCACGCGTCGCGACAGCCGCACGTGAAGCCGCACGCGAAGCACTTGCGGCTTTCGCTCCTTTCGTACCGCTGGCCACGACAGTCGACGAAGCAGCCGAAGCCGAGGCAGAAGCCACCTCGGGCGCCAGCAACACGGCACCGCCCTCACCCGCCTCCACCGGCTGCAACTCAGCCCGCACGGCCAGATCCGCGAACGGAGCGCCTGGCGCGAAAGCCTGCGGATTCACGTGATCGAAGGTGAGCGTCGCGCGCCGGATGGGCACGGCGGCAAATGGCGTCGCCTCGACGCGCGCGTGACCCGTGAGCTTCATGCCGCTCGCGTCAAGTTCAGCGACAAGCGTCTCCAGCGAGCCCGTCAAATGCCCGCCGACCTGCACGGCTTCGTTGTTGACCTTGCCCGAATAGCCGGCGTCGCCGGTCAGCGCAAACGGCTTGACGCCATCGAGCTTCGCCGATGCCGTCACGGCGCCGAACGGCGTATCGAGCCGGTCGATCGCGGCATCATGGTGACGGCCATCGCTGCGCCCGTGAAAGACGAAGCGCGAGAATTCCATCGTCGATCCGCCCTGACGCAGCAGCAGTTTGTCCACACGCAGATCGCGCACCTCGAGCTGCAACGGCAACCGCAGATCCTGCGGCAGTTGCAGCGGGCCCGCACTGGACGTGGAAGGCGCGACGCGCGCGTCGATCGTGCCCACGTGCAGAGAGTCGATCGCGAATCGCCACGGCTTGTCGGTCAGCGCCCAGCGACCCGCAATGCGGTCAATCCTGATATCGGTGCCACTGCCGTCGAGGCTGCGCCATTCCACCTGATGCAGCCGCAGCCCGGTCGCGATCGTGCCGCCTTCGAGCGTGCCGGTCAGCCGCCCGTCCAGGATTCTGACCGCCGCGCGCCAGGCGTAAGCCGTGCCGCGCTCGGTCGTCAGCGTGCCGTACAGCAGGCCCGCCACCAGCGCGACGAGCACCACCGGCACCGTCGCCGCCCACACCAGCGCCGTCCACAGCCGACGCCGGCGCGGGCGCCCAGGCGGCGGCGTGGCGTCGCCGGGCTGGTCGGGTGGCGGGTTGGCGGGCGTATCCGTCGTCATGAATAGCATCAGAAAGCGATGCCGAGCGTCAGATACGGACGCACGCTGTGATTGCGAATGCCGTACGCGAGATCGACGTTGACCGGGCCAACCGGGCTGCGCCAGCGCGCGCCCAGGCCGACGCCCGGATAAAAGACCTTTTCGCCCCAGGTGTCGGTGGCCGTGCCGATATCGAAAAACGCCGCCGCGCCCCAGTCGCGATTGAACCAGTGCTGGTATTCGCTCGTCGCGGTGGCAAGGTACTTGGTCGGCAGCGTCGAGCCGCCGACGTTATTACCGATGCTCTGGAAGCTGTAGCCGCGCACCGAATTCGAGCCGCCCGCGCGGAACAGCAGCGACGCCGGAATGCCGCTCGAAGGACCGCTCGTAAACACGCCGCCCAGTTCCGCGCGAAACAGGATGAGGTCGCGCTTGCCGATCGGCAGATACTGCTGGCCGCGCGCATAGCCGCGCACGAAGCTCTGGTCGGTCAGCACGTTCTTGACCGCAAAGCCAGCCTCGACGTGAATCAGATTGCCGGAGCGCGGGAACAGCGGGTCGTCGGTATTGCGGCGGGTCCACGACCAGGCGGGAACGAGGGCGTGACTCGTCGTAGGCGGCCCGACGTTCTGGTACAGCCGGTCCTGGTAGTAGAGAACCGAGTACGCGTAATCGATGAACTGGGAGGTCCGCGTGCGCTGCACACCGGCGCGTGCGCTATAGATGTGCGTATCGGACACGTTGGTGCTCGTATAGGACGCGAGCACGCTGTTCACCCAGCCACGTTTGCCCGGCGGCATCGACAGCTGGATCTGTCCGTATTGCTGGATCTGGTCGATCCGCCCGTCGACGGAAAACGGATAGGCGCGGCCGAACGTGTCGAGATACGAATAGGAACCCTGGACTCGCGGACCGTTGTCGGTCGAATAACCGACGCCGCCGCGGATGCTGTTGTAAGGATATTCGCTAACCTTCACGTGGACGGGCGTTTCGAGCGGCTTCGCAGGATCGCTGTCGGTATCGATCGCGACGCTCGCGTAATACGGCGTGTTCTGCAGTTGACGCTGAAGCTCGACGACGCGCTTCTCGTCGTAGATATCGCCGACACCGATCGGGTTCACGTTGTCGACGATCTGCTCCGGATAGCGACGCGTGCCCGACACATCGAGCTTGCCCATCGTGAACGTCGGGCCGCTGTCGAACGTGACGCTCAGTGTCGCCTCGCGCGTGCGCGGATCGACGCGGGCTTCGGAGTGGTCGATTTTCGCGCCCAGATAACGGCGCGCCTGGAGCGCTTTCAGTGACGCATTCTTCGCGGCGTCCCAGTCGCCTTGCGTAAACGGGTCGCCTTCGTGCAGCGAGAACGCGAAGCGCGTGGCGTTCTCCTGCGCCGGGTCTTCCGTCAGCACCGGCCCGCGGAAGGACAGCGAAATCGACGCGATCGTGGTCATCGGACCGGGATCGACGCTGACCGTGACCTCGCGCTTGCCCTCGACCGTGCGGACGTCGGTTCGGACAACCGGAGAGAAGTAGCCCTGCGTCGCCGTGAGGTCGCGCACCTGCTGCGGCGTGGCGGTGACGAGGAATTCGAACTGGTCGTCGCTGATGTCCTGTCGCTTCGCAAAGCGCGCGATGTCGAGGTGCTCTTCCAGCAGCTTGCGCAGCGCGCGCGGCGAGGTTTCGATGTCGATCTTGTAGGCCGGCGCGGTACGCGCGTCCGCCTTGCCGGCCGTCAATGCCCATGCGAACACGAGGAAGCCGAATACGAGCCCTGCGCGCAGCATGCGCGCCGACAGGCGCGCGGCGTAGAGACGCCCCGCACCGGCTGCTGCACGCGACACACGCGACGGTTCGATCACACACCCCGCCAAACGGGACCTCCGGCCATTATTGGTTGTTTCCGCCCGGCGCCGCGGTAGCGGGCTGAAGCTCGCTATTTGACCACATCGGCACGGTCCAGCGATCTCAATAAACGTTCGGCCAGGCGCGCCAGAGCAGGCCGCTGGGCCGCCAGGCCGCTGGGCCGCCAGGCCGCGCGCGCAGGCTCTATAGGGCGGCACGCGGGCGGCATGCGGCGCCCGCGCTTCGACGCTGTGCCGACGGGAATGTTCCGCGACTTTTCGACCGGGCGAGGCGCTTGCGGTAAAATTGCGTTCGACATCGGCCGCCGCCCGCGCGGCGGCCGCATTCTTCTCTCACGGACGTCGAGCCATGTATCAATCGGATATCACGCAGTTCCTGAATCAGCTGAAGCAGCAAAAGCCCACTCTGGAGGCAGAACAGCGCCGCGGCCGTTCACTGCTGTGGGACAAGCAGCCGATTGATCTGGACGAGCGCGCCAAGCAGCAGTCGTCGCGCGTTGAGCAGACGCCTTACGTCTATTACCAGAACTTCTGAGCGTGACCACTGCCGACGAGGCCCGCGCCGCATCGGGCCGGCCCGACGCAGCGCTCGCCGCGCCCGCGACTGATTCGACGCCCGATGTCGTCGACGGCATCGCTTTCGCGCGCCTGTACGGCGAGCCGCTCTTCAAGCTGCCGACGGACCTGTACATCCCGCCGGACGCACTCGAAGTCTTTCTCGAAACGTTCGAAGGGCCGCTGGATCTGTTGCTGTACCTGATCCGCAAGCAGAACTTCAACGTCCTCGACATTCCGATGGCGGACGTGACGACCCAGTATCTCGGCTACGTCGACCAGTTGCGCAAGACCAATCTCGAACTCGCCGCCGAGTATCTGCTGATGGCCGCGATGCTGATCGAGATCAAGTCGCGCATGCTGCTGCCGGTGAAAAAGGCCGACACGGGCGAGGAAGCCGAAGATCCGCGTGCCGAACTCGTACGCCGTCTGCTCGAATATGAGCAGATGAAGCTCGCCGCACAGCGTCTCGACCAGTTGCCGCAGCTCGGGCGCGATTTTCTGCGCGCCGAGGTGTACATCGAGCAGAGCATCACGCCGCGCTTCCCCGACGTGAATTCCGACGACCTGCGCGCCGCGTGGGCCGACGTGATCAAACGGGCGAAGCTTGTGCAGCATCACCGTATTTCGCGTGAAGAGCTGTCCGTGCGCGAGCATATGAGCGTGATCCTGCGGCGCCTGCAGAATGCGCGATTCATGGAGTTTTCCGATCTGTTCGATACCACGCGCGGCGTGCCGGTCGTGGTGGTGAACTTCATCGCGATGCTCGAACTGTCGCGTGAATCGCTGATCGAGATTACCCAGGCCGAGCCGTTTGCGCCCATTTACGTCCGTCTGGCCTACCTGCCTGCATGAGTCTCCACGTATGAACGGCCCGCAGCAGCGGCTGGCTGCGTCAGTACGCGCCGGGGATTCCGTGATATGCCTCGTTTCGGTGCGGCAGCGTCACAAATCCACTACAATCCCGCGCTCCAAGTCCGTCTTCACGGCCGGGGAGCGCCAGGCGCGAGACAGCCGGCCGTTCGCCGACAGCGCGCCCTCTCCCGCTTAAGGAATCCGCAAGGAACCCGCGACCGATCATGAAAGTCATCAGCTCGATCCACGAATTGCGCGACCAGTTGCGCGGCCAGAACCGCACTGCCTTCGTTCCGACGATGGGCAACCTGCACGAAGGCCACCTGTCGCTGATGCGCCTCGCGCGCCAGCACGGCGATCCGGTTGTCGCAAGCATCTTCGTCAACCGGCTGCAGTTCGGCCCGAACGAGGATTTCGACAAATATCCGCGCACGCTCGAAGCGGACATCGAGAAACTGCAGAAGGAAAACGTCTACGTGCTGTTCGCGCCGACGGAGAAGGATCTGTATCCGCAGCCGCAGGAGTATCGCGTGCATCCGCCGCACGATCTGGGCGACATCCTCGAAGGCGAATTCCGGCCGGGCTTCTTTCAGGGCGTGTGTACGGTCGTGATGAAGCTGATGTCGTGCGTGCAGCCGCGCGTCGCGGTGTTCGGCAAGAAGGATTACCAGCAGTTGATGATCGTCCGGCAGATGTGCAACCAGTTCGCGCTGCCGACCGACATCATCGCCGCCGAGACGGTGCGCGACACCGACGGCCTCGCGCTCAGCTCGCGCAACCGTTACCTGCAGGCCGCCGAGCGCGCCGAGGCGCCGGTGCTCGCCGCGACGCTCAACCGCGTGCGCGACGAAGTGCTGGCCGGCAACCGCGATTTCGCGAAGGTCGAAGCGGCCGCGATGGCGTCGCTGACCGCGCGCGGCTGGCAGCCGGACTACATCGCCGTGCGCAAACGCGTGAACCTGCTGCCGCCGGCCGCGCAGGATATCGACGAACCGCTCGTCGTCCTCGCCGCCGCGAAACTGGGCGCGACGCGCCTGATCGACAACCTCGAAATCTGACGCTGCCGTCTGCCGGCATCCATCGCGCATCCAGGTCCAGGGAACATAGGGAAGGAAACGGTCATGCAACGCCACATGCTGAAATCGAAGATCCATCGCGCGGCGGTCACGCACTGCGAGCTGCACTATGAGGGTTCGTGCGCAATCGACGAAGACCTGCTCGAAGCGGCGAACATCGTCGAAAACGAGCGGATCGACATCTGGAACATCAACAATGGCGAGCGTTTCTCGACGTACGCGATCAAGGGCGAGCGCGGCAGCGGGATGATTTCGCTGAACGGATCGGCGGCCCGACGCGCGCAGCTGGGCGATCTCGTCATCATCGCGGCGTTCGCGACGGTCGATGAAGCCGAGTTGAAGGCAGGCTGGAAGCCAGATCTGGTGTTCGTCGACGAAAACAACCGGATCAAGGGCAGCCGGGATCACGTGCCGACGCAGAGCTGGACCTGAAAGGCACGTTTCGTACTTGCCTGCCGGCTTCCGGTGGCCTCCGGTGAGGCAGCACTCCGCCGCAAGATGCAAAAAAGCGCAGCGAATTCACGCTGCGCTTTTTTTCAATACAAGACCATCTGCGTACACCGAAATAGTGCGATCACCCGTCCATTGGGCGCAAACACTTTGGCGTCCCAGATCTGGGTACTCCGCCCAAGATGGACGCCTGTCGCCTCGGCCCTCACCACGCCTTCAACCGCAGTCCCTAGGAAATTGCTCTTCAACTCGATCGTCGTGAAATTCACAGCCTTCTCGGGCAAATGAGCAAGACACGCATATCCGCAAGCTGTATCGGCCAGCCCGATAACGGACGCCGCATGTAAAAACCCGTTCGGCGCAAGCAGATCCGCGCGAACGGTCAGTTCGCCGACCAGCGAACCCTGCTCCAGCGACACGACACGAAACCCGAGCAGATCAGGCAGCGTTCCGCGCTGGCGGTCGCGCAGGCGTTCAATCGTATATTCCTGGCGAAGCGTGCTCATAGCGTTCGAACCTCAGCGGGAAAAGTTAAAAAAACCGGGCCGCCGGTGCAAAGACTTCGGCGCAAGCGGATTTGCCGATATTATCAACGCCTGAACGGGATTGATTGCGAAGCAAAAGGAAACACCAAGAAAGCACACAGGCACGGCAAACCGGCTGGCGTGGCCAGCCTTCTTCCCGGGAGAATTCATGACGGTAATCGTAGTGGCGAACCCGAAGGGCGGCGTAGGCAAAAGCACGCTCTCTACCAATCTGGCCGGTTTTTTTGCGGCATCCGGCGAGTGGGTTGCGCTCGCGGACCTGGACAAACAGCATTCCGCGCACGCGTGGCTCGACTTGCGGGCTGACACGCTGCCCGCCATCGAAAGGTGGGAAATCGATCACGACGCCCCGGCCAAACCGCCCAAGGGCCTCGAACACGCGATCATCGATACCCCCGCCGGCCTGCACGGCAATCGCATGAGCGTCGCGCTGGACCTGGCGGACAAGATCATCGTGCCGCTCCAGCCGTCCATTTTCGATATCCTCGCGACGCAGGAATTCCTCGAACGGCTCGCCAAAGAAAAGGCCATCAGGAAAGGCAACATCGAAGTCGGCGTGGTCGGTATGCGGGTCGACGCGCGTACGCGCTCGGCCGATCAGCTGCATCGCTTCGTCGAAGGCCTCAAGCTGCCGGTGCTGGGCTATCTGCGCGACACGCAGAACTACGTCCAGCTGGCGGCGCACGGGCTGACGCTGTGGGACGTTGCCAGAAGCCGCGTCGAGAAAGACCTCGAACAGTGGCAGCCCATCATCGAATGGACCAACGGCAAGGCCTGAACATCCCGGGAAGGCGGCCGGCCGGCGAATGACCCGTGGGCTGCCTGACGTGGGTGTGACGCGCCAGGTGCGCTCGCCCTCATCCCGGCAACGATCGGGAAACCGACGTGTGCCGCCCCCGGGAGGGGCGACACACATCGACCAATACCTGACGAGGCAAAGGCCGGAAACCCGGCTCGAAAGATAGAACAACCAGAAGAATCAAGCCCCGACGACCTGCCGCGGCGCGCGCGCCGCGCCCACCGAATAGAGCCCGCCGCCAAGCAGCCCTTGCACAACCAGCGCGACAGCCCAGAACGCCGGATACTCCCATCCGCCGTTAGGCGAAGTGAAACTCCATCCATTGTGCAGATGGACCGACATCGCGCCGAGCATGAACGGCAGCAACACAGCCGCAACCCAGCGAACCTGGAACCCCAGCAAAAGCGCCACGCCACCGGCAAGTTCAACAAACGTGGTCACATACGCAAGCCAGCCTGGCAAGCCGATAGAAACAAAAAACCCGGCCGCCCCCGGCAACGTAAATACGAAAATCTTCTGCAGACTGTGCGCGAGATAAAGCACGCCCAGCGTGAGCCGCAGGATCGTGGCGGCTGCATCTGCGTGACGGGTCGAATTCATGTCCGGCTCCTCAAAGGATGTTGAAAAGACAGCGCCATGCGCGCCATCAATGGACCAGACTGTATTCGAACCAGCAAAGAGGAAAAACCGCAGATAACGCTTAGATTATTTCCTCACAGGCGTTAATCAGCGGTTCAACCGATCGCACCAAACAGCTTCGGCAGATCGAGATGCGCCGCCAGCGTATCCGCGAGACGATCGAGCGAAGCCTCCCGCAGCGCGGGATAGTCCACATCCTGCGCGTCGGCCAGCCCCGCCCACGCGAGCATTGCGCTGCAAGCCTCCGGCGTATCGAACAGTCCGTGCATATAGGTGGCCAGAATCTGCCCATCGCCGGAAATTGCGCCGTCGGGGCGATCGTCACCCGCCCCGTCAGCCGATAGCATCAGCGCTGGTCGCTCGAGCGCCGGCCCCTCTGTCTCGCCCATGTGAATTTCATATCCGGCCACCGGAGCGGATCCGTCCAGAGCAAGTCGACCCGTCACGTTCTTGAGCGTCTTCGCCTGCGTCAGCGTCGTCGAAAAATCGAGCCAGCCGAGGCCGGCGACGCTCCCCGGCGCGCCCTCCACGCCATGCGGGTCCGCCACTTCGCGCCCCAGCATCTGCATGCCGCCGCAAATGCCGACCACACGTCCGCCGTAGCGCAAGTGGCGACGCAGCGCCTCCTCCCACCCCTGCGCCCGAAGCCACGCAAGATCGGCCTGCACGTTCTTCGAGCCGGGCAAAATCACCAGATCAGCCGGCGGCGGCGCAGTGCCCGCGCGCACATAACTGAAATCGACCTGCGGGTGCGCACGCAGCGCATCGAAATCCGTGTGATTGCTGATATGCGGCAACGCCGGCACCACGACACGCAAGGCTCCTGCGCCATCGCCCGCATGCGCTGAATGCGGATCGCGCGGCAGCATGTCCTCGGCGTCGAGGGTGAGACCGTGCAGGTACGGCACCACGCCGAGCACCGGCTTGCCGGTCTTTGCTTCGAGCCAGTCGAGCCCGGGTTTCAGCAGGCCGATGTCGCCCCGAAACCGGTTGATGATGAAGCCGCGCACCCGCGCCTGCTCACTCGCCGACAGACACGCAAGCGTCCCCGTCAGATGCGCGAAGACACCACCCCGATCGATATCCGCGACGAGCACGACGGGGCAATCCACTGCTTCGGCAAAGCCCATGTTCGCGATGTCGCGATCGCGCAGGTTGACCTCGGCGGGACTCCCCGCGCCTTCGACGAAGATTGTGTCGTACGCAGCCTGCAGGCGGGCATACGACTCCAGCACCGCCTCGAACGCGACGGGTTTGTAGTCGTGATACGCCCGCGCGTCGAGATTCATCCGCGCCTTGCCGTGGATGATCACCTGCGCGCCGCGGTCGCTCGTCGGCTTGAGGAGCACCGGGTTCAGGTCAGTGTGCGCGTCGATGCCGGCCGCCACCGCCTGCAGCGCCTGCGCGCGTCCGATCTCCCCGCCGTCAACCGTCACGGCGCTGTTGAGCGCCATGTTCTGCGGCTTGAACGGCGCGACCCGCACGCCCGCGCGACGCGCCAGCCGGCACAGCCCGGCGACGAGCGTGCTCTTGCCCGCATCGGACGTCGTGCCCTGAATCATCAGTGTGCCGCACGGGACATGTACGTCTATGTGCGCATCGTGGCCCGATAAAGATGGCGAAGAGAGCGGAGGCAATGAAGAAGTCGTCACGAAAGAATCGCAGAGCGGCGGAAGCGGAGCCCGCATTATCGCCCGCGTGGGAACACGCCGGTACAATCACGCGATGATTCCACGTGATCTCACCTTCGTGCTCGGCGGCGCCCGCTCGGGCAAGAGCCTGCATGCCGAACAGCTCGCCAGCGAAAGCGGGTTTCCGGTCACCTATATCGCCACCGCGCGCGTCGCGGACGCCGAATTCGCCGCACGCGTCGCGCATCATCGCGAGCGCCGTCCGTCGCACTGGCAGCTGCGCGAAGCGCCGGTCGATCTCGCCGGCGCCGTGACATCGATCGATGCACCGGGCCACTGCATCCTGATCGACTGTCTGACGCTCTGGCTCGCCAACCTCCTCTGTCCGCCCGACGACACGCCGCTCATCAGCGACGCCCACGCACAGCTACTCGCGTTCGAAGCCGCACTCGTGTCGGCGCGCGGCAGGATCATCGTCGTCAGCAATGAGATCGGGCTCGGCGTCGTGCCGCTTGGCGCGGCGACACGTCTTTATGTCGACGAACTCGGGCGCCTGAACCAGCGCATCGCCGCGTTGAGCACGCAGGTCACGATGATGGTCGCGGGCCTGCCGCTCGTACTCAAGACACCGGGACACACATGATCCTGACGATGCCGCTCATCGCGACGCTTGCGACCGCCTCGGTGGCCGTCGACCGCTGGTTTGGCGAACCACGCACTGCGCATCCGCTGATCGGGTTTGGCAAGCTCGCCGCGGCCATCGAAACGCGTCTGAACACCGGCGTGCGGGTGCGGCTGATGGGCATCGTCGCGTGGCTCCTCGCCGTCGTGCCGCCAGTCGCGATCGCCGCATGGCTCGTCGCCGTGCTGCCGTTCATGTATGCCTGTACGTTGCATGTCGCGCTGCTGTGGTTCGCGCTCGGCGCGCGCAGCCTGCACGATCACATCGAGCCGATCGCACGCGCGCTCGTCAAACGCGATCTCGCAGAGGCGCGGGTGTTGACGTCGCGCATCGTATCGCGCGAAACAGCGCACGCCGACGAGGCCGCGCTCTCGCGAGCCGCGGTCGAATCCGCGCTCGAAAACGGCAACGACGCGATCTTCGGCGCGCTCTTCTGGTTCGCGATTTTCGGTGGGCCGGGCGCGCTCGCGTTCCGCCTCGCCAACACGCTCGACGCGATGTGGGGCTATCGCACGCCGCGCTATCTGCGCTTCGGCTGGGCGGCCGCGCGTTTCGACGACGTACTCAACTGGATCCCCGCGCGTCTCACGGCCGCGAGTTACGCGCTGCTCGGCGATACGCGCAACGCGCTGCGCTGCTGGCGCGAGCAGGCGCATCGCTGGGATAGTCCGAATGCGGGGCCGGTGATGGCATCCGGCGCGGGCAGCCTGAATGTGCAGATCGGTGGGCCGGCCGTGTATCACGGCGCCATCGAGCAACGTCCGACGCTCGGCATGGGCCGCGCTGCGACCGCGCAGCACGTGGTGGCGGCGCTGACGCTCGTCGAGCGGAGCGTGTTCCTGTGGCTCGCCGTGCTGATCGTACTGGCCCTTCTGAGCGTGCCGTTCAATGTCTGACGCAATCGCTCACGGCGGCAATCTGCACGAAGCGGCGCGCCGCTACGGCATCCCGTACGACGACTGGCTCGATCTGTCGACCGGCATCAATCCGCACGGCTATCCGGTGCCGCCGGTTCCCGCTGACGCGTGGCGTCGCCTGCCCGACGAAGGCGATGGTTATGCCGCCTGCGCCGCGCGCTACTACGGCGCGCCAGACGCCTCACACGTGCTTCCAGTCGCGGGCAGTCAGGCGGCGATCCGCACACTGCCAAAGCTGTTGCCGCACGGCACGGTCGGCGTCGCGCCGTTGACGTATGGTGAATATGCACCGGCGTTCGTGCGCGCCGGTCATCGGGTGATGACGCTCGACGTTGCCCGCGCATCGTTGCCCGACGAGATGACGCACGCGGTTGTGGTCAATCCGAACAATCCGACGGCGCAACACGTTAGCGCTGCGACGTTGCTTCGATGGCACGCGCAGTTGTCGGCGCGCGGCGGCACGCTGATTGTCGACGAAGCGTTCGCCGATACGATGCCATCCGGATCGCTCGCGGGGTCGACGGATCTTGCCGGGCTTGTCGTGTTTCGTTCACCGGGCAAGTTCTTTGGACTCGCCGGCGTGCGCGCGGGCTTCGTGCTTGCCGCGCCCGCGTTGCTCGCCCCACTGCGTGAAGCGCTCGGCGCGTGGACCGTGAGCGGTCCCGCGCGTCACGCTGTTACCGCTGCATTCAGCGATGCAAAATGGCAGCGCGCGATGAAAGCGCAACTCGATACAGACAGCGCACGACTGGCCGCGCTGCTCGACGTGCATCGGTTGCCGCTGCATCGCACGCCACTCTTCGCATGGACACCGGATGCACGCGCAGAGGCGCTTCATCACGCGCTCGCGCAACGCGGTATCTGGACGCGTTTTTTCCCGACGCCCGCAAGCGTGCGTTTCGGTCTGCCTGCGTCGGATGCGCAATGGTTGCGTCTCGAACAGGCCTTGAAAGACAGCATGCGTGAGATCGAAAATGCGTCCCCCTCTTCCGTGCCCAATCGATGAAGAAGCGCTTTGCCCTCTTTGCCCTTACCGCCTTAACGGCCGGCATGGCGTCAGCAAACACGCTCGCGATCAGCGTCACCGACGATTCCGGCGCCATCGTCACCCTTTCCGCTCCAGCTCAACGCGTGATCAGCCTCGCGCCGCACGTCACCGAACTGCTTTATGCAGCCGGCGGCGGCTCGAAACTGGTCGGTGCCGTGACGTATAGCGACTATCCGCCCGAGGCGAAACAGATCCCGCGCGTCGGCGACAACAAGGCGCTCGATCTCGAACGCATCGTCGCACTGAAACCGGATCTGATCGTCGTGTGGCGTCATGGCAATGCACAGCGGCAACTCGATCGTCTGCGTGACCTGCACATTCCACTGTTCTTCAGCGAACCGCATCATCTCGACGACATCGCCGTCTCGCTGACGAAGTTCGGCACGCTGCTCGGCACATCGTCGACCGCTGACGCTGCCGCGAACGCGTATCGCAACAACATCGCGCAACTACGGGCGCGCTATGCGGCAAAGCCGCCCGTCAGCGTGTTTTATCAGGTCTGGGATGAGCCGTTGATGACGCTCAACGGCACACACCTGATCAGCGAAGTGATCGCGCTCTGCGGCGGACGCAATGTGTTTGCGAAGCTCGAACCGCTCGTGCCGACGGTCTCCACCGAAGCGGTGCTGGCCGCGAATCCGGAAGCGATCGTAACCGCATCGCCCGGCGCGACGACGCCCGACCGGACCTTGCCGCAGATCGATAAATGGCGCGCGTGGCCGGCGCTCGATGCAGTCGCGCACGACAACCTGTTCACCATCGATGGCGATCTGATCAACCGTCCCGCACCTCGCATCGCGCAAGGCGCTACGCTGCTCTGTCAGGATCTGGAGATGGCCCGCTTGCGAAGAACGGGCGCTGCGCGCTAACGGTGGCTCGTGCATTTGAGTTGCCCACGCGCGGCTTATGTGCGGCTCACGTGCGGCTTATGCGTTGCGCTCGCGCCGCTTGCGCGTGGCCTGGGTGCGAGTCGCTCACGCGTTCCAGCGCACGAGCGTCCACGGCTGGGTCGCATCGCGACGCCTTAGCCACACCACACCTGCAAAATCGATCGACCACGAGAGCGCCTGCTCAAGCGATACGCCAAGCGAAAGCGACGCCAGCACGCGAATCACACCGGCATGCGTGACGACATGCGCGCACGTGTGACTGGCTCCGGCTTGCCATTGATCGAACCACCCCTGCACCCGCGCGCTGAACTGCGCGACACTTTCGCCGCCATGCGCACGTGCATGATGCAAATCGGCCGCCCAGTCGTCGAGCAATGTGCGATCGATGGCGTCCCACCGCTGCTGTTCCCACGTGCCGAAGTCCATCTCCTGCAAGCGCGTATCGATATGAAGCTCGCACCGTGAACGCGCGGCCCATGGTTCTGCAATCGAAGCGCATCGCGTGAGCGGACTCGACCACACAACGTCCGGTGTGGGAAGAACAACCCGCCGCTGAAGCGCCGCCACGCTAACGAGCGGCTCATCGACAAGCGCCACGTCGCTGCGCCCGTAACAGACGCCTGCATCGATCGCGACCGTCGGATGGCGGATCAGTACGAGATCCATGCCAGCCCCGTCAGATAGATCGCGATTTCGAAGACCTGCTGCGCGAAGCCGAGACAATCCCCCGTATAACCGCCGATGCGTCGCACGAAGTAACGCCCGAGCGCGAACCGCAGTACGAGCAATACAGCAAGCGTCGCACAACCCGCGTGCCAGTCCGGCCAGAAGAGCCACGCCAGACCAAACACGCCGGCCAGCATCAACGCAAACACGCTCATGCGCTGCGCGACCGGCTTCGCCTTGCCTTCGGCGCGCACGTAGTCGAGCGTCGCAAGATAGCTGATCGCACACGCACGGCTTGCCGCATGCGCCGCGATCATCAGCCACGCGGCACGCAATGGCGGCAACGCGGCCAGCGTCTGCCATTTGAGTGCGAGCGCAACGATCAGCGCGATTGCACCGAACGCGCCGATGCGCGAGTCGTGCATGATGCGCAGCACGTCCTCACGCGTGTGTCCGCCGCCGAACGCATCGAGGCAGTCGGCGAGACCGTCTTCATGGAGTGCGCCGGTGACAAGCAGCGTCGCGGCCATCGAAAGCAGCACGGCTACGCCCGGTGGAAACACACGCAGCGCCGCAAGATAGACCACCGCCCCCAGACCGCCGACAAGCGTGCCCACCAGTGGAAAATATCGCGCCGCCGCGTTCAGATAGTGCGGCTCATAGCCGACCCAGCGCGGCACCGGCACGCGCGTGAAATAGCCGAGCGCGGTGAAGAAGTAACGCAGTTCAGCAAGCGGATTCATGATGGCGCGGGCCCGGCTGGAGCATCAGGCGTCGCGGTTCGCGACACCCGCGGACTCGAAGCTCGCCATCTCGTTGACGAACGCGACCGCTGCCCGCAACAATGGCAGCGCGAGCGCGGCGCCCGTGCCTTCACCGAGCCGCAGGTCGAGCGCGAGGAGCGGCTGCGCGCCGAAATGTTCGAGCATGCGTCGATGCCCGGCTTCGTTCGATGCATGCGCGAACACGCAATAGTCGACGACATCGGGTGCCAGCCCCTGCGCAACCAGCAAAGCCGATGTCGCGATGAAACCATCGACCAGAATCGTCATGCGCACTTCTGCTGCGGCCATAAACGCGCCGGTCATCATCGCGATTTCGAAACCGCCGAAGGTTGCAAGCACATCGATCGCCGTGCGGGCCTGCGGATGCGCGGCCAGCGCCGCGGCCAGGATGTCGCGCTTTTTCGCGAGACCCGCGTCATCCAACCCCGTGCCACGCCCGACGCATTCGCCGATCGGCACGCCGCACAACCGGCTCATGATGCACGCCGCCGCCGACGTATTCGCAATTCCCATCTCACCGAACCCGATCACGTTGGTGCCGAGCGCTGCATGATGTCGCACGCGCGCCGCGCCGGCCTGTAATGCGGCGAGCGCTTCATCATGCGTCATCGCGGGTTCGTGCGCGAAGTTGCGTGTACCGTTTGCCACGGGAATGTCGATGAGTGCTTCGGACGGCGGCAACGGTGTCGCCACACCCGCATTCACGATTTCGAGCGTCAACCCGGCGACGCCGCTCAGCGCATTGATCGCCGCGCCGCCCGCCAGAAAGTTCGCAACCATCTGCGCGGTGACCGCCTGCGGATACGGGCTCACGCCTTCGTGCGCGATGCCGTGATCGGCGGCGAAAACAATCATCGCCGGGCGCGCGATCACCGGATGCGTCGTGCGCTGGATCATGCCCATCTGAAGCGCGAGGTCTTCGAGCCGGCCAAGACTGCCGGGCGGCTTCGTTTTCGTATTGATGATGTGCTGCAGGTCGGCGCGCAACGTCCGATCGAGAGGTTCGACAACGGGTAGCGCGGGCGTGAATGAAGTCATGGTTGTCTGCTTGAAGAATAAGAGTTGTTGCGTTGGGTCGCGGGGATCAGCGCTTCATGCTCGCCGTCGCGGATCAGGATGAGCGGATAGCCGAAGGCGCGGCTCGCGAGCGCCGGCGTGAGCACGTCGCGCACGGCGCCCGCGTGCGCAGCGCCGTTTCCATCGAGTAACAGCGCGTGTGTCGCGAAGCGGCGCGCAAGATTGAGGTCGTGGCACGAAAAGATCACGCTACGCTGCGACTGCTGCGCCCAACGCATCAGCGCTTCGAGACAGTCGATCTGATGATGCAGGTCGAGATGCGACAGCGGTTCATCGAGAAGCAGCAGCGGCGCGTCCTGGCACAGCACCGCAGCAAGCGCCACACGTTGCCGTTCGCCACCGGAGAGCGACAGCACGTCGCGCGTTTGCAGCGCGGTGAGACCGAGCGTATCGAGCGCGGCGTGTGCAGCCGCTCGATCTTCCGCACGTTCCCAGCCCCAGCCTGCGAGATGCGGAAAACGGTTGAGCATCACGATGTCGAGGACGCTCGCGCTGAACGCATCACGCTCGCCTTGAGGCATCAGCGCGCGACGCTGCGCAAGCTCGACCGGCGACCACGCGTCGATGCGCATGCCGTCGACTTCGACGTGACCGCTCGACGGTTCGAGCAGACCCGCCAGCGCAGAAATCAGCGTGGTTTTTCCCGCGCCGTTCGGACCCGCGATGCACCACACTTCGCCGGGATAGAACGTGTGCGTGAAATCGTCGAGCAGCGTGCGAGTGCCGGCGCGCAGTGTGACGCGTTGCGCGGAAAGTGCCGGAGTAGCGGGAACGCGTGCGTTCATCATCATCGCCTGCGCAATAGCATCCAGAGGAACACAGGCACGCCCGCCAGCGCCGTGATCACGCCAACCGGCAACTGCGCGGGTGCGATGACCGTTCGCGCGACGAGGTCGGCTCCCATGACGGCAAAGCCACCCGCGAGCGCGGCAGCGGGCAGCAACATGCGCTGGTCGTTGCCGAAGCACAGTCGCAGCATGTGCGGTACCACGAGTCCGACGAAGCCAATCGTGCCGCCCGTCGTTACCGCAGCCGCAGCCGCGAGCGACGCCACGAGATACACACGAAGCCGCACGCGTATGACGGGCACGCCAAGCGCCTGCGCCGCCGCATCGCCGCGCAGGAGCACGTTCAGTTGCGGCGCGGCGGGCACGATCGACACAAGCGCGACGAGCAGTGCAACAAGCGCAACCCACGGCATGCCGCCGCCGTTGAGATCGCCGGTCAGCCAGAACAACATGCCGCGCAGACGGCTTTCGGGCGCAACGCTCAGCAGCAATGTGATGACAGCGCCCCAACCCGCCGCGATCACCGCGCCGGTCAGCAACAGACGCGGCGACGCATCCTGCGGCTCACCGCGCCACAATTCACGACGCGCGAGGCCGAGCACCAGCAGGATCGACACGAACGCACCCGTGAACGCGCTGGCATCGACGATCCACCATGCGCATCCGGCAATCATCGCGACGAGCGCAAAGCTCGCCGCACCGCCCGATACGCCAAGCACATACGGCTCTGCCAGCGGATTGCGCAGCAACACCTGCAGCAGCGCGCCGGCAATCGCGAGCAACGCGCCGCACGCAAAGCCAGCCAGCGCACGCGGCAGGCGCAGTGTGCGAACGATCTCGATCGCGAGATCCGGTGACGACGACGAAGACGATGACGTTAGCGACGACGAAAATTCACTCACATGCCACGGCATCAACGCAGCAAGCACACGCAGCGGCCCCACTGCGACACTGCCAAGCGCGAGCGACGCAATGAACACAACAAGCGCCAGCATGCCGAGACCGCACCAGATCAAGACGGCGCGCTTCGCGGTCATACCCGTGACGGAACGCATCGCAGCGCGATTCATCGCGGTGAAATCAGACGACATATCGACTCAGCCTGTGAGGCAGCAACGCAAGGCGCGTCACTGCTGCTGCCAGCCGAGCGTGAGATACGCGCCGCGTCGCGGGGTGTTGTATGTGTAAGCCAGTTCATAGTCCCTGTCGAAAAGATTCTGGATCTGCGCGGCCACGTACCACGCCTTCGTGATGGTGTAGCGCGCCGACAGATTCACGACGCCGTAGCCTGCAAGTGTATTGCCGCTATCGTTTCGCTTGCCGCTCACGAGCCACTCGCCGCCCACACGCCAGCCGCCGATATCGCGATTCGCCGCGAACGAGGCGAAGCGACGCGCGCGCCGGTTCAGATCGGTGTCCGTGTCTTCGTCGACGGGATTCTGGACCGTAAAGGTTGCGCGCACATCGGTCTTGCCGACATGCCCGCTCCACGATCCCTCGACGCCCTGCACCTTCGCTTGCCCGACGTTCTGCGCAACGAATTCACCTGGACTCACCTGCTGATACTCGATCAGATTCGTATAGCGCGTCTGGAATGCGGTGAGCTTCATCACGCCGAGCGCGTTCGACGCGTACTGCAACGCCGCTTCGACCGAATGACTGCGTTCCGGCTGGATCGACGGATTGCCGCTGAACGGGAAGTACAGATCGTTGAAGGTCGGCGCGCGAAAAGCATCGGACCAGCTTGCAGTCACCTTCCAGTGATCGGTGAAATCGTATCCGTAGCCGAGATAGTAACTGTTCGCGCCACCGAAATCGGAGTACTGGTCGCGTCGCACGTTCGCCTGGAACTGGCTGGCGCCAAAGCGTCCCGTATAACCGGCGAAGCCCGAGTTCACGTGACGGTCGGGCGCAGCGTAGGCGTTCGAATCAAGGCTCTGGTCGAGATGCTCGTAGCCGAGCTGAAACTTCTGCTGCGGCGCGAACGTGAAATCGTTCTGCCACGTGTATTGACGGTTATCCGTGTTGAAGTGGTCGGTGTAAGTGCCGTTCAAGGCCGTCGTGCTGCGATCGTTACCCGCAGCGACGATGAAGTGCGTCGTCCACCCGTCGGTCACGCGACCGTTCGCGAACACTGACGCCTGCTGTACCTTGCTGTATAGATTGTTGAGATCGGTGGGCGCGCTGAACGGATTGTCGAAGCTGTCGTTGCCGTTCGACTGGAAGTAGCGCACGCCCACGTCCCAGCTTTCGTTGAAGCGGTGCCGCACGGATGCCGCGATGCTTTCGTTCAGATAGCCGTTCGCGTTCGGGTTGACCGGCGCGAGCGCGGGATTGATCGACGAGAAGCCGTCGTCCTTCGCGCGCGCGATTGAAAGGCTGAAGGTCGTCTTGCCGTCCTTGTCGAGCGCGCCATCCACGCCGGCCTGCTGGCGCTGCGTGTGATAGCTGCCGTATTCGACGGAGAAATTGAAGCGCGGCGGATGATTGCCGCCATCTTTCGTGAACACCTGCACGACGCCGCCAACCGCACCCGATCCGTACAACGCCGACACGTTACCGTTCACCACCTCGACGTGATCGATCTGGTCGAGTGGAAGCTGTTCGATCTGCGCGTTGCCAAGGCTCACCGAATCGACGCGCACGCCATCGATCAAAATGAGCGACTGCTGCGCCGAAGCGCCTCGCAGAAAAAGACTCGCCGACGAACCCGGGCCGCCATTGCGCACAATCTGTGCGCCGGGCGCGAGTTGCAGCAGGCCGGGCAGATCGCGCGCGGTGCTGTCGGCGATGTCCTGCGGGTCGAAGCGCGTGGTCTCTGGAATGGCATCGGCGAGCGACTGCGGTCCGCGCGCCGCGGTGACCACGACTGGCGCCAGCGTGACCACTGGCGCCGCGGACGGCGTCGCGTTCTGCGTGGACGCCGGTGCGTCGTCCGTCTTCGCGGACTGGGCCTGTGCGGCAAGCGGCAGGCCGGTCAAGGCGAGCAGCGCCGCGCGGGCGATGGGCGTGTACATCGGATGAATTCCTGTGGCTGGCGTGCACGGCCCGCTTCCCCGCAGGCCGTTGCGTAGCAGGACGGCCGTTCATCGACGCGCAGGCAGCCTGACGCGTGCGAACGACGTCCTTCCCTCTGGCCGGTATCCGGGCTGGCGACGCATCGATCCGCCTTCCCACGCATGAATGCGCAGTGGCATTGCACGCCTTTTTTAAGGGCGTGTACTGGATCGACTTGCGTGAAATAACGCGGTCGCTTACCGTTGCGGGGGCAGCACAGGTTAGCGCGGCCGTATCGCCGCGCGCCCTGTTTCCCGTTTAACTGCGCGACATGAAAACGCGCGCGGGCACCAAAGTGCCGCAAGTGTAGGAGCGACCTGCTGTAGCGTCAAGAAAGCCCGGCTCACTGCAATTCGCGTGCGCGCCATTTGCACGATTTCAGCGTTTTGCAGGCATAAAACTCGCAAAAAGCCGTGTTGTTACGTCTCGAAACGAGACAATTGTCGGAACCTGCGACATTCCGCGCTAGAATGCCGTGTCTTTAGAGGACGCAGCACATGCTCAACGAACTCGAAACACTCTCACAAAACATTGGCCGGCTGATCGAAATCAGCCAGCGTCATCACGAGGCGCGCCGCGCACTCGAAGATCAACTCGCCCAGGCGCGCGCAGAATGCGCAGCCATACGCGTTGAACTCGAGCAGACACGCGAAGAGCGCAACGCGCTGCAAGCGGAGCGCGACACGCTCTCGTCGAAGATCGACGACGCGCAGGTTCGCCTGAACGCCATCCTCGAAAAACTCCCGCGCGCGCGATCGCACGCCGAGCCGGACAACCAGCTCGACCTGCTTGCGACCTCGCAGCACGAGGCGCATGAAGAGCACGACCAGGAAGCCGGCCGCGAAGTCACCCGCCACGGAGAAAATGCATGACCACGAAGCAGATCGAAGTCTCGATTCTCGGCCAGCCGTATCGTCTCGCCTGTTCGCCGGAAACCGAAGGCGCGCTGCTTGAAGCAGTGGCACGTGTCGATGCGGAAATGTCGAAGATCCGCTCGGGCAGCAACGTGCGTGGGCAGGATCGTATTGCCGTGATGGCGGCGCTGTCGCTGGCATCGGAACTGCTTAAGCTGCAAGCCAGTGTGCGACACGGAGAATCTTTTCCCGCTGAAGAAATCCGGCGTACAATGCACTCCATGAACGAACAGCTGGGCGCAGTCATCCAGCAGTACGGTGTGCAGTAAAAGTTTTAAAGGCCGGTTGTTTTAAAGGGCGATTGTTTTAAAGGCCGGTTATGTGGCCGGTCTTCGAGTTCAGCGCAGCGTACTTCGTGAGGTCGCTGTGAATGCAGCGAGCGTCTGGATTCAAAAAGTTTAGTCAGCTTCCCTGCCTGGTTCGCCAAGGTCATATATTCCTTGAACCAATGCCATGTGCACGGTTGCGGAAATTTGCAGCACGGGTGTGCGCGTCACTCTGTCTGATGTACCCGAAGTGCGGCTAACTGCGACCAATTCTGAACTCCCGGTTCAGGATGCCGGCCTAGCGGCTATGGCGGGGACCTATCCAACGGCATCGGACACTCGTCCGGTGCCGTTTCCGTTTGTAGTTCCGCTTTCTTTCGCTCTCTCTCCCTTTCTTCTCGACGTTCATATCGACTCATGCGCTACTGGCTAATGAAGTCCGAACCGGACGAAGCAAGCATCGATCATCTCGCCAACGCCCCGCATCGCACACTGCCCTGGACGGGCGTGCGCAACTATCAGGCACGCAACTTCATGCGCGACATGATGCAGGTCGGCGACGGTGTGCTGTTCTATCACTCGAGTTGCCCTGAGCCGGGTATTGCTGGCATCGCGGAAGTATCGTCGACACCCTATCCCGATCCGACCCAGTTCGACGCGAAGAGCCCGTACTACGATCCGAAATCGGATCGTGAGACGCCGCGCTGGACGCTCGTCGATGTCGTCTTCAAGAAGAAGATTCCGCTGATCCCGCTGGCGACGCTGCGTGAGCATCCCGAACTCGCGGACATGCGTGTGCTCGCAAGAGGCAACCGGCTGTCGATCACGCCTGTGACCGAAGCCGAATGGCGATTCATCACGAAGCACCTCGTGTGAGCCGGCGGACGCGATTTGTGTAATCGAATATTGCTTGCGGGAACCCGGCGGCCTGACAGACGCCT
The DNA here is from genome assembly GCF_050436625.1 of Paraburkholderia sp. GAS334. Taxonomy (NCBI): domain Bacteria; kingdom Pseudomonadati; phylum Pseudomonadota; class Betaproteobacteria; order Burkholderiales; family Burkholderiaceae; genus Paraburkholderia; species Paraburkholderia sp. GAS334. The sequence goes on along the minus strand of NZ_JBNDMO010000011.1, from coordinate 11,445 downwards.
AACAGTTCCGCAAGCGCCGTGCCAGTTCGATGCACGACGCGTGCCGTGACGGTTCGTAATGGCGTGCTATTGCCGGGACCGTCGTGCACAACCGGTTGAAGAAGGAACTCATTCAAATGATCAGAAAAACCGCACTCGCTTTCGCCTTCGCTCTTGCGTCCGTGACGCCGCTCGCCCTCTCGCTCGCACCCACTGCAGCGTTCGCGCAGACGCTCGTGCAGAATCCGCCGTCGGGCGTGCTGTCGCTGTCCGCGCAGGCCAGCGCCGATGTGGCGCAGGACGTCGTCAACATCACGCTCTTCTATGAACAGGAAGCGAGCGACCCCGGCTCGCTCACGGGCACGCTGAACCAGCGCGCCGACTCGGCGCTGCAAAAGGCCAAAGGTGTCGCGGGCGTGACAGCGCGCACCGGCGCGTTCTCGATCTATCCGTCGACGGACCGCGACGGCCGTATTTCCGCGTGGCGCGGCCGTACGGAAGTGCAGCTCGAATCGCACGACTTCGCGGCGGCGTCGAAGCTTGCAGGCCAGTTGTCGTCGGTCATGCAGGTCGGCAATGTGTCGTTCTCGTTGTCGCCTGAAGCACAGCGCGCCGCTGAACAGAAGCTGACCGGCCAGGCGATCGCATCGTTCCGTCAGCAGGCCACGTCGTCGGCTCAAGCGTTTGGCTATAGCGGGTACACGATTCGCGAGGTCAACGTGGGACACAACGGCTTGATGCCGCGTCCGATGATGATGATGAGTGCCCGTGCAGGCGCCGATGCGAAGGCTGCCGCGCCGATTCCGCTCGAAGGTGGGACATCGACGGTGACCGTCAACGTGTCGGGTTCTGTGCAGATGAAGTAACGCGCTTTCGTTTGAGGCGCGCGTAGAAACAGAAAAGCCACGGCATGCCGTGGCTTTTCTGTTTTCAACCGGCCGCTACGCCGAAGGTGAGTTTGTACCCACCACCGGCTCCGGCTGGCGTCGGCCGCGACGATACGCCCACAGCAGCATGAGGATGCCGGCGAGCACCATCGGCAGCGACAGCCACTGCCCCATCGAAAGCCCCAGCGCCAGCAGGCCCAGGAAATCGTCCGGCTCGCGTGCGAACTCCACCGTGAAGCGTGCAAGGCCATAGCCGATCAGAAACACCGCTGACGCCGCGCCCACCGGCCGCGGCTTGCGCGTAAAGAACCACAGCACGAAGAACAGCACGACACCTTCCAGCGCGATCTCATACAACTGCGACGGATGACGCGGCAGCATGTGATATTGCGCGAATACGTCGGCGAGATGCCAGCGCGACACGAGGTCCGGGTGCGTAGCCATCCAGCCCGCGTCTTCGTTTGCGGCGCCCGGGAACAGCATCGCCCAGGGCGAGCTCGGGTCCGTCACGCGGCCCCACAGTTCGCCATTAATGAAGTTGCCGAGCCGCCCGGCCGCGAGGCCCGCCGGCACCATCGGGGCGACGAAGTCGGTGACCTGCAGCCACGTGCGCTTGCGTTGCCACGCGAAGAGCGTCATTGCGAGCGTCACGCCAAGGAAGCCGCCGTGAAACGACATGCCGCCTTCCCAGACCTTGAAGATGTCGAGCGGATGCGCGAAGTACCAGCTTGCCTTATAGAACAGCACGTAGCCGATCCGGCCGCCAAAAATCGTACCGAGCACGCCGTAGAACAGCATGTCGTCGATATCTTTCGCGGTCCAGCCTTGCGCAGCAACGTGCGGCAGACGCAGCCGCAACCGGCCGACGACAATCGCCGCAATGAACGCCACAAGGTACATGAGCCCGTACCAGCGCACGGCGAGCGGCCCCAGGTGAATGGCGACGGGATCGAAATTGGGGTGAATGAGCATGTGTTTTTATGGGTGGTTCAACGGCGGATTCTTTATCGATAACGACCGCGGGCGCGACACGCCGCCTGCAGCATGGATTGGACGGCCTGGCGGGCAATGCGTTCGCGGCACCCGCGCGAAAAACCATCAGCGCCTGCGTGTGCGGGCCTGCGCCGGCTTCGCGCGTTGCGTCCCTGAGGCCGCGCTCAGCGCAGGATTCGTCGCAAGGTTCGCCACATACGCGCGCACGATGTCGATGAAACCTGCGAGCACCGGGCTCACCTCGGCCGTGCGCCACACGAGACCCGTCTCGATGGCGGGCACCGATTCGCGCAGCGGACGGTACACGACGCCGGTGCGCCGCAGGTTACGCAGCGATTGCGGCACCAGTGCGACGCCCATACCGGCTGACACGAGGCTGACGATCGTCTGCATCTGGATCGCCTCCTGGCCGATGCGCGGCGTGAGGCCCGCAACGCCGTAGCAATCCATAATGATGTCATAAAAGCCCGGCGCCAGACGCCTTGGGAAGATCACCAGCGGCGCATCGGCGACATCGCGCAGGCTGACGGGCGTGTCGCGCCAGTCTTCGTCGGCGTGATCATCCACGCGCGCCGCCACCTCCGATGACATCGCGATCACCAGCGGCTCACGCGCGATCGGCAGCCACGACAGTTGCGCGAGATGCCGCGGCGGCAGCGGCGCAATCACGAGGCCGGCGTCGACGCGGCCCGCGACGAGTTCGTCGATCTGCACGTCGCTCGTCGCTTCGGCGAGTTGCAGGCGCACGCGCGGATGGCGCGCGCCGAAATCGCGCAGCAGCAACGGCAAGAGGCCGTAATCCGCCGTCGAAACAAACGCCAGCGACAACACCCCGGCCTCGCCGCGCGCCAGACCCTGCGCGAGCGGTCGCAGCCCTTCCGCGCTGGCCAGCAACCGGCGCACTTCAGGCAGCAGATCGGCACCCACCTGCGTCAGCTCGACCGAGCGCCTGGTGCGCGCGAACAGTTCGACGCCGAGCGTCTCTTCGAGCGCCCGGATAGCCTGTGACAGCGGCGGCTGCGTCATCGACAGACGTGCGGCAGCGCGCCCAAAGTGCTTCTCTTCGGCGACGGCGATAAAGTAGCGCAACTGGCGCAGATCGGGCGTGGCGGCTTGCATCGATTGATACTTTTTTCGACCTTATCAAGCCTGAATAATATATTGGACACGCGCCTTGAGAAACTGCATTCTTGCGCGACGTGCTGGAAACATCCGCCCTGCACCTCCCGGACGGCGGATTTCCCCAACCCTGCACCGCACCCCGGACAAGACCCCCGGACAAAGACATTACGGAGCTCCCCATGTCGTACAACCGTCGTTCGAAGAACATCACCCAAGGCGTCGCGCGCGCGCCGAACCGGTCGATGTATTACGCGCTCGGCTACGAGAAGGCCGATTTCGACAAGCCGATGATCGGCATCGCAAACGGCCACTCGACCATCACGCCGTGCAATTCCGGCCTGCAGCGTCTCGCCGACGCCGCCGTGAAAGCCGTCAAGCTGTCCGACGCGAACCCGCAGATCTTCGGCACGCCGACCATTTCGGACGGCATGTCGATGGGCACCGAGGGCATGAAGTACTCGCTCGTGTCGCGCGAAGTGATCTCAGACTGTATCGAGACCTGCGTGCAGGGCCAGTGGATGGACGGCGTCGTCGTGATCGGCGGCTGCGACAAGAACATGCCAGGCGGCATGATCGCGCTCGCACGCTGCAACGTGCCGGGCATCTACGTCTACGGCGGCACGATCCGCCCGGGCAACTGGAAGGGCCGCGACCTGACGATCGTGTCGTCGTTCGAAGCCGTGGGCGAATTCACGGCCGGCCGCATGTCGCAGGAAGATTTTGAAGGGGTCGAAAAGAACGCGTGCCCGTCGTCGGGTTCGTGCGGCGGCATGTACACCGCCAACACGATGAGCTCGTCGTTCGAAGCGCTCGGCATGTCGCTGCTGTATTCGTCGACGATGGCGAATCCGGACGACGAAAAAGTCGACTCGGCCGCCGAATCGGCACGCGTGCTGGTCGAAGCGGTCAAGAAGGACCTGAAGCCGCGCGACATCATCACGAAGAAGTCGATCGAAAACGCCGTGGCTGTGATCATGGCAACCGGCGGCTCGACGAACGCGGTGCTGCACTTCCTCGCGATTGCGCACGCAGCCGAAGTGGAATGGACCATCGACGACTTCGAGCGCATGCGCAAGAAAGTGCCGGTGATCTGCGACCTGAAGCCGTCGGGCCAGTTCGTCGCGACCGATCTGCACAAGGCCGGCGGCATCCCGCAGGTCATGAAGATCCTGCTGGATGCAGGTCTCTTGCACGGCGATTGCATGACGATCACCGGCAAGACGATGGCCGAGGAACTGAAAGACGTGCCGTCGAAGCCGCGCGCGGACCAGAAGGTGATTTTCCCGATCTCGCAGGCTTTGTATAAGGAAGGCCACCTCGCGATCCTGAAGGGCAACCTGGCACCGGAAGGCGCGGTCGCGAAGATCACGGGCCTGAAGAACCCGGTGATCACGGGCCCGGCCCGCGTGTTCGACGACGAGCAGAGCGCGATGGAAGCGATTCTCGCCGACGGGATCAAGCCGGGCGACGTCCTGGTGCTGCGCTATCTCGGACCGAAGGGCGGCCCCGGCATGCCGGAAATGCTCGCGCCGACTTCCGCACTGATCGGCAAGGGTCTCGGCGAATCCGTCGGCCTTATCACCGACGGCCGTTTCTCGGGCGGCACGTGGGGCATGGTGGTCGGTCACGTCGCGCCGGAAGCGTTTGTGGGCGGCACGATTGGCCTCGTGCAGGAAGGCGATTCGATCACGATCGATGCGCACAAGCTGCAACTGGAACTGAACGTCGACGCCGCGGAAATCGAGCGCCGCCGCGCTCTATGGCAGCAACCGAAGCCGCGTTACACGCGTGGCGTGCTGGCAAAGTACGCCGCGCTCGCACTGCCGGCCAACAAGGGCGCCATCACGGGCTGATGCATGAGTCAGGCATGAAGTCAGGCATGACCGGCGGTTGACGGCGCGCGGTTCCACGCGTCGCTGGCTGCCGGTCACCGTTTGACGGGCTTCATGCAGGGCAAAGGGGCACACGACGGATCGTGTGCCCCTTTGCTTTTATAATGCGTCCACAAGAAGTCCCACACGAGTCCGGCACACGTACCGGCGGAGACCAGAATGAATCGGAAGTCGTATGCAGCAATGGCGCTTGCGGGCGCCCTGGCAGTCGGCGGAACGGCGCATGCACAGGAACCACCGGGCGATGGGCTCGCCCTCGCGAGAGCGCAGAACTGCATGAGCTGCCACTCGGTGAACCGGCCGCTTATGGGGCCGGCGTTGCGTGACATAGCGGCACGCTACGCGACGCGCAGCAATGCCGTGACCTATCTGTCGCACAAGATCGTCGAAGGCAGCACGGGCGTCTGGGGGCCGGTGCAAATGCCCGCCAATACACAGCTTTCACCCGATCAGGCTGTGGCACTGGCGAACTGGATACTGACGCTGAAATAACTGACGCCCGATTTCGATTCCGGCCACCGCGCAGGTCATACTCAACGGTGACGTTTGCGCTCTTCTTCCACTGCTTCGCGCACCCAGCCGCTCATCTGCGCTTCGAGCACCGCCCCGACTTCCTTCGCGATCTGACCGACGAGCCACGTCGCGTGGACCTGCATGGCCGCGCGACAGCGTTCCTCGATGACCTCCTGCCCGGCTCCGCGCAGGTAGGCCGAGAAGCGCGCGCGCAGGTGTTCGGCGAGGAGGTCGGCGTCAGGGCCGGCTGCTGCGCGAGCGTGGGTGTGGGTGTGCGCCGACGCGGGTGACGGCGCCGATGGTGGCGGCGGTGGTGGCGTTGTGGCGGCGGGCATGGTGAACGGAAGCGCCGTGGCTTCGGCTGCTGAAACAACCGGCGCTGCGTGCTTCGATCCGGAGTGCGCCGGGGCCGCGTGCTTCACGTGCTTCGTGTGCTTCGCTGCTACGGGCGGCTCGGGTTCAGGTTCCGGCGCGGCAGGCTGTGCACTATCAGCCGGCACTTCGGCCGCGACTTCATGAGACTGGGCTTGCGCATGCTCATCCGCGGGCGCTTGCGCGACACCAGCCGGTTCACTCGCCGCGGTCGTGGCGATGACAGCGGGCGCCGGCACTTCTTCGGGCGCATGTCCGTGCGGAGCGGGCTCATGCGCCGGCGCGCCGAAGATGTCCTCAAGCACGGGCACGTCGTCAGGCACGGGGCTGTGAGCATGCTCAGCGGGCTTCGGCGGAGGCGCCGCGACTACATTCTCCTGCGCAGGCACGTTACCAGCCGCATGAGCATGCACAGGCTCCTCCTGTGTCGGCGCAGACGGCTCTAAAACGTCTTCGAGCACCGGCACGTCACCGGCCGCGGGCGGATCGTGAGGCTCCGCCGCCTTCGGCGCAGGCGCTTCGAACACATCCTCCAGCACCGGCACGTCTTCGAGCGGGTTGACCGGTCCCGCCGCTGCTGTCTGATGGCCATGCGTGGGACTTCCGGCAACGAGGACTTCGGTCAGAACCGGAATCACCTTGTCGTGGCTGTCTTTGCTGTCGCTGGAATGGGACACGAATACACTCCCTCGATGGGTCGGGCAAGCCGATATTGAATCGAATCCAGAGCGGCATGGCCGTGCGAGCACCGCCCTCAGCCGCCCTGCTTGTAGTTGTTCAGAGGATAGCCGCGATCGCGGTAAAAGCGATAGCGGTCGCGACCTGCGGCGAGTTCATCGGGCGCATTGCCGACCACTTCAAGCAGCCGTTCGAAACGCGCGAACTGCGCCGGAACCTCGGCGCCCAGATTCAGCAGCACCTGATGGTGCGGTGCATCGTCGAGGTTCGTGGTGAGCACAATCGGCGTGGTGGCGGCGAGCGGGCTGCCGGCCATGCAGTGCGGCACGAAATCCAGCGGCGAAAACGTCCACAGCTGCTCGTCGAAGACGCGCAGCCGCGCGGCGTCGGCCAGCACGATGGTCGGCTGGCCCGCCTGATACGCCTTGCGCATCAGGCGGCATGCATATAGCAGCGCATCGCCCACGTTCGAGTGGAAGTCGATCCTCGTCATGCCCGGCTCCGCGCTGCCACGCCCTTGCTGCGACGCGTCATTGCGCCGCGCGGTCGATCAGGAACTGCGCGAGCAGCGGCACCGGACGGCCCGTTGCGCCCTTCGCAGCCCCGCTCTTCCACGCCGTGCCGGCGATGTCGAGGTGAGCCCACGGATAGCCGTCGGTGAAGCGCGACAGGAAGCACGCTGCCGTCACGCTGCCCGCCGGACGGCCGCCGATGTTCGCGATGTCCGCGAAATTCGACTTCAACTGGTCCTGATACTCGTCGTCGAGCGGCAGGCGCCACGCCGGATCGGAGGCTTCTTTCGATGCGTCGAGCAGTTCGCCTGCGAGCGTGTCGTCCTTCGAGAACAGACCGCTGTTGTGATGGCCAAGCGCGATGATGCAGGCGCCCGTCAGCGTAGCGATATCGACGACCGCAGCCGGCTTGAAGCGCTTCGCGTAAGTGAGCGCGTCGCACAGGATGAGACGGCCTTCGGCGTCGGTGTTCAGCACTTCGATCGTGAGACCGGACATGCTGGTGACGATGTCGCCCGGCTTCGTCGCCGTAGCGGACGGCATGTTTTCAACGGCCGCGATGATGCCGACGACGTTGATCTTCAGGCCCATTTCCGCGACCGCACGCAATGTGCCCAGCACCGAACCGGCGCCGCACATGTCGTATTTCATCTCGTCCATGGCTTCGCCCGGCTTCAGCGAAATGCCGCCGGTGTCGAACGTGACACCCTTGCCGACCAGCACCACCGGCGCGGATTTCGCGGCGCCACCCTGGTACTGCAGCACGATGAACTGCGCCGGTTCGACCGAGCCGGCCGTGACCGACAGGAACGAACCCATCTTGAGCGCTTCGCATTGCTTCTCGCCCAGCACTTCGACCTTCAGCTTCCAGTCTTTCGCGAGCTTCTTCGCGGTGTTCGCGAGGTAGGTCGGCGTGCAGACGTTGCTCGGCAGGTTGCCGAGGTCGCGCGTCAGGTCCATGCCATTGGCGAGCGCGGCGCCCTGCTTCGTGGCGACCTTTGCCGCCTTTTCGTCGGCGGTGTCGACGCTGAAGACGATGCGCTTCAGGGCCCGCACGCTGGTGTCGGGCTTGCTCTTCATCTGGGTAAACTTATACGTCTGTTCGCGCAGCGCGAGGATGGCGGCACGCACGTTCCAGTCGCTCGTGCGTTCCTGGACCGGCAACTGTGCGAGCGTGAACGTGACCTGCACGACCTTCGTGGCGACGAGCGCGCGCCATGCGGCACGCACGGCGTCGCCGTAGGCTTTCTGCGTGAACGCATCCTGTTTGCCGAGGCCGACGAGCAGCACGCGCGAGGCGCCAATGCCGGATACTTCGTGCAGGAACAGCGTGGTGCCGCTCTTGCCGTCCATGTCGCCCGCCTTGATGATGCGGGTGAGCAGGCCTTTGGTGGCCGCGTCGATTTCCAGTGCGGCACCCGAAAGCGTCTGCGACTCGAACACGCCGATTACGATGCAATCGGATTTTCCGGTCAGGAATCCGTTTGACGAGCCTTTGCTCCAATCACAGGCTTTTATGCTAAAGTCCATCGCGCTTGTCCTCGGATAAAATCTGGGCTTAGGATGAAAGCCGCAATTATCCGCTATTTTTCCCGCGGCGGCTGCAAGGGAGGCGTTACGGCAATCAAGCCGGGCGTCTTCCGGGGCACGCCCTCTCTTCATCAACAATGATCTTCGAACGCTCCCTCCAGCGCGAACTCGCGTATACGGCTGGTGCCGTGTTCATGGTTCTGCTGACGTTAGTGCTGACGACGATGATGATCCGCATCGTCGGCTTTGCCGCGTCGGGCGAGATCGATCCGCGCGACGTCCTGGTTCTGATCGGCCTCACCGTTATCGGCTATCTGGCGATCATGCTCGTCGCGACACTTTTCGTGTCGATCCTGTTCGTCCTCACGCGCTGGTACAAAGATTCCGAAATGGTGGTGTGGCACGCGTCCGGCGTGAGCCTCACGCGCCTCATCAAACCGGTCGCCGTGTTTTCGACGCCGATCATCATCCTCATCATGTTCTTCGTGTTCGTGGGCTGGCCGTGGTCGAACCAGCAGAGCAAGCTGATTCGCGCGCGCTTCCAGCAGCGCGATGAAGTATCGATGCTCGCGCCTGGCCAGTTCCGCGAATCGCCGGCGAGCCATCGCGTGTTCTTCATCGAGAAGATGTCGCCCGATCAGGGCCACGTGGAGAATGTGTTCGTGACGAGCACGGAAAACGGCAAGGTCAACGTGATCGTGTCGAAGAACGGCCACACGGAAACGCAGAAGAATGGCGACCGCTTTGTCGTGCTGGAAAACGGCCGTCGTTATGACGGCGAGCCGGGTCATCCGGATTTCCGCATCATGGAATTCGAACGCTACGGCGTGAAGATCCAGAGCCAGCCGGTGGTGAGCACGCCCACGACGACGGGCACGCCGACACTCGAACTGTTCCGCAATCCGACGAAGGAAAACCTCGCCGAATTCGCGTGGCGCGCCGGCTTGCCGCTGATCGCGATCAACCTGATGTTGCTGGCGATTCCACTTGCACACCAGAACCCGCGACGCAGCCGCACGATCAATCTGGTGATGGCGGTGCTGATTTATCTGACGTATTCGAATCTCTTGAACGTCGTGCAATCGTGGATCGAGCAGGGAAAACTGTCGTTTGGCGTCGGGATTATCGGGCTGCATATTGTGGTGGCGGCGATAGTCGGCTTCCTTTTCTGGCTGCGCGTGCGCAACCGTCCGCTGTTCACGCGGGCGATGCTCCACCGTTCGACGCAGGGGGCCTGACCGATGCGCATTTATGAAAATTATTTCGCACGTCAGATCTACCTCACGTTCATCTTTATTCTGTTCGCGTTTTCGGGTCTGTTCTTCTTTTTCGACCTGATCAACGAACTGAATTCGGTCGGGCACGGCAACTACAAATTCAGCTACGCGGTGCTGCGCGTTGCGCTGCAGACGCCCTCGCGCTTCTACGAAATCATCCCGGTGGCCGCGCTGATCAGCGCGATCTACGTGTTTGCGCAGATGGCGGCGAATTCCGAGTACACGATTTTCCGCGTGTCCGGCCTCGCGACGAATCAGGCGCTGCGTTCGCTGATGAAGATCGGCATTCCGCTGGTGTTTCTGACCTATCTGATCGGCGAAGTGGTCGGACCGTATACGGATCAGCTGTCCGAACGCGTGCGGCTGGAGGCGCTGGGTTCAGCGGTGTCGAGCACCTTCGAATCGGGCGTGTGGGTGAAGGACACGCTCACGGCGCGTTCCGATGGCGAGCAGGTGACGCGTTTCGTGAATGTCGGCGAACTGCGTCCGGATGCCACGATCAGCAACGTGCGCATTTACGAGTTTGACTCGCAGTTTCGTCTGGCGAATGTACGCATCGCGAAGACGGGCACATACGCGCCGCCTGGGCACTGGCAATTGACCGATGTCACCGATACGCAGTTGATCGATGTTGTGCCGGCGGGCGCGAAACCGGCCGATGCGCTGAACCCGGTTTATCGCGCCAGACAGGTGACGCTGCCTGAGTATTCGCTACGTTCGGAGTTGACGCCGCAGATTCTGTCGGTGCTGCTGGTTTCGCCTGAGCGGATGTCGATGTTCAATCTTTTCCGCTACATCCAGCATTTGACGGAGAATCATCAGGACACGCAGCGTTACCAGATCGCGTTGTGGCGCAAGCTGCTGTATCCGTTTGCGGTGTTCGTGATGCTGGTGCTGTCGTTGCCGTTTGCGTATCTGCATACGCGCGCGGGCGTGGTGGGGGTGAAGGTGTTTGGCGGGATCATGCTGGGGATGAGCTTTCAGCTCTTCAATACGCTGTTCTCGCACATTGGCACGTTGAATACGTGGCCGGCGCCTTTGACTGCGGCGACGCCAGGGTTGATCTATCTTGCTCTTGGGTTGATCGGGTTGAAGTGGGTTGATCGACACTAGCGTGTTGTGCTTTTGCGGGAAACTGCATGATGGGGACGCACGGAATCGTTCTGTTTGGGCACGGCGCGCGCGATCCGCGATGGGCTGAGCCGTTTGCCCGCCTCGCGGCGAAGCTGGCCGCTGCGCGCGGGGATGCCGGGCCTGTTTCGCTGGCTTTTCTTGAGTTGATGTCGCCGGATTTGCCTGCTGCTGTTTCCGCGCAGGTTGCGCTTGGGTGTAGCGATATTACGGTTGTGCCTGTTTTTTTTGGGCAGGGCGGGCATGTGAGGCGGGATCTGCCAGAGATTGTTGCTCGCTGTCGCGAGGCGTTTCCTAATGTGGCTGTTCGATGCGCTACCGCGGTGGGGGAGGATGAGGCTGTTCTCGATGCTGTTGCTGAGTATTGCCTTCGGCAGGTTTTCTGATTTTTCGTTTTTCTGGCTGTTTTTTTGGCCTTTTCTTGTATTCGTGTCGGTCTATTGGCGCTTCTTGCGGCGTTTGGGGGGAGTGTCTGAATTTTTGTGTGCAAGGCAGATAGAGACCTGCCGTCTGGCAGGACGTCAATTGCATTCTACAAATGATTCCTGGTGAAGCGATC